>CAIMEE010000227.1 GCA_903839865.1 Enhydrobacter aerosaccus | reverse complement strand
CGTCGAGAGTCGGGGCAGGGGGCGGTTATGGATTGGGCGCGCATCCTGGCCTACGTGACGGGGACGGTGGACCAGGAGCTGCTGGCGCGGAACGAATACATGGCGGCCGAAAACCGCATCATGAAGGCCCAGATGAAAAGGCGGCCGGAGTGCTCGGTCTCCGAGGCGCCAATTGCGCCCGCGCAGGGGCCCGCAGCGTCCCGCCCCGCTACGCAGAGAGAGTTTGAAGCCAGTTCCTTTCCCTCCGCCATCCTTTCCCGCGCGCGGTCGCCAGATAGAGTCGCGGAAAGTGGGAAGAATCTCCTCAAATCGTTCAGCCATCGGCATCGGAGGCTTCCCGACCGGTCGGGAAACTCTGGGAATTTTGGGGCCCCGTCCGGTCAGCCCAGGATCATTTCCAGCATTCGAGTTGGGTGCTGGCGGCTTCCGTACGCTCGGCGCGCTGGGTGTTCGAGAGGTCGTGCGTGGCGCTGTCGGCTTCGTAGGCGATGTTATGGGCCTCGAGGAAGTTGGCGAGGGTCGAGACCTTGATCGCGAAGTTGACGTTCTGCGGGATGTCGCCCGTCGATCGCGCGATCGCCACCGCGTTCAGCTTCGATACCACCACACCCATCAGCCGGCCTGAGTCGTCGACGGCCGGACCGCCGCTGTTGCCGGGCTGGACCGAGGCGGAGATCTGGATGTAGCGCGAATCGTCCCTGAGGCCGGTGAGGGCGGTCACGTTTCCGAGCGTGGTGTTGCCGGTCGACGACAAGGCGCCCGCCAGCGGATAGCCGAAGACCATCACCGCTTCGGCGGGCTTGATCGGTGCGCCGACGCGGAGTTTCAGGGAAGCCTTGGACGCGACGCTCGTGCGCAGGGCTGCCAGGTCGTCGCTTTGGCTGGCGGCCACGACGCGGGCGCTCCCCAGTTGGGCGCCGCTCTTGCGAATGCGTATTTCAGCGCAGCCGTTGATCACGTGGAAGTTCGTGATGAGCGTGTCCGGTGAAATGTAGAAGCCCGTTCCCGTACTGGCCGCCGCGATCTTCCTCGGTGCGTCCGGCGCCGCTGTCGGCGGCGTCGCGGCGGCGCTGCGCACTGCGACGGCCTTCTCGAGTTTCGCGCGGACCGCTTCCGACGGCAGGCCGTCGCCGGGTTCACCCAGGGATTTCTGGAAGGCAGCGATCGCCATGTTCGTCTTGACGCCGAGGGTTCCGATCGGCGAGCCCGGGTCGTAGCCGAGCCGCGCCAGCAGGAGCTGGATCGATGCGACGAGCGGGTTCGCCGGGCCGGCAGCGGGGGGCGTGGCAGCGGAGGGCGGAGGGCTCGATGGCGGGCCGGCCTGTCCCGCATACTGTTTGACGCATTCGCGGATCCGGGTCGAAGCGGCTTCGATGCCGTCGAGGCTCATCGCGTAGCGGCGCTGGTTGGCCGACGCCGAGAACGTCACGCCGCTCTTGAGTTGGGTGAAGAGTTCCGGCGCCACGTCGAGGGTCATCACGCGCGGGCTGACCGCGCGGCCGGTGAAGGTGTAGGAGCCTGCCGTGCCGACGGTGATGGCGGTCACATAGGATTCCTGCGCCGTCAGTCCCCAGTCGGGCGCCTCGAGCGCCAACGACCATATGCCCCTGGGGTTGAGGGCGACGGCGACCGCGAAGCCTTCGCTTTGAACGCGATAGAGCGAGCAGTGATCGAAAGCCGTGGTCGTGCCCCGGGTGTAAGCGCCGACCCTCCATGCTCCCACCTGGGTGAGCGAGTCGGGGATCAGGTTTGCCGCGGCAAGACCCGGGAGCAGCACCGAAAGAAGACCCAGCGCACAGAATGCGACGAATCGAAAAGCACGGGATGCAGACACGACTGAAACTTCTCCGAGTGTGCAACGAGCCGCAAACACCGATGCTCACACGACCGTCGGGAGATGACAAGCAGCCGCCCGGCGCTACACTGCGGGGCGTTTTTCAACGAGCTGAGCGTGCCATGAAGTCGATTGCGTCTGGTCTGTCCCGGCGGTTCTTTCTTCAAACCGGGGCATCGGCCGGACTGGCGGGCGGCCTCGGTCTCTCACTTGGCGTGTTTGCCGCCGACAAGATCAAACCCACCGCCAAGAGCGCGTTGATCGTGGTCGACGTCCAGAACTGCTTCGTCGACGGCGGCACCCTGCCCGTGAAGGGCGGCGCGGAGATCGTTCCGGTGATCAACAATCTCGCGACTGTCTTCGAGAACGTCGTGGTGACCCAGGACTGGCACACGCCCGAGCACGCCTCGTTCGCCAGTGCCCACTCCGGCAAGAAGCCGTTCGATACCACCCGGCTTCCCTACGGCAGCCAGGTGCTGTGGCCGGATCACTGCGTGCAGGGCACGGACGATGCCGCCCTCGTCAACGGCCTCAAGCTGCCGAACGCCGCGCTCATCCTCCGCAAGGGCTTCCATAAGGACGTCGACAGCTATTCGGCATTCGAGGAAGCGGATCGCAAGACCTCGACAGGCCTCGCCGCCTATCTCAAGGCCCGCGGCATCGACACCGTGTTCATCTGTGGCCTCGCGACAGATTTCTGCGTCGCCTGGACGGCCATGGACGCGCGCAAGGCAGGCTTTACGGCCTATGTCGTCGAGGATGCCGCGCGCGGCATCGACCTCAATGGGTCGTTGGCGGAAGCCTGGAAACAGATGACCGCCGCGGGCGTGAAGCGCATCAAGTCGTCGGACGTCTACGGCATCTGACAGTAGGCTGAGGCTTCTCGGCGGGTGTCGTGCTGATCGTGGCCATTGTCGGCTCCGGTCAGATAGAAAGCTAGAAAGCCCAGCCTTGTGGCGCCCCGGGCGGCAGGGTTCAATGCGCCAACAATGATCGCCGAACCCGAGGTTCTTGCCCTCTCGCTGGCCTATCTCGGCCTGCTGTTCGCCGTTTCCTATTTTGGCGACCGGCACCAGCGCGCTTGGTCGGCCAGTTCCAAGGTTGCACCGGCGGTCTACGGCCTGTCGTTGGCGATCTATTGCACCTCGTGGACATTCTACGGTGCGGTCGGGCGGGCAGCGACCGCGGGCGTCGATTTCATCCTGATCTACACGGGGCCAGTCCTGGTGATCACCGCGGGCTATCCGCTGGTCGCCAAGATGGTGCGGCTGGCCAAGCAGCACAACGTCACGTCGATCGCCGACTTCCTGGCCTCGCGCTACGGCAAGAGCCGCCTGGTGGGCGTCACGGCGACCCTGTTCGCCACAGTGGGCGTGCTGCCCTACATCGCGCTGCAGCTGCAGGCGGTGTCGTCGTCGTTCCGTTCCATCGCCGCGCCGACGGCGTGGAGCGGCGGCGAGGTCGGCGTGATCCACACCGACACGTCGTTGATCGTGGCGGCGCTGATGGCGCTGTTCACCATCTTGTTCGGCGTGCGCAACGTGCAGGCATCCGAGCAGCACCGCGGCATGATGCTGGCGATCGCCTTCGAGTCGGCGGTCAAGCTGGTGGCGCTGCTGGCGGTCGGTTCGTTCGTGCTGTTCGCGTTGTTCGATGGGCCGTTCGAACTGTGGACGCAAATGATCGAAGCTCCCATGGTCTCCGGGCAGGTGATGCACGGGGGCTCGCCGCTCACCTGGGTCGTGACCTCGCTGCTCTCGGGCATGGCCTTCCTCTGCCTGCCGCGTCAGTTCCATGTCGCCGTCGTCGAGCACGGACATCCCGCGAGCCTGCGAACGGCGCGCTGGCTGTTCCCGGGCTACCTGGTGCTGATCAACCTGTTCGTCGTCCCGATCGCGGCGGCCGGCCTGCTGCTGCTCGGACCGCAGGTCAATCCCGACCTCTATGTGCTGCAGCTGCCGCTCAGGCATGGCGAGCGCTGGCTGTCGGCGCTGGTCTTCATCGGCGGCCTGTCGGCTGCGACCTCGATGGTCGTGGTCGCCTGCATGGCCTTGTCGGCGATGATTGGCAACGAGCTGCTGATGCCCTATGTGCTGCGCCGTCAGGGCAACTGGAATCCCGGCGCCCAGCACGAGATGGGGCCACTGGTCGTCTTCGTGCGCCGCGCCGCGGTCGTGTTGATCCTCATGGCGGGCTACGCTTACCAGCGCATCATCTCGGGCTATCTGCCGCTCGCCTCGATCGGCCTGATCAGCTTCGCCGCCGTCGCCAACTTCGCCCCGGGCCTAGTGCTCGGCCTCTATTGGCGGCGCGCCCATCGTTACGGCGTCGTGGCGGGACTATCGGGTGGCTTCGTGGTCTGGCTCTATGCGCTGCTGCTGCCCAGCCTGGAGACGACGGCGGCGCGGGCCGCGCCGCTCGGGGCATGGCTGCCGTGGCCGCTCACCGATCTCGATCCGGTGGGACAGGGCTTCGTGGTCGGCATCACAGTCAACACGCTGCTGCTGGTCGGCGTCTCGCTGATGGCGCGCGCGGTCGGGGCCGACGCCGAGCAGGCGCGGGCGTTCGTGCTGGGCGCCGAGCCCGAGCCGCGGGTCGAGCGCAAGCCGACCGATGCGGCGCGCATCTACGAATTGCGTGAACTGCTGGCGCGCTTCATCGGCACGGATCGCGCCGAGCGCGCGCTCGGCGAGGGGCCGCTGTCGCTCGAGGTCGCGTTCAGCCGGACCGAACGGGCACTGTCGGGCACGTTGGGGGCTGCTTCCGCGCGCGTGATCGTGGCGGCATTCGGACGGCGTGGCCGGCTGCTGCCGCGCAGTGCCCGTGCCTTGATCGACGAGGCGTCGGAGGCGATCCGCTACAACTACGAGATCCTGCGCAACACGCTCGACCATGTCGGCATGGGCATTGCGGCCTTCGACAAGGAGGGCCGGTTGGAAATTTCCAACGATCGATTCGCCACCCTGCTGCCGCTCGACCATCCGCTGTTGAAGCGGCCCGAGGCGGCGCTCACCCACGAAGTCGACACCTCTGATGGACGCGTGGTCGAGCTGCGCCTCGATCCGCTGCCGGGCAGCGGGTTCGTCGCCACCTGCAACGACGTGACGGCGCGCGTGCACACCGCCGAGGCCCTGCGCGACAGCGATCGGCAGTTGCGTCAGTCGAAGGAGACGCTGGAGCAGCGCGTGG
>CAIMEE010000226.1 GCA_903839865.1 Enhydrobacter aerosaccus | reverse complement strand
GGCACCTCGGTGGTGCCGGCCAGCCGCGCCAGGTGATAGCTGAGCGCGCCCTCGAAGCGGGACTGGCTGAGGATGGTCGCATGCAAGGTGCCGGCGAGCACCGGCTCGGCTGCGGCGGCTGCCTGGGCCGCCTCCCTGATCTTGCTCCAGACCGGGTCTACCGACCGGGTTTCCGTCGAATTCCTGACCGCTAAGCTATCCATGGCGTTCTCCCCGCCCGCTAGTACCTACCAGCTAGTTCTTGGCGCGCTTCTCGAGTTCCTGGATCAGGGGTTCGACTTGGCCGCCATGTGACGAGATGTAGGAATTAAAATCCGAACGTCTAGTCATCACCATGCTGACACCCTCGACTTTTACGTCGGTGATCCGCAGCCCTTGGCCGGTGTCGCGCAACTCCCACTGGATGCTGATTGGCGCACCTTCGCTCTGGTTCAGCTTGCTCTCGACCAGGGAAACCCCGTTTGGACGGGGCACGACGCGGCCGACCGCCAGGGTCTGGCCGGCATACTGGCCGAAGCGCTCGCTGTAGGCATGGGCCTCGGCGCTGATCACCGCCTTTAGGTAGCGGTCGCGTTCGGGCTCGGTGGTGCGATCCCAATGGGTTCCCAGCGCCGCGCGGCCCATGTAGCCCATGTCGAAATTGGCCGTCAGGATCCTGCCGATCGCGGCTTCGCGATCGATGCCTTTGGCCTGCTTCACGATCTGGATGACTTCGTCCGCAACGCTCTGGATGAGCTGCGCAGGCGGGTCGGCGGCCATGGCCCGCACTCCGAAAAGGCCGACGGCCGCTGCAACGGCCGATGCGAGGAAGACACGCCGATAGGCGAGCAGGTTCACCGTTCGCTCCATGAAAAGACAGAGAAGAAAAAGTTTAGCGAACCAGAGCGAGATTGTCGCGGCGATCGAGTTCGCCGCGGCTATCGGTCTTCTCCCGCTTCTGGCGAATCAGATCGGCACGCTGCTGGGTGTAGGCCGAACGCAGCGCGGCGTAGTAATCGACGCTGTTCTTCTCAAGATCGTCGAGCGCGAACATCGTGCGCGTGCGGATATCGACCACGGTCGCACCGTAACGCACGCCCTGATAGATCGCATCGATGTTCAGGGCATAGGTGAGGATGCGGAACGGATCGACGGCGTAATCCGCCATGAGACCCGCGGCATCGCGCGCGTTGGATGGCCCGGCCAGCGGCAGCACGAGATAGAAGCCACCGTTCTCGGGCTCGACGCCGGCGTAGTAGCCGACGGTGTTGCCCGCTCCTTCCTTGGTCTTGGTCAGGCCGATGCTCGTGGCGACATCGAACAGGCCGGCGAGGCCCAGAGTCGAATTCACGAGAAAGCGCGCAAGCGTCGTGGCGGCACGGCTCGGATCGCCCTGCACCACTTCGTTGATCATGGTCACCGGCTCGCCGAGATTTTCGAGCACGTTGTGAATGCCCTTCTTGGCCGGTACCGGCATCCAGTCGCGATAGACGACGGCGACCGGACGAATGGCGATGATGTCGACCGCGCGGTTGATCGAGAAGATGAAGCGGTTGGGAACTTCGATCGGGTCCCAGACCTCGGACGCGCCCGTGTCATGCATGGCGCAACCGCCCAGCAGCGCTGCCGTGGCCGTGGCCACAACGACCGTACGGCGGACGTTGAACGCCATCGCCTTGAACATGCCTTTGCTCATCAACGCCAACCTGGATCCTTTGCAGCCCATCTCGACGTAGGGCCTTCACGTACAACGGCTTTTTACCGAATTCGACGCGAGTGTCGCACACGTACACTGCAGTTTGAAGTGAATAGGCCGGGACAGTTTCATCTCCCTGGGCACCGTTCGTTTCAAAAGTATCCGACGCCCTATACTTGCAAATATAAAGATATGCTTATATTAAGTACTACATGGATCATCTCCTCGCCCTCCTGCGTGCCGCCGCCGAAGACACACGGCTGCGCGTTCTGGCCCTCGCCGCCCGAGAAGACCTGACGGTGAGCGACTATGTCCACGTGCTGGGTCAGAGCCAGCCCAGGGTGTCGCGCCACCTTAAATTGCTGGTGGAAGCGGGCCTTTTGGAGCGTTTCCGGGAGGCCCAGTTCACCCGCTTCCGCCTGGTCACCTCCGGCGACGACGCGGCCCTGGTCCGTGAATTCGTGCGCCGGCTCGATCCCAAGCATGCCCGCATCGCCACGGACCGCGCCCGGCTCGACGCCCTGCAGCAGCGCCGCCAGACCGCCGCGGCGCGGTTCTTCCGCGACAATGCCCAGCGCTGGGACGAGTTGCGGGCGCTCCACGTGGCCGACCGCGAGATCGAGCGCGCACTTGTCCATCATCTGCCGTTGGGCGCCCGCCGCCTGCTCGACATCGGCACTGGCACCGGCCGGCTGCTCGAGGTGCTGGCGCCCAAGGTCGAGCAGGCGATCGGCGTCGACCAGAGCCGCGAGATGCTGGCCCTCGCGCGGGCCAACCTCGCGCGCGCCGGCATCGAAAATGCCGACATCCGCCAGGGCGACATGTACGCGCTGCCCTTCGAGGCCGGCAGCTTCGACGTGGTCACCATCCATCATGTGCTGCACTACGCCGACGATCCGTCCGCCGCGCTGAGCGAAGCCGCGCGCGTGGTGAAGCCGGGCGGGACGGTTCTGGTCGTCGATTTCGCGCCGCACGACCTGGTCGAGCTGAAGCGCGAGCATGCGCACGTCCATCTCGGCTTCGCCGACAACCAGGTCCAGGGCTGGCTGAAGACGGCCGGTCTCACGCCGCTCGAGCCAATCCATTTCCCCGGCCGCCGCCTGATGACCGGCATCTGGCGCGGCGAGCGCGTGGTGCCCCAGCGGGCACCCGCGCGTCCTGTCGCCGTCCAAGGAGTTTCGTGATGACCGCCGTCTCCGAGTTTCCCGCACGCTCGCCGCAGCGCCTGCAGGTCTCGTTCGAGTTCTCGCCGCCCAAGACAGAGGCCGCGGAGCGCACTCTGTGGGAGACCGTGACCCGTCTGACCCCGCTGCGTCCGGCCTTCTTCTCCGTGACCTACGGTGCGGGCGGCTCGACGCGCCAGCGCACGCACGAGACGGTGGCGCGACTGAAGAGCGAGACCGGCATCGATGCCGCTGCCCATCTCACCTGCGTCGCCGCCACCCGGGGCGAGATAGACGACGTCGCGCGCGCCTATTGGGACGCCGGCATTCGCCACATCGTGGCGCTGCGCGGCGATCCGCCGACGGGCATGGGCACCAAATACAGCCCGCATGCCGGCGGCTACGAGAACGCCGCGGCCCTCGTGAAGGGCCTGAAGAAGATCGGCGACTTCCAGATCAGCGTCGCGGGCTATCCCGAGAAGCATCCGGACTCCCAGAGCGTCGAAGCCGATCTCGACAACCTCAAGCGCAAGGTCGATGCCGGCGCCGACCGCTGCATCACGCAGTTCTTCTTCGACGCCGACGATTTCCTGCGCTTCCGCGACCACGCCGCGCAGCGCGGCATCAAGGTGCCGATCGTGCCTGGTGTCATGCCCGTCTCGAATTTCCAGGGCATCACCCGGATGGCCGCCCTCTGCGGCTCGAAGGTACCGGCATGGCTCGCCGAGATGTTCCAGGGGCTGGAAGAGGACATCGAGACGCGCCGCATGATCGCCGCCACCGTTGCGGGCGATCTCTGCCGCCGCCTGCGCAACGAGGGCGTCGAGCAGTTCCATTTCTACACGTTGAACCGCGCGGACCTCACGTTCGCGATCTGCCATCTGCTGGGAGTACGGCCGCATGAGCAAACCCATGACGCGCGCTGAAAAAGCCGACCAGCTGCAGGCGATCGCCCGGGAGCGAATCCTGGTCAAGGACGGCCCTTACGGCACGGCCATCCAGACCTACAAGCTCGACGAGGCAGGCTATCGCGGCCTCACCGGCTGCAACGGCCGCACCTTCGAGCTCGACCAGAAGGGCAACAACGACCTGTTGAACCTGACGCGGCCGGACGTCGTGGGCGCGATCTGCAATGCCTATATCGATGCCGGCGCCGACCTTCTCGCGACCAACACCTTCAACGCCAACGCGATCAGCCTCGGCGACTACGGCATTTCCAAGATGGCGCGCGAGATCAACCTCGCGGCCGCCAGGTTGACGCGCGCCTGCGCGGATGCAGCGACCGCCCGGGATCCGGACAAGCCGCGCTTCGTGGCGGGCGCGCTGGGGCCGACCAACAAGACCTTGTCCATCTCACCCAACGTCAATGATCCCGGTTACCGCGCCGTCACCTTCGACGAAGTGAAGGGCATATACCGCGAGCAGATCGACGGACTGCTCGACGGCGGCGTCGACTTCATCCTGATCGAGACGGTGTTCGACACGCTGAACGCCAAGGCCGCGATCGTGGCTGTCTCGGAGGCGGGCGAGGCGCGCGACGAGGTGATCCCGGTCATGGTCTCCATGACCCTGACCGATCTCGCCGGCCGCAACCTCTCGGGCCAGACGGTCGAGGCGTTCTGGCATTCGGTGCGCCACGCCAGGCCGCTGACCATGGGCCTCAACTGCTCGTTCGGCGCCACGGAGCTGCATCCGTACGTGAACGCGCTCAATCCGCAGGTCGACGGCATGGTCTGCGTCTATCCGAACGCGGGCCTGCCCAATGAACTCGGCGCCTACGACGAGCCGCCCGAGATGACGGCGAAGCTGGTCAAGGGCTGGGCCGAGAACGGCTGGCTGAACATGGTGGGCGGCTGCTGCGGCACGACGCCTGCGCACATCAAGGCCGTGGCCGAGGCGGTCAAGGGCGTGAAGCCGCGCACGTGGCATGCCTTGCCGCCGGCGCTACGTCTCAGCGGCATGGAAGCAGCGAGTTTTTTTTAAGATGACCGACGAATCAAACGGCTCTGGGCGAGCGACCTTCATCAACATCGGCGAGCGGACCAACGTCACCGGTTCCGCACGCTTCAAGAAGCTGATCCTCGAGGGCGACTATAACGCCGCCGTCGAGGTCGCGCGCCAGCAGGTCGACAGCGGTGCGCAGATCATCGACGTCAACATGGACGAGGGCCTGCTCGATTCGCAGCTCGCGATGGACACCTATCTCAAGCTGATCGCGTCGGAGCCCGACATCGCCAAGGTGCCGATCATGATCGACAGCTCCAAGTGGAGCGTGATCGAGGCGGGCCTCAAGTGCGTCGCCGGCAAGCCGATCGTGAACTCGATCTCCATGAAGGAGGGCGTCGAGCCGTTCGTCGAGCAGGCCAAGAAAGTCCGGCGCTACGGCGCCGCGGTCGTGGTCATGGCGTTCGACGAGAAGGGCCAGGCCGACACCAAGCAGCGCAAGGTCGAGATCTGCCAGCGCGCCTACGACATCCTGGTAAACAAGGTGGGCTTTCCGGCGGAAGACATCATCTTCGATCCGAACATCTTCGCGGTCGCCACCGGTATCGAGGAACACAACAATTACGGCGTCGACTTCATCGAGGCGACGCGCGAGATCAAGCGACTCTGCCCCGGCGCCAAGATTTCCGGCGGCGTGTCGAACCTGTCGTTCGCCTTCAGGGGCAACGAGCCGGTGCGCAAGGCCATGCACTCGGTGTTCCTGTATCACGCCATCCGGGCCGGCATGGACATGGGCATCGTCAATGCGGGCCAGCTCGAGGTCTACGACCAGATCCCGCAGGAGCTGCGCGACGCCTGCGAGGACGTGATCCTCAATCGCCGCCCCGATTCCACCGACCGCCTGCTCGACCTCGCGCCCAAGTACAAGGGCACCGGCGAAGTGGCCGAGACCCAGGACGCCGAATGGCGCAGCTGGCCGGTCGAGAAGCGGCTCGAGCATGCGCTGGTGAAGGGTCTCGACCAGTGGGTCGTGGCCGACACCGAGGAGGCACGCCTGCAGATCGCGCGGCCGATCGAGGTGATCGAGGGCCCTCTGATGGCCGGCATGAACGTGGTCGGCGACCTGTTCGGCGCGGGCAAGATGTTCCTGCCGCAGGTCGTGAAGAGCGCGCGCGTGATGAAGAAGGCGGTGGCCCACCTGCTGCCCTACATCGAGGCGCAGAAGACCGCGACGTCGCGGCCCAAGGGCAAGATCGTCATGGCGACGGTCAAGGGCGACGTCCACGACATCGGCAAGAACATCGTGGGCGTGGTCCTGCAGTGCAACAACTTCGAGGTCATCGACCTTGGCGTCATGGTGCCGTTCCAGACCATCCTGAAGTCGGCCAACGACAACAAGGCCGACATCATCGGTCTCTCCGGGCTGATCACGCCGTCGCTCGACGAGATGGTGACGGTGGCCGAGGAGATGACGCGCCAGGGCTTCACCCTGCCGCTGCTGATCGGCGGCGCCACGACGTCCAAGGTGCACACGGCACTGCGCATCGCGCCCAGCTACAAGGGCACGACCGTGCATGTGCTCGATGCCTCGCGCGCGGTCGGCGTGTGCTCGGCACTCGTCTCCGAATCGGGCGCACAGGCCAGCGACTTCGCGGCCAACGTCGCCGCCGAATACGAGACCATCCGCGTCGAGCGTGCGGCTGGCGGCAAGGAAAAACTGGTACCGCTCGCAGTCGCGCGCGCCAACGATTTCAAGATCGACTGGTCGGCCTATACGCCGCCCAAGCCCGCCGTGACCGGCACGCGCGTGTTCGCGGAATATCCGCTGCACGAGCTTGTCGAGCGCATCGACTGGACGCCGTTCTTCCGCGCCTGGGAGCTGGCCGGCAACTACCCTGCCATCCTGACCGACAAGGTCGTGGGCGACAGCGCCACCAAGCTGTTCGCCGACGCGCGCAAGATGCTCGACCGCATCGTGCGCGAGAAGTGGCTGACGGCGAAGGGGGTCGTGGCCTTCTGGCCGTGCCGCCGCGACGGCGACGACGTCATCCTGTTCGAGGACGAGACGCACACCAGGGAGATCTCGCGCCTCTATTTCCTGCGCCAGCAGATCGAGAAGCGCGCGCCCCGCGCCAACATGTGCCTGGCCGACTTCATCTCGCCCAAGGCCGACTGGATCGGCGGGTTTGCGGTGACGGCAGGCCACGGCATCGAGGAGCACCTCGCGCGCTTCAAGGCCGACACCGACGACTATTCGGACATCCTGCTGAAGGCGCTGGCCGACCGCCTGGCCGAAGCCTTCGCCGAGCGCATGCACGAGCGCGTGCGCAAGACTCTGTGGGCCTACGCGCCCGACGAGGCGCTCAGCAACGAGGAGCTGACCCGCGAGAAATATCGCGGCATCCGGCCGGCGCCGGGCTATCCCGCCTGCCCCGACCACAGCCAGAAGCCCGAGCTCTTCCGCCTGCTCAACGCCGGGCAGAACACGGGTCTCACGCTCACCGAGAACTTCGCGATGCTGCCGATCTCCTCGGTGTCGGGTTACTACTTCGCCAATCCGCAAGCCGAGTATTTCGGCGTGGCCCGCATCGGCCGCGATCAGCTCGAAGACTACGCGAGACGCCGCGGCATCCCGATCGAGGAAGCCGAGAAGTACCTGCGCTCGAATGTCGGCTACTGATCCGGCACTGTGGTCCTACGCCCTCGTCCTCGCGATCGGCACGGTCGCGGGGCTGGTGAGCGGCATCGTCGGCACCGGCGCCACCATCATCCTGGTGCCGGTGCTGGCACTGGTCTTCGGGCCCAAGTCGGCGATCCCGATCATGGCGATCGTGGCCCTGATGTCGAACTTCGCCAAGATCACCTCGTGGTGGCGCGAGATAGACTGGCGCGCGACCGCGGCCTATGCCGTGGGCGGCATCCCGGGCGCGGCACTGGGCGCACGCACCATGCTCAGCCTGCCGCCACGGCTGGTCGACATCGCGCTCGGCACGTTCTTCCTGGTGATGATCCCCGGCCGCCGCTGGCTCGCCGCGCGCAGCTACACTGTCGGCTTTGCCCTGCTGATGTTCGGCGGCCTCGCGATCGGCTTCCTCACCGGCATCGTGGTCTCGACCGGCCCGATCACGGTGCCGCTGTTCAGCGCCTACGGCCTCGCGAAAGGCGCCTTCATCGCGACGGAAGCCGCCTCGTCGCTCGCCATGTACATCAGCAAGGCGATCACCTTCCGGACGTTCGGCGCCCTCCCCACCGACATCATCGTGCAGGGCTTGATCACGGGCTCCTCGGTGATGGCGGGGACCTATCTCGCCAAGCGGCTCGTCGAGCGTCTCAGCATCGCCAGCTTCCAGCGCCTGCTGGATGTCGTGATGCTGCTTTCGGGCTGTTCGCTGCTGTGGGCCGCGATAGACTGGCGGTAGCCTTCAGGGAGGACCGCATGCTGGCCAACACCACCCGGACATTGACCGAAGCGCAGCGCGAGCAGTGGGCCGTCGACGGCTACCTGCAGCTCGAAGGCGCGCTCACGCCGGCCGAAGTCAATTTCTTTTCCGACCTGCTCGACAACACGGTGCGCACGCAGCCGGGCTACGAGCCGGCGCCCGCGATACAGCGCGGCCACTACGAATGGAAGCTGCCCGACCAGAACAAGGACGCGTTCATGGATCGGCGCGACCTGCTGCCGTATCACCCGGCCTTCATCGACCTGATCGACAAGCCCGCGATCTTCGATCTGATCCTCGACCTGATGGGTCCGTATATCCAGTTCTCGATGAGCCAGGCGATCATCCGCGCCTCGACCGACATGTTCCCGGGCTACATCCACACCGACGGCGGCGAAGCTCAGAAGACCATTCGTGTTTCCGAGACCAGCCGGCCGCTCGCGGTGAAGGTGATGTACCTGCTGACCGACGTGACGGCGGAAGACAGCGGCAACTTCACAGTCTTCCCCGGCAGCCACCTGCGGCCCTTCGCCGAGCGTGCCGAGCGCCTCCCCGGTCCGAAGACTCCCGGCACCGTGCCCCTGCTCGGCAAGGCCGGCGACGCCTATGTCTTCCCGCACGCGATCTGGCACGGCCCCTCGCCCAACCATTCCGGCAAGGCGCGCAAGACCATCCTCTACAACTACTGTCAGATGTTCATGCGCGCCTACGACTACAGCGGCCCCTACACGGCGCTGTTCGACAGGTGCACGCCGCGCCAGCGCCGCCTGCTGGGCGACCTCGGCCACGGTCCCGACTTCCGGCCCGGCGACTTCTTCTACGCGCCGCTCGACCAGGAAGCGGTGATGACGGGCAACGCCTGAGGCAAGGCATGCTTGCTCTTGGCCGCCGGCGACTGTTGCAAGGCGGCCTGCTCGGCAGCAGCGGCCTGCTGTCGGCCTGCGCCGCGACCGGGTCGGCGCCCCCGTTGGCGCCCATCCGGGCGCGCCCCGACCGCATCTACGACATGGCCGTCTGCCTGCGCCCGTTCCGCGCCGCCGGACCGCGCCTCGACACCGAGCGCCTGGGCAACACGCTGGTCGTTCACAACTACGGCCACGGCGGCAGCGGCTGGTCGCTATCCTGGGGATCGAGCGCCATCGCCGTCGCCAAGGCGATGCAGGCGAGCCCGCAGGAGATCGCGGTTATCGGCTGCGGCGCGCTGGGGCTCACCTCGGCGATCCTGGCGCAGCGCTCGGGCGCCCGAGTCACGATCTACGCGCGCGAGCAGATACCCGACACGCGCTCCTTCAGGGCAAGCGGCGCGTGGACGCCCGACTCGCGCATCGCGCTCGCGAGCGCGGCCGGACCGGGCTTCGCAGCGGAATGGGAGCAGATGGCGCGCACGTCCTTCAAGACTCATCGCCAGTATCTCGGCCTGCCCGGCACGCCGGTCGAATGGACCGACTATTATTCGATCCGCACCGACCAGCCGTCCTTGCCGCCGACACCTGTCGCGCCCGCGGTGCCCGAACTCCACTTCGCCTCCTACAGCCGCACGATCGCCGACCTCACGCCCCGGCCCCGGAAGCTCGCAGCCGACGCGTCGCCGTTCCGCGCGAGCGCGGTCTATCAGAGCGAACTCCTGGTCTTCAACATCGCCGACTACGGCCATACGCTGCTGAACGACTTCTTCATCGCGGGCGGTCAGTTCCGCCGCGCCGATTTCCATACGCCGGCCGAGATCGCGGCGTTGGGCAAGCGCGCGGTCATCAATTGCACGGGCTATGGCGCCCGCGCGCTCTGGAAGGACGAGTCGGTGGTGCCGGTGCGCGGCCAGATCGCCCGCCTCATCCCTCAGCCAGAAGTGCATTACGGGCTCGACTACAAACGCGTATTCGTCGTGCCGCGGCGCGACGGCATCATCGTCCAGGATGTGGGCGGCGGCGACATGAAGGGCTACGGCGACGCCACCGAGACCGTCGACCGCGCCGAGTCCGAGCGCGCGGTGACGACGCTTGCGGAACTCTTCAGTTCGGGCGTCGCTACCTAGGCGGCGGACTCCAGCGCGCAGCCGGACACAGTGATGCGGTGCATCAGCCGGCGCTCGCCCTGGTAGTCGTTGGCGGCATAGTGCCAGGTGGCGCGATTGTCCCAGAAGGCGATCGAGCCTTCGCGCCAGCGGAAGCGGCAGGTGAACTCCGGACGCGCGGCGTGGCGATAGAGCTGCTCGAGCAGCGGCTTGCTGTCCTCGGCCGACCAGTCCTCGAAGCGGAGCGTAAAGGCCGAATTGACGTAGAGTGCCTTGCGGCCACTCAACGGATGGCGGATCACGACGGGATGAACGACGTCGGCGCCGACCTTGTCCTGGTTGGCGTAGCGGCTGGCGCCTTCGGGGTTCTGGGCGTTCACACCGCTCTTGCCGAAGATGTGCGCCGAGCCGTGGACGGCGCGCATGCCCTCAAGCGTGCGCTGCAGGCCGGGGGAGAGGGTCTCGAAGGCGCGGTACATGTTGGCGAACAGCGTGTCGCCGCCTTCCTCGGGCAGCTCGCGCGCCAGCAGGATCGAGCCCATCGCTGGCTCGGCATCGTAGCTGTGATCGGTGTGCCAGCCGCCGCCGATGTTGGTCTTCTGCTCCGGCTCCTTGCGGACCTCGGCGATCTCTGGATAGCCCGCGACCGGCTTGAAGAAGCGATTGACGTCGATCGGCGCCCAGCGGCGCGCGAACTCGATGTGCTGCTCGGGCGTCAGCTTCTGGTCGCGGAAGAAGACGACGCCGTGTTCCACGAAAGCACGCCGGACCTCGTCCCACTGGCGATTGCTCATCGCCTTGAGGTCGACGCCCAGCACCTCTGCGCCGCAGCCGCCGGTGAGCTTGCGGACCTCGACGGTTTCGTAGGCCATGTCGCCTCCTCTTTCGCTACGCCCCTTGAGCGATCGGGTTGCGCAGCACGCCGATCTTCTCGATCTCGACTTCGCAGACGTCGCCCGGCTTCAGCCAGGGCTGCGGGTTGCGCGCCATCGCCACGCCCGACGGCGTGCCGGTGATGATGATGTCGCCCGGCTCGAGCGTCATGACCTTCGACATCTCGCAGACCAGGGTCGGCACATCGAAAATCAGGTCGTCGGTGTTGCTGTCCTGCATGGTGACGCCGTTCACGCGCGTGGTGATGCGCAGCGGCGCCGCGCCCGGCGGCAGTTCGTCCGGCGTCACGATGTCGGGGCCGAAACCGCCGGTCGCATCGAAGTTCTTGCCCAGGGTGAACTGGCCGCCCGACTTGCGCTGCCAGTCGCGGATCGAGCCGTCGTTGAAGCAGGCGTAGCCCGCGATCACCGTGAGGGCCTTTTCCTTCGGCACGTTGCGGCACTTCTTGCCGATCACGATGGTAAGCTCGGCTTCCCAGTCGTACTGCTCTGAGTGCGTTGTCGACAGCATCCTGCCGTTGTGCGGCACCAGCGTGTTGTTGAAGCGCGTGAACACCACCGGATAGGTCGGGATCGGGCTGCCGGTCTCCTCGGCGTGCTTGCGGTAGTTGAGGCCGATGCACAGGATCTTGCCCGGCGCGGGAATCGGGCAGAGATACTTGGCCGACTTCTCCGACACGGTGGCGCCCGCCTTCGGCTTGGCGCAGGCCTTCAACACGGCCTGCTGGACCTTCTTGCCGCCCGACAGGATCTCGATCACGGACTTCGGCCCGCGCGGCATCTGCTTCGACAGGTCGACGATCTTGCCGTCGCCCATCTTGACGCCCACAGCCGGCTTGCCGCCGCTTACGATGGTGCACAGACGCATTGAATTCCCCCCTGAAGATTCATCGAAAATTTCTACGGGGCGTAAACTCCTCCCTCCCGTGGCGGCGGTCAAGCGGGCCGCACTCTGCTAGGATCGCGCCATGCGATACCTGATTTTACTCGCTCTTTTTGCACTCGCCACGCCGGCCTCGGCGCAGCTCGTGGCACCGCTCACGACGTCCGACGGCAAGATCGCCTGCACTCAGGGCAGCACCGGTATCGGCCGCGCCACCCGCTGGGAAGCGGTCGAGGACAAGGCAGCACTTGGCGGCTGGGCGCTGGCGGAAACGGCAGGCGACGCCACCGATCTGCGCTTTCCGCTCTGCGTCTCGACGCAAACCGTCGCGCGCGATGTCGATGCGACGCTGCGCTTCAAGATCGTCTCGGGCACGCGGGCGCAGGTCGCGGGCCTGATGTTGCGGGCGCAGAGCGCAAGCGACTACTACGTCGCCCGCGCCAGTGCGACCGATGGCACGGTGAGATTCTATCGCATGGCGGGCGGGCGGCGCGCCGAGCTCGGGAGCAAAAAGGCGCCGGTGACGCTGGGCGGGCAGCATGCGCTGCGCGTGATCGCCAAGCGCGACCGCTTCGAGGTCTTCTTCGACGACACGTCGCTGTTCACCGTGACCGATACGAGCCTGCCGGTCCCCGGCCCGGTCGGAGTCTGGAGCCAGGCAGACAGTATCACGCACTTCCAGTCGCTGCTGGTTGCCGATCCGCCCTGATCTCCGGAAAGCTACTCAGAATACTGAACGAGGTCCCACAGGTTGCCATACAGGTCCCTGAAGACTGCTACCGTGCCATACGACTCAATCTTCGGTGCGCGCACGAACTCGACGCCAGCGCTGCTCAGCGCGGCAAAGTCGCGCCAGAAATCGTCGGTGCGCAGGAACAGAAAAACACGGCCTCCCGACTGGTTGCCGATAAACGTTTCCTGATCCGTCGTCGAAGCGCGGGCCAACAGCAAAGAAGTGGTCCCGTTTCCCACGGGCCGCACGACGACCCATCGCTTGTCCTGGTCCGGCTGATACTTGTCCTCGACGAGCTCGAAGTTAAGCTTGCCGACGTAGTAAGCGATCGCTTCAGCGTAATCGCGAACGACGATGGCAACGTGTGCAATGCTGCGATTCATGGCACCACGTCATCCTTAGTGCGGCGTGAGCGTCGCCAGACCGAAGCTGAGCTTGATCGCCGTGACCAGCCCGTTCACGGCGATACTGCACACGACGAGCCCGAATACGCGGCTCACGATCTCGACGCCGGAGCGGCCGAGGAAGCGGAAGATCTGCGTCGCCACGGCGTACAGGCAGAAGAAGATGACGAGGCAAAGCACCAGCTCCCCGGTGGTCTGGCCCTGCTCGGCAAATGAACGCGTGTTGTTGTCGGTCAGCAGCACGACGGTGAGGATCGACCCCGCGCCCGCGATGCCGGGAATGGCCAGCGGATAGATGGCCCGCTCAAAAAGCGTGTACTCGGCCGGCAGCGCGCGCGCTTCCTCGGTGAGGGTACCCAGTACCAGCTTGAAGCCGAACAGCAGCAGCACCAGCGACCCTGCTAGCTGGAACGCCGGCATCGGGATATGCAGCGCCTCGAGCAGGAACTGGCCGCCCGCGATGGCTGCGAAGAGCACGAGGAACGACACGCCGACCGCATAGGCCGCCACCTTGAGCGCATCCTTGCGCGCGAGGCCCGCGGTTGCGATCAGGAAGAGCGGCACCGTCGCGATCGGATCGAGGATCACGAACAGGGTGACGAATTCGTAGATGAAATCATGCGTGAAGGATGTGTGCACGAGCCCCTCCTCAGCTTCGGGCGTCGATCAACGCGCGCGCCAGCTCGACGAAGCCCGCGCCCGAGCGCGCCTTCGCGATCCATGCCGGCTTCTGCGCCAGCCGATCGGCGAACTCAGCGACGTTGGCAACGCCCACGGCATTGGGAAAGAAGCCGAACATCGGCGCATCGTTGGGCGAGTCGCCAGCGAAGACATAGGCTGCCTTGTCGCGCTCGCTATCGATGGCGAACAGCTCGGCCATCATCGCCCTGCTGGTGGTGAGCTTGTCGTAGGTGCCGAACCAGCCGTTCACGTGGATCGAACTGACCTTGGCCGTGGCACCATGGCGTTCGAAGATTGCCACGATGCGCTCGATGTCGCCCGCCGGAAGCGCGGGCACGTCCTCGCAGAAATCGACGGCGAGATCGGCCAGGCGGTAGGCCTGGTCGGAGGCGATGCCCGCGCCCGGCACCTCGCGCAGCACGTCGGCCCTCACAGACTCGAGTCTCCGGCGTCCTTCGGCGCGCTCGGCCTCGGACTGGATGAACCGTGTCCTGAGCTTGCGGGCGGCGAGGTCGTGCCACATCCAGAAGGCGCCGTTCTCGCCCACCACGGCGTCGACCGGCCAGAAGCGGGCAATCATATCGCACCAGCCTGCCGGCCTCCCCGTCACCGGGATCACCAGCAGCCCGGCCTTTTTCAGGGCCGCCAGCGCGCCATAGGCCTCGGCAGTCAGGTGACCGTCGGTCGACAGGGTCTCGTCGATATCGGTCAGCACGCCCTTGATGGCGGCCAGGGTGGATTTTGGGCAATCGGCAAGCGGCTTCATTGCCTCACTTCTTAACATGGCAATCGTCCGGCAACGGGTCTAAAAGCCGCTCATGATCCTCGATTCGCTGACCGCCATAAGCCCCATCGACGGCCGCTATCGCAGCACGGCCGAGCCGCTCGCGGCTTATTTCAGCGAATACGCGCTCATGAAAATGCGCGTCACCGTCGAATGCGAATATCTCGCGGCTCTCTCGGAGACCAAGGGCGTCGGGATACGTCCGCTTACGGCGACCGAAAAGACCCTGTTGCGCACGCTGCCGCAGATATCGATCGACGACGCGCAGATCATCCGGAAGTTCGAGCGCGAGGGCTATGGCGGCGTTCCCGCGACCAACCACGACGTGAAAGCGGTCGAGTACTTCATCAAGCTCAAGCTCAAGAACTCGAGCCTCGCCGACGTGCTCGAGTGGGTGCATTTCGCGCTCACTTCGGAGGACGTGAACAGCACGGCGCATGCGCTTGCCCTTCGCGGCGCGCTCGAAGCGGTGATGCTGCCAGCACTCGCGAAGGTACAGGCCGAAATCGTCCGTCTCGCGCGGGCTCATGC
>CAIMEE010000225.1 GCA_903839865.1 Enhydrobacter aerosaccus | reverse complement strand
TGCCGATGACGGTATGACTGCGGCGCCGGAAACTCTATGCTTTCGTACCCCTTCGTCGAGTACCGCGGTGGGAGTTGTTTACGCCGCCATTGCGTCGTGAACGGAGTTTGGGTTGCGCCAGTTCCAAGGCATCAGCTCATCGAGCCTTTGGACGGGATGTTCGGCGATGCGGGCGAGGATGTCGGCCAACCAGGCTTGGGGATCGACGTCGTTCAGCTTGGCCGTGACGATGAGGCTGTACATGATGGCGGCACGGTCGCCGCCGCGATCAGAGCCGGCGAATAGCCAGGCTTTCCTGCCAAGGGCGATGCCACGCAGGGCTCGTTCGGCGGCATTGTTGCTGAGGCAGATGCGGCCGTCGTCGAGGAAGCCGGCGAAGGCGTGCCAACGCTTCAGCATGTAATCCATGGCGCCGGCGACGTCGGAGTGGCGCGACAGCTTACGCCGTTCCTCGCGCATCCATGCTTCGAGCGCGGCGACCAGGGGCGCGGCTTGTTCGTGGCGAAGCCCATCGTTAAATGCGTCCCCATCGGGGTTGGGAGTTAGAACAAGAGAAGGCTCAGAAAGACCTGACAGGTCTTCCTTCATAAGACGCGCGACGCCTCGGACGAGCTCCTGCCGGACGACTACATGCTCCCCACCTGCGTCTATCCCAGGGCCAAGGACGAGAAGCTCGAAGTCGATAAGCTGGGCGCGATTGTCGACAGCATGAATCGGCTGCGCGTGAACGAGGAGACGCCTGTCTCTGAGGACACCGAGACGGTGCTCCAGACGGCGATCGACGCCCTGATGCAGCGCATCAAGGACATGGGCGGCACGTCGGCCATAAAGAAGGCCGAGGAGAAGCTCAAGGCGCGTCGGGCCTATCCAGGTATGATTGAGGGATTCAAGCAGCTGTTCGGCTGGGGCAACTGACTAGATCGAATGTTGAAGGCCCCACTGAGGGGCCTTCTTCATGTCTTGGGTATCCGAACCGTCGAGTGTTGGAAAACCGCACTCTTGCAAATATTCATGGATAGCATCGTAGAGGTCTGGCGCTCGGGTCGAGTCGAGAACGTCACCCCGCGGGACAAAGATTACCATCCCTTGGCGCGCTCGTGTCAGCAAGACGCGGTACGTATTCGCAAGGTAGTGTTTGCGAGCCTCGTCGTTGACCGACTGCCACTTCGTACCTTTAAACGAAAACGTACCCCAATCTCCGTTCGATCGGCGGAAATTACCGTCCCAACAAACGCAGGCCCAATCGAGCTCCAGCCCCTGGACATCGAACTCGGTCGCCGCATCCTCGAGGGCGTCTGAGGACCGAACGTCTTCGCGGGGCGCCAAGAACCAAAGGGCGGGCTCGATCTTCGCCTTCACGTAAACGCCTTCGGGCTTGAGACGTAAGGCATTCGATGAAGCGAGAAGACCAGCACGCTCGGTCCCGCGGCGCCGCGCACGGAGCCAGGCCCGGGCTTGGCTAAGTTCGCGGGTGAGGCCAACGTCGAAAGCGCCAAGGCTGTGAGAGATCTCGCGCGCTTTAGCGGAATCCCCCTCGATGATCGCGCCCACGAATTCCGACACCCGCTCCGCCCGAAAGGACCGAACGGAGACCGACAGGTGAAGCGCGCTTGTCGTTTTTGCTTGACCGCTCACTATAAGCGCTTTGGCGGCGTCGCTTTGAGTCGAAACGATCTCAGACAGGTGTACGTGCCAGTCCGGGAAGTGGCTGGCCTTACACCGACCGTAGTCGATAGCCGAGTAGCGGCTGATGTACCGCATCACCCTGCGCTCGGTCGGCAATCCGGACTTCGGCCAAGACCCGTATCAGCCGATGTCACCGACCGAGGCGATCATGGTCGATACGCTGCAGCAGGCAGCCGAAGCCGCCCGCGCCTACATCGTGCGCCATGACCTCGGTGGCGGGAACTTCCCCTCACCGCACGTGTTCAAGGGCAATCAGGTAGTCGCCAGGATCTCCTACAACGGTCGCATCTGGCTGCCGCCGGAGGGCGGCTGGAGCGACAACGACCCCGACGACTGGAGACGGTGGCGGGCGGCGCCAGGATAGTCCTGCTGCCGACGAGGCGGCTCAATCAATCAGCCGGTGGTCGCTTCAATGGCGTGGCCGCCGGTTTGTCGTTCGTATTGTGGGTGATGCCCGCCGCGCGCGCCTCTCGCGATCATAGCAAGAAATCTACTCTTCGTGAGCGAAACCGTCTGCGCGAAAAGTGTCTGCAAGTGAAGTTTTACGGACGGCGCGGCCAAGGGATTTGGCCAAGGGATTCACATGGTCCTCACTGCGGTGCCGCTTACCTCTTCAGCTTTTCTGACGAGCCCAGAACCTGATCCACCACACACCGGGAGATCCGAAGCGACCGGGCGATGGCTAGACGCGCAGTCGTCGGCCTTATCGGCCTCGCTAAAGTGCTGGTCGATCAGGTCGCCCCGATGCTTTGAAGGTGCTCAATGCGAGCCGCCATTGCGTGCGCCGATTCGGATGCCCATCGACGATGTTCGGCACCACTTTGGTCCGTGGGGCGGCCGGCGGCCTCGCGGTGATTCTGAAGCGTCTGATCATAGGCCGCAGTGCTTTGAGCGTCGAAATAAGTGGGTTTTTTTCCGAATCGGCCTTTACCCGCAGCACTGATCAAACAGCTCGCTCGGCTTTCGTCGAGGACCATGGGCGCGAGCAACTCCGTTTCCACGATTAACTCTGAGACCGTCTGTGCGAACCAGTAGGCCGGCTGCCGATTCCTGGATGGCGAGCTGGTGCGGCGAACCTCCTTCCTTATGACGTCTGGAAACTCGAGGTACGCATTCTGGGGGGAGAGAACTCGGCAGGGTCCCCGTAGGATGACCTGTCGCAGGTGGTGGTGCTCATCGCGCACAACAACTGCCCCGTACGGATTCGTCCACAACTTTGCCGCATGGCCATGGATGAAGTTGCCCGGGTGGTAGGGAATCAGCAGCAGGTCGTGATCCTTCAACTCAACGACATAGGCGACACTTCCTATGTCGCCGTTACGTGGGGACGCACCGGGTAGGCCGGCGGCTGATACCGTCACTTGGAGCAGTTCGAATTGAGGATCAATCAGTTCGACAAGTGGGTCTGAGGGACACCAGCCCGTAACTGCCGGATGAGCATTGTCATGAGCATCGTCATCGCGGGGCCGCCGCTTCACGAACAGGTTCTGGGAGCATTGGGTGAAGACCTCCTCCGTACCACCCACAAGGAAGAGGATGTCGCAATCATCAGCGGCAGCGGCTTGGACCATAGGGGCCAGTATCTCCGACGAAAGCCCGTGCTCTTTCGCGAGGGTCGATGCGTTACGGCCAACTACGCCAAAGAGCGTGATGTGAAGGCCCATGGCGTCAGGATCAGTGGGGTGCAGTGCGAGAACCGCCAACCGGTGGGTGTCGAGCGCACCCTCGACCACCTCCAGAACGCTCGCCATATTCGATCTCTCGATCGCACGTGTCCCTGGGCGCTGAGAGTGAATGGCTCGGCCGTCGATAAGACAACGAACCGAGTCGGGCACCGCGTCATGCTCGATGAGCCAACACCAGAGTGCACCGTCTTCACCTGCTGACAGAAATCGGGGGATCGGAACAGCGACGGCAACTGACTGATGATCAAGCACAAGAATTGGGGGCACAGCCGGGCGGCCTGTGACCATCGCTGCGCGCACCTCGCGAAGCGTCCCCAATTTAGGTTGCAGTGTACCTGCTCCGATCAAGGCATGCGTGGCTGTCGCGGCGAATGCGCCCATCGTGTTACTTAGGTACTGGCGATACTGCTTCGCGTAAAAGTCGTCCGCACCATTGGCGATTATCTCGCTGCGAGAGCGGGTCCTTCCCTCAAGAGCTTCATCAAAGGCTGCCCCAGTATTCGGTTCATCTTGCAGAAATTCCTGCCATATCCCCACGAGGTGCTGGATCGCGTGTTCAGTTGCCGGCCCAGGTATACCTCGGCGACGCAACAACTTTTCGGCTGCCTCTTCGCGTTCGGATGGCGACAGGCCGTCGATTTTTAGAACTAGCTCGGTTTGATTTATTGCGTCAACGGCACTAATCATTGCAGTCGAATCCCAACGTTGTTCATTTGACGATTGACCTTCGGCACCCCAGGCCCTCTTCAGAACGAAGTTGATCCATGCTCTCAAGATCGGCGTCTTCCAGGCCCCGCAGCGTCGTCGAGAGATTTCTCGGTAGAGTTACCCTGGGCGGTGCCGGTGGTTCTCTCACCGGCGCCGACCCGGCCTCGACGTAGCGTTCGACAGATTTGACCATGCCATCGCGCGACAGTGCCGCCTCAGCCCTCCTTGAAGAAAGGATCGGGGATGGAAGGATTGCGGAGCTTGGCGGCTGCCCCGGCGCCGGTAACCGGCAAGCCGGTAGGGTCGAGCAGGCCGATCTGAACCAGAACGTTGGCCTGGTCCCATATGATGTGTTCGTAAGAGACCTTGTCGCCCTCAATGCCAACAATCACGACGAAGACTGTCTCGACCCGCTTGCCTGTTGGCTTAACGCCAGGAAGCATCCAATCAATCACGATCGTATGGGTGAAGGAGATGATGAGCTCATCGACCAGCCGTTCCTCGCTGTAGGTGCGAGAAATGCTCTCAAACTTGACGTCAGGCGGAAAGAATTGGCCGATTAAACGCTTGGAATAGAAAGTCCGGACGCCGTTCGGCCCTTGTCCACCCACCATCGTTGGAATATTCACGAGATGCGGGTTAGGCGACATGGTCGCCAGAGTCTTGTCAAGATCGCCTGCTAGTTCGGCGTCCATATGCATATTAAAGACGGCGTCTAGCTTCTTCATCAGTATCGGATCGGTCAAGATCGGAGCTCCCTGCGCGTTGGTACCAGCCATGACACTGCCTGCCATCGCGGTAGCAAGCCCGGCCAGCTTTCTTCGTTTTAGGTCGGCCATTAGTCGACATTCCCCGGATGAACCATTGGAACGGTGGGTTCGCTAACATCCTGCTAGGTTACGGGCAAGGCCATGGACTACTGGAACGTTAGCAGAGCCCGCATTTTGCAATTTTCGCAGAAACCAACGAATCGGCAGCGAGAGCTACGCAGGCTACCTCCGAAGCGGCTCGACGACTCTCTTATTGTTGCGACGATCCTACCAAAGCGCCGCTTGGTTCCGCTCGCTTCGGACACGAGCAATCGCTGCGCGCCGTCCCATGCGGCCCAGCCCACCCCTGCCGTTCAGCCGCCACGCGATGACGCAGAGCGCGTAGAGCCAGTGCTCATGGGCGGCGGCGCGCGCGAGGCCGACTTCCCAGCAGATTTCCTTCCACCGCGTCCCGCTGGCCCGCAGCCACGCGATCTTTGCGTCGATCGGCTCGAGTGTCAACGCCGGAGTAAAATTGCATCGGCTGGCCGGAGTAAAAGTACATCACGGCTGATGGCAGGAAGGCCCCCCGCGGGGGGCCTTCCTGCGTCCTCGTTTATTCCTCGGGTGAGCTGTCGGGGATGTCGGTAGCGCGGGCACCGCGCTGGCGGCGCTTGCTCTGCTTGAGCCTGTAGCTGTCGCCGTTCATCTCCAGGATATGGACGTGGTGGGTCAGCCGGTCGAGCAGCGCGCCGGTCAGCCGCTCGGAGGCGAACACGCCGGTCCACTCGTCGAACGGCAGATTGCTGGTGACGAGGGTGCTGCCGCGCTCGTAACGCTGGCTGAACACCTCGAACAGCAGCTCGGCGCCGGTCTGGGAGAACGGCACATAGCCGAGTTCGTCGAT
>CAIMEE010000224.1 GCA_903839865.1 Enhydrobacter aerosaccus | reverse complement strand
TGGTGAAGCGCTTCGGCGGCTTCACCGCCGTCAACAACGTGTCGTTCAAGGTCGATCAGGGCGAAATCCTCGGCCTGATCGGCCCCAACGGCTCGGGCAAGAGCACGATCTTCAACCTGTTGTCCGGCACGCTGCCGCCGTCGGCGGGCTCGATCAAGTTCGCCGGCCGGGAGATCGGTGGCCTCGCGCCGCACCGCATCATCAACGGCGGCATCGGCCGCACCTTCCAGATCCCGCGGCCCTTCCGGCGCCTGTCGTTGTTCGAGAACGTGGCGCTTGCGGGCTACTTCGGACAGGGCCGTCACAGCCTCAGCAAGGCCAACGAGGCGGCCGAGAAGGCGCTCGCCATGGTCGGGCTGCCGGTCGACCGCCACGCGACGGTTGATGGGCTGGGCGCGGCGGGGTTGAAGAAACTCGAACTCGCCAAGGCACTGGCCACCGGACCCAAGCTCCTTCTGGCGGACGAGAGCCTGGGTGGCCTCGACGAGAGCGAGATGGACCAGGCAGCCCTCATGCTGCGCCGGATTCGCGACGAGACCGGCATCACGATCATCTGGGTCGAGCACATCATGGGCGTACTAATGCGGGTCGTGGACCGCGTCATGGTGCTCGATCACGGCGAGAAGATCGCCGAGGGCCTGCCGCACGAGGTCTCGGCCAATCCCAGGGTGATCGAGGTCTATCTCGGCACAGACGCCGAGGCGACGCAGGCCGCCGCCGCGACACGGCGCGCCGTCTGATGCTGAAGCTCGAAGGCATTGACGCGGGCTACGGCAGCTTCCAAGCGCTCTTCAACGTCGACCTCGAGGTGCGTGCCGGGGAGGCGGTGGGGGTGATCGGCCCGAATGGCGCGGGCAAGACGACGCTGATGCGCGTGATCTCGGGTCTCATCCGTCCGCGCAAGGGCGCCGTCGCCATGAACGGCGTCGATGTGCTGAAGACGGCCGAGCACCGCATCGTGAGCCTCGGCATCGCGCACGTGCCGGAGAATCGCCGGCTGTTTCCGCGCCTGTCCGTCGAGGACAATCTCAAGATGGGTGCCTTCATGCCGGAGGCGCGCGCGAAGTTCGCCGAGCGGCTGGCCTTCGTCTACGAGCTCTTCCCCCGCATGAAGGAGCGCCGCACCCAGCTTGCCGGCACCATGTCGGGCGGCGAGCAGCAGATGTGCGCCATCGGGCGAGCCCTTATGAGCGATCCCAAGCTCCTCCTGCTCGACGAACCGTCGGCCGGCCTGGCGCCCGTCGTCGTGCAGCAGGTCTTCGAGCTGGTGCGAAGAATCCGCCAGAGCGGGCTCACCGTGCTGATCGTCGAGCAGAACGTGCAGCAGGTGCTGAAGGTCGTCGATCGCGCCTACCTGCTGGAAGCGGGCTCGATCCGCGCCTCGGGCACGTCGGCCGAGCTGCAGAGCAGCGACACCATCAAGCAAGCGTACCTCGGGGTTTAGCGATGCAGGGATTCCTCGACATCTTCGACGTCTACCTGCTGGAGGCCGTGATCAACGGCATCCTGTTCGGCGGCGTGCTGGCGCTGCTGGCGCTGGGGCTCAACCTGATCTTCGGCGTGATCGACGTGACGTGGATCTGCTACGCCGAACTGGTGATGATCGGCATGTACGGCATGTACTATCTCGTGTCGGTCTATCACGTGCCGTATTGGGTGGCCGCGCCGATGTGCATCCTGCTGGTCGCGGGCTTTGGCGCGCTGCTGCACATCCTCGTGATCCAGCCGCTGCTCTCGGCGCCGCCGATCAACCAGCTTCTCGCGACCGGCGGCGTCCTGTTTTTCCTGCAGAGCCTGGCCACCGTGACGTTCGGCATCGACTTCCGCAACCTCGGCATCCAGCTGCCGGTGCTGCAGTTCGCGGAGATGAACTTCAGCTACGCGCGGCTGCTGTCGTTCGCGGCGGCGCTGGTCGGCATGATCGCGGTCTACATTTTCATGAAGCGCACCTACACGGGCATCGCCATCCGGGCGATCGCGCAGGATCGCCAGATCATGGCGCTGATGGGCGTCGACACGAAACGCATCTATCTCATCACGTCGGCATTGGGCGGGGCTCTGGCGGGTTTGGCGGCCTGCCTGCTCGTGCTGCAGTACGACGTGCATCCCTTCGTCGGCCTCTCGTTCGGCCCGATCACCTTCCTGATCTGCGTGCTGGGTGGGCTGGGCAATTTCGTTGGCGGCTTCGTGGCCTCGTTCGTCTTCGCAGAGATCATCTCCCTGGGCGGGCTCTTCTCCGATCTCGAATGGGGCTACGTGCTGGCCTTCGGATTCTTCATCCTGATGATGTTCGTGCGGCCGGGCGGTCTTCTGGCGAGGCGCCAGTGAGCATACAAGTGACCCTGCGCCGGATCGCTCCCTGGATTGCCGGTGCGGCGCTGATTGCGCTGCCGTTCGTGCATCGTGACCCGTATCACCTCCATATCTTCGTCCTGATCCTGATCTGGTCGTTCGCCTACACCTCCTGGTCGATGATGGGACGGTTCGGGCTGGTGTCGCTGGGACACGGCGGCTTCATGGGCGTCGGCGCCTACGTCACTGCGCTGCTGTGGAACCATCTCGGCCTGTCGCCGTGGTTCGGCATCCCGATCAGCCTGGTGTGCGCGGGCTTCCTCGCCGTAATCGTGGGCTATCCGTGCTTCCGCTTCCGCATCACCGGCCACTACTTCGTACTCGTCACGCTGGCACTGTCGGGCATCGTCCTGCAGGTCATCACGGCGTCGCGCGACTGGACCGGCGGCTCGCTGGGCTTTTCGCCCAACCGGATCAAGGGCAACAGCATCGCCATGCTGCAGTTCGAGGACAAGACGACGTGGTACCTGATCGCGCTCGGCGTGTGGGCGGTGGGCCTGCTGATCTGGCGCCACGTCGATCGCAGCATGGACCGCTATGCGCTGGAGGCGATTTCGGAGGACGAGGATGCCGCGGCAGCCGCCGGCGTCAACGTCACCTGGGAAAAGCTCAAGATCACGGTGCTGAGCGCGCTGATGACGGCCTTCGCCGGCGCGCTCTACACCCAGTACCAGATGTTCATCACGCCCGACACGGTGAGCGGCATCGCGATCTCGCTGCAGATGGTTTTCGCGGTCATCGTGGGCGGCGTCTACGTGGCGCTGGGACCGACCGTCGGCGCGATCATCACCATCCTGCTGGCCGAGGTCTTGCGCATCGGCTTCGGTACCAAGGCCGTGGGCTGGGACAATTTGATCTACGGCGTGCTGCTGGTGCTGTTCATCATCTTCCTGCCGAAGGGCATCCTGGGCAGCGCGCTCGAGAAGTTCAGGGCGCGTCGCCCTTCCGGCTGAGCGCAGAGATGGCAAGCGCCGCCGCGCGGCCCCGCACGTCGAGCATCGGCAATTCTTCCGTCCTGAGGTCGTCGGGCAATCTGGCGCGCTGCAGGAGCTCGGCTGAAACCAGGATGTCGCGTTTCATCGTCTTGGCCGCATCGAGCAGCCGAGCCGCCACGTTCAGCGTGTCGCCGACATAGGCCACCTCGCGACGCAGGTCGCCGATTTCACCGGCGACGATGTCGCCGCAATGGAGAGCCGCGCGGAACGCCGGCACGGCGCCGAAGCGTTCGAGATACTGCGCCTGCCGCGCGGCGATCGCGTCGCGTGCGACGAAGGGGCAGGAGAGCGCCGATCCGTCGCCAAGGCCCGCGTCCTTCGACCAGGTCAGGATGGCTTCGTCGCCCACGTACTTATGAATCTCCGCCTCGCATTCGAGCGCGGCATGGGAGACGTCGCGAAAGAAGTCGTTCAGCAGGTGATGGAAGCGGATCGGACCCAGCCGCTCCGCAAGACCCGTCGAATCCTTCATGTCGATCAGCAGGAAAGTCTTCTGCTCGGCGCGCGGCTGAACGTAGCGGCCGGTCAGCAGGCTCTTGAGGGTACCCCAGCCCAGCAGGCCCCCCAGTTCGAATACGAGATTGAAGCCGGCGGCCATGAATGCGCCAAACATCAGCGACCAGGCTTCCATGGTGCTGACCCGCAGCGGCTGGGCGTAGATTTCAAGGAAGATCAGGCGCGTCAGGACATAGGCGCCGACGATGACGACAGCGTAGAGCATCATCTTAGCGCCGAGATAGGCGGGAAGCGGCAGGCGGCGCAGGCGTTCGCCGAGCGGCGTCTGCATGCCGTAGATCTCCAGCATCACGAGCGGGGTGGCCGCCAGCAATCCGTTTACCGCGCCCTGGAGGTACGACGTCCAGGCCGCCGCTCCGGCAGGCGAGACCTGGCTGCCGAAGAACGCGCTGATGATCGCGCTGACGACGAGGACGATCCGGATGATCCGTCGATTGCGCCGTGCGCGGGGACTCCGGTTCATGCCGTCTTGGCTCGCGACAGCGCGCGAATGAAGGTCGCGTGATCGACATTGCCGCCCGAGCAGATCACCGCAACGTTGCGGCCCTTGACCGGCAGCTTGCCCGTGAGGGCCGCCGCAAGCGCCACCGCGCCGCCCGGCTCGACCACGATCTTGAACTCGCGGAAGGCCACTTCCATGGCGTCGAGCACTTCCTCGTCCGTGACGACAAGACCTGGACCCAACACCTTCTGCGCCAGCGGAAACGTCACGTCGCCCGGTTCCGGCGCCAGCAGCGCGTCGCAGATCGAGCCCGAGAGCTTGGCATTCTTCTCTTTCTGGCCACTCGCCAGCGAGCGCGCGAGATCGTCGAAGCCCGCCGGTTCTCCGGCATGCACTGTGGCGTTCGGCATGATGCCCTTGACGCCCAGCGCCGTGCCTGTCGACAGGCCGCCGCCGGAGCAAGGGGCGGCGACCGCATCAAGCGTGACGCCCAGCGCCTTGGCCTGCTCGGCGAGTTCGAGGCCCGCCGTGCCCTGGCCGGTCAGGATCCAGACGTGGTCGTAAGGCGGCACGATGGTGGCGCCGGTCTTCTTCGCAATGCCCTGGCCGATCTCCTCGCGGCTCTCCTTCACGCGATCGTAGAGGACGACCTCCGCGCCCGAGGCGCGCGTGTTGGCGACCTTGAGCGCGGGCGCGTCCGCGGGCATCACGATGGTGGTCTTCACCCCCAGTAGCCGGCCGGCTTCGGCCAGTCCCTGCGCATGGTTGCCCGACGACCAGCCGACGGCACCCTTCTTGCGGTCGGCTTCGCTCATCGAGGCGAGGAAGTTGTAGGCGCCGCGGATCTTGAACGAGCCGGTGCGCTGCAGGCACTCGGCCTTGATGAACAGGCGCCCGCCGAGCTTGGCATTGACGCGCGCGTTTTCGAGCAACGGCGTGCGGATGGCAATGCCCTCGAGTCGGCGGGCGGCGGCTTGTACGTCTGCGAAAGTCGGAAGCGTCGTCATCACGAAACACCAAGGTGGGCGGGGAGGAGGGAGAGGTCTTTGATCTGGGCCACGATCTTGCCGGGGAGATTGTCTTCCGGCAGGCCGCCGCGGTTCACCCAGAGCACATTGAAGCCGAACTGCGCCGCGCCATGCGCGTCCCAGCAATTCGACGACAGGAAGCAGACCTTGTCGGACGTCACGCCGGTGCGCTTCTTCACGAGTTCGTAGGTCTTGGGGTCGACCTTGAAGATCTTGGCATCGTCGACACTGATCACCGCCTCGAAGTAACCGGCGAGGCCCGAGGCCTTGACCATGGGGTCGAGCATGCCGGGGTTGCCGTTCGAGAGGATCGCCAGCCGCTTTCCGGCTTTCTTGAGCCTCTCGAGCATGGCAGGCACTTCGGGGAAGCAATCGAGCGCCAGGTAGGCGTTCATCAGTTTCTCGCGCACGGCCTTGTCAGTAATGCCGCAGGCTGCGAGGCAATGATCGAGCGCTTCGCCGGTCACCTGCCAGAATGGAGAGTAGGTGCTCATGCTGTTGCGCAGCCAGGTGTACTGGACCTGCTTGGTGCGCCACATCTCGGAGAGTGCGTCGGCCTTGGGGCCGATCGCGTCGCGGTGGCGGGCGACGGCGGAATTGAAGTCGTAGAGCGTGCCGTAAGCATCGAATACGCAGATTTCGGTGCCTTGGAGGGCAGCGTTCATGAATTGCTCCGGAGTATCACTGGCCGTAGGCTAACTCGCATGTTCATCGCAATCGTTCAAATCCCCATGACCAATCGATCACGCGCGGCGGCTGTCGAATCCGCCCGCAAGACCGCTTCCACCTATACCGCGCTGGCTGCGAAGGGCCTGCTGCGAAAATACTACCTCAACGGCGAGAGTGGCGGCGGCGGAGTCTATCTCTGGGAGTCCGAGGCCGCGGCGCGTGCCTGGTACACGCCGGAGTGGGAGAAGCGCATGGCGGCAGCCTTCGGGGCGGTGCCGACCGTCACCTACTACGACAGCCACGTCACTGTGGACAATGAAGCGGCCGAAGTCCGCATCGAGGGAGAGAACTGACATGGAACGCCGCAGGTTTGGCCGTACGGGCCTCGAACTCTCCGTTCTCGGTTTTGGCGCGGGCGCAGTCGGCGGGTTGATGACCAAGGGCGCCGCCGCCGACCAGGAGCGCGCCATCGCCCTCGCCGTCGACCGGGGCATCAATTACATCGATACCGCTTCGACCTACGGCAACGGCGAGTCCGAGCGCAATCTCGGTCGCGTGCTGAAGGCGCTGAAGCCGAATATCGTGCTGGGCACCAAGTTCCGCCTGAAGGCCGCTGACCGCAGCCGTGTCGCTGCGTTCATCGCGCAGTCGCTGGACGAGAGCCTGAAGCGGCTGCAGCGCGACCATGTCGATCTCTTGCAACTCCACAATCCGATGGTCGCCAGGGACGCTGACGACAATATGGCGGTCGACATCGCGCTGAACGAAGTCGTGCCGGCACTGCAGGCGCTGGTGAAGGCCGGGAAGACACGCTTCATCGGTTTCAGCGGCGTAGGCGAGCCGCCCGCCTTGCTCAAGGCCGTCGAGTCGAAATCCTTCGACACGATGCAGGTCGTCTACAATGCACTCAATCCCAGCGCAGGCGGCGCGATGCCCAAAGGCGCACCCGGCCTGGATTACGGTCGCGTGCTGGAGCGCACCCGGGCCAACGACATGGGCACGATCGTGATCCGTGCGCTGGCGGGCGGTGCGCTCGCGGGCACGCCCGACCGCCATCCGCTCGCCATGCAGGTCGTGCCACCGATCGGCTCGGCGCCGGATTTCGCGGGCGACGTGGCGCGCGCCAAAGCGCTGGAGCCGCTTGTGAAGGAGAGCGGCTCGGCAAGCCTCACCGAGATGGCGCAGCGCTTCGTGATCTCCAACCCGAACGTCACAACGATGCTGGTCGGCTACTCCACCCTCGATCAGCTCGATCAGGCGCTGGCGGCAGTTGCCAAAGGGCCGTTGCCGGCGGCGACTCTGAGCAAGATCGGCTAGGTCCGTTTCAAGCGGGCGTAGGTTTCAGCTTCAGTAACGAGCGTAATAGTGGATTGTGGTCGACGCGCCTAGAGTCGCGCGATGATCGTTTGTCACCTTTACCGCTGCCATCTCGAAGGGTGGGCTACGCACGGGATTTACGGGCAATTGCCGTGCATGCACCCGCTCGCGAGGGCTCGCGAGTCTTCGCGGGGAATCGGCTTTGTTTCAATGCAGGCGGCGCTTTGGGGCAATCCTCGCGAGGAGGCTTTTTGCTAGGACCGTCCCATCGCCGGCGCGAGCGTCCGGAAGGGGCCGTTCAGGCGGTCGCGATAGACGCCGACGCCTTCCATGATGCGCTGGACGTAATTGCGCGTCTCGCGGACTGGGATCATCTCGATCCAGTCGACCATGTCGATCTTGCCGGCCCGCGGATCGCCGATCGAGTCGAGCCAGCGCGATACGCGGCCAGGACCGGCGTTGTAGGCGGCGAGGGCGAGCTCGTAGGAGCCGCCGAACTTCGCCAGCATGTCGCCGAGGTACTGCGTGCCCAGGCTCACGTTATAGGCGGGATCGCGCGTGAGCTTGTCCTGGACATAGGGCACGCCCGCCTTGCCCGCGACCTCGCGCGCCGTGGCGGGCATGAGCTGCATCAGGCCGAGGGCGCCGGAGGGCGAGACGGCGCCCGAGTAGAAGGCGCTTTCCTGGCGCGTCACCGCGAGCGCCAGCGCGCGCTCGATCGAGCCGGTGTTGCCGAGCTCGATCACGGGGAAGGATGCGTCGAACAGCGTGATGCCGGAGTCCGTCGCGCGCCGCGCAATCGCGACGGCGATGTCGGGCCGTTTCAGTTCGGTGGCGAGCTGCGCCAACAACTGCGTCTCGCCCGCGCCGTTCACCATGCGCGCGAGTTTCAGCAGAAAGGGCTGCGTGCGCTCCGACGCGCCGGCCTGGCCGAGATAGCGCGCGATCGTCACCATCTCGCGACCGCCCAGCGCCAGTCGGTCGGCGTCGCTGACCGACGGATCGTTAGGCATGCGCGCGGCGCCGCCCGGCAGTTTGCGCGCGGCCAGCTGGCCGTAAAACGTCTGGCCGTACCCAGCGGCGCGGCCGTACCACTCGTTGGCGTCCTTCGGTCTGCCCGAGGCCTCGATCGCGCGGCCCATCCAGTAGGCGGCGCGGCTCTTGGAGATGTCGGTCGAGACGCCGTCGTAGAGGATCTGGAAATGCTTGATGCCGTCTCCCGGCTTCTTGAGATGGCGCAACGCAATCCAGCCGGCGAGAAATTCGGCTTCGGCGAAGGCGAGGCCGCGTGTCTGGCCATGCTGCACGATTACCGCATAGGCATCGGCGGCGTGACCGGCCGCCAGCAGATCGCGCGTCACTTGCTGCTGCTCGCTCAACCACGCGTCGGTCTGGGTAGTCGATTGGCCGGTCGCAGGCGCGGCCAGCATCGCCTTGGCTTCGCCGAGATTGCCGGTGCGGCGCAGCCACTGCAGGCGCTCGAGGCGGATCGCCGGTGCGTCGAGCTGGGCGGGTGCCACGCCGCGCAGGATCTGCACGGTGTCGGCCGCGCGTGTCGCCATCGCGAGACGCGCATTGGCGACCGGCTGATAGGTGGGTGGCAGCTTCGAGAGCATGTCCTTCGCCACCTGCGGCCGGCCCTCGCGCATGATGCGGTCGAAGCGCGCGATATTGTCGTCGGCTGTGAGCGAGGGGCCGTACTTGTTCAGGAACTCCTGCTCGTCGGCCGGCCTAAACGTGGCCGTGCGCCAGCTCTCGCTCGCCAGCCGTTGCACGTCCTTCGGCGAGACCGACTGCGCGGCCTCGAGGCGGCGCATGTGACCGGCACTGGTGAGCGGCGGATTCTCGGTGAAGTATTTCCAGACCGTGGCTGCCGGTGTGGCGGCGGTGATGCGGTCCTCGGCCTGGCGGCGCAGCACTTCGGGCTCGGGCCAGTCGGCAGTGTCGCGCAGCAGGTCGACATAGGCCTGGAACGGTGCCTCGGTCTTGGGCGCGACCCGAAGCGCGTGCCACTCGACGATCCGGCTCAAGAGCTTGTTGTTGAAGCTCCCTACAGCGGCGCTGGCGTCGGCGAAGCGGCCATCGTCGATCGCCTTCAGTGCGGCACCGAGAGCGGCGGCTTCGGCCTCGCTCAACGGCTTGGCGGAACCGATCGCCTGGACGATCTCGCTGGGCGGTGGCGCGGGCAGGACGCTGCCGCCGCTGCCGTCCCGGATCGGGGCCGCGGACGATGGGACAGCCTGCCGGGCAGCTGGGCTGGCAGACGGCACCCGCCGGACGCCGCTGTCGGGGGTGTCGGAGGCGCCGGGCCGCAGCACGGTCACGCCGTTCTGCTGGGCGCCTGCGGAAAGCGGCAAGGCTGCCAGGAGGACCAGAAGGAGGGGGTATGTCTTGCTATTCACGCCAGGAATCGTAGGCAGGTCACTGCGGCATCACAATGGCAAGTTGCTCCCCTGCTTGGGCGGGGGGTAAACTGCCCACTCACTGAAAAAGTCGTCGGAGGAAGCCATGTTCAACGGATCGCTCGTCGCGCTCATCACCCCGTTCAAGAATGGAGCGGTGGATGAAAAGGGCTTCGAGAAATTCGTGGCCTGGCAAATCAAGGAAGGCACGGACGGTCTGGTGCCCTGCGGCACGACCGGCGAATCGCCCACCCTCTCGATGGAAGAGCACAAGCGGGTGATCGACATCTGCATCGCAGCGGCCAAGGGGTCAGGCGTCCCGGTCATCGCCGGCACCGGCTCGAACTCGACGGCGGAGGCGATCGAACTCACCCAGCACGCCAAGAAGGCGGGCGCGGACGCCGCCATGCTGGTCGTGCCCTACTACAACAAGCCGACCCAGGAAGGTCTGTTCCAGCACTTCAAGGCGGTGGCCGAGGCCGTCGATATCCCCATCCTCCTGTACAACGTTCCGCCACGTACCGGTGGCGACATGCAGGTCGAGACAGTGATTCGCCTGTCGCAGGTCAAGAACATCGTCGGCATCAAGGACGCGAGCTACGACATGGCCCGCCCAACCTTGACCCGGCTCAAGGCGAAGAAGGGCTTCATCCAGCTCTCGGGCGAGGATGCGAGCGCGCTGGGTTTCCTGGCGCAGGGTGGTGACGGGTGCATCTCCGTGACTGCCAACGTGGCGCCCCGCCTGTGCGGCGACATGCACGACGCCTGGAAGAAGCGCGACCTCGACAAGGCATTCGAGCTGCAGGATCGCCTGATGCCGCTGCACAAGGCGATGTTCTGCGAGACCAGCCCGGGCCCGGTGAAGTACGCCGCCGAGCTGATCGGCCAGTGCAGCGCCGAGATGCGTCTGCCGATGGTGCCGATCGCTGAGAGCAGCAAGAAAGCCGTCAAAGAGGCAATGATCCACGCGGGCCTCGTCAACTAGCAAGAGCATCCCTTGGCTAAGAAACCCGAACTGGACCGCGAGGTGGTGGCCCAGAACCGTAAAGCGCGGTTCGACTACTTCATCGAAGAGACATTCGAGGCCGGGCTTCAGCTGACAGGCACCGAGGTCAAGTCGTTGCGCGGTGGCCGCAGCACGATCGCGGAGTCCTATGTCACCGAGGATGGCGGCGAAGCGTGGCTGGTGAACGCCAACATCCCGCTTTATGCCTCGGGCAACCGCTACAACCACGAGCCCAAGCGGCCGCGCAAACTGCTGCTGCACAAAGCCCAGATCAACAAGCTGATCGGCGCCATCCAGCGCGAGGGCCGTACGGTCGTGCCGCTGCAGGTCTATTTCAACGAGCAGGGCCGCGCCAAGATCGAGATCGCGCTGGCCAAGGGCAAGCAGGCGCACGACAAGCGCCAGACGATCAAGGACCGCGACTGGCAGCGCCAGCGTTCGCGCCTTCTGTCTCATCGCTAGCTTAGGAATAACACCATGCCGACCGTCCTGATCACCGGCGCCGCGCGTGGCCTCGGCCTCGACTTCACCAAGCAGTATGCCGCCAAGGGCTGGAAGGTGCTGGCCTGCGCGCGCAAGGCCGATGCGTTGAAGGACATCAAGGGTGACGTCCATCATCATGCGCTCGAGGTTACCGACTACAAGGCGGTGAAGGCGCTGGCGGCCAAGCTCAAGGATGAGGCGATCGACGTGCTGATCTGCAACGCGGGCGTCGGCGGCGAGCGCGGCTCGACCTCTCAGGACCTGGGCAAGCTGGCGCCCGAGGCGTGGCGTCACATGTTCGAGATCAATACGCTGGCGCCGCTGATGATGGCGGAAGCCTTCTTCGAGCACGTGGCGCGCTCGCAGCAGAAGAAGATGATCGCGATCTCGAGCATCCTGGGCAGCATCAAGAACAACAATGGCGGCCGCTACTTCTATCGCGCCAGCAAGACGGCGCTGAACATGGAGTGGAATGTGCTCGCCAAGGATGTTGCGTCCAAGGGCATCATCTGCGTGGCGCTGCATCCGGGCTGGGTCCAGACCGACATGGGCGGCCCGACCGCGACTCTCACCATCGACGAGAGCGTGCCCGGCATGGTGAAGGTGATCGACGGGTTGAAGCCCTCCGACAACGGCCGCTTCCTGCAATATGACGGCGGCGAACTTCCGTGGTGATCCGATGCTCCTCGACGAAGAACAGGTCCTGATCCGCGACACCGCCCGCGCCTTCGCGCAGGAGCAGATCCTGCCGCATGTGCGCAAATGGGAAGCAGACGGTGCGATCCCGCGGTCGCTGCTCGCGGAGATGGGCAAGCTCGGCTTCCTGGGCATGACCGTGCCCACGGAGTGGGGTGGCGCCGGCGCGTCGATGCTCTCTTATGTATTGGCACTCGAGGAGATCGCGGCGGCCGACGGCGGCCTGTCGACGGTGATGAGCGTCAACAACTCGCCCGATTGCGCGGCGCTGCTGGCCTATGGCTCTCCCGAGCAGAAGGAACAGTGGCTGAAGCCGCTGGCGAAGGGCGAAATCCTGGGCGCCTTCTGCCTGACCGAACCGCACGCCGGCTCCGACGCTTCGAACCTGAAAACGCGCGCAGTCAAAACAGGCAATGGCTGGGT
>CAIMEE010000223.1 GCA_903839865.1 Enhydrobacter aerosaccus | reverse complement strand
GTCGACGCGATCAAGCGCACCGTGATGCGCGGCCAGTCGTTCCCGACCGCCCTGATGGTGGCGCCGGGCATCAATGGCTACACCAAGGATCTCGACGTCCGTCCGTCGCTGCTGAAGCCGGAAGACGCCAAGAAGCTGCTGGCCGATGCGGGATATCCTGACGGCTTCGAGACCGGCATGGATTGCCCGAACGACCGCTACGTCAACGACGAGAAGGTCTGCCAGGCCGTCGTCGGCATGCTCGCCAAGATCGGCGTGAAGGTGAATCTGCGAGCCCAGACCCGCAATCTCTACTTCGCCAAGATCCTGCGCAGCACGCAGGACGGCAAGCCGAACCAGACCAGCTTCTACATGCTCGGCTGGTCGCCGGGCCAGACCTACGACGTGCATAATGTGTTCGAGCAGATCATCGAGACGCCGGACATCAAGCGCAAGAAGGGCCTGTACAACTCGGGCGGCTACTCGAACAAGAAGTTCGACGAGCTGGCCGACAAGATCGAGGTCGAGACGGACAAGGCAAAGCGCGACGCCTTGATCCACGAGGCGACCGAGATCTACACCAAGGACTATGCGTACATCCCGCTGCACCAGCAGGCGCTGGTCTGGGCGATGCGCAAGAATGTCGACCTGGTGCAGCCGGCCGACAACACGTTCCCGCTGCGTTTCGTCAACATCAAGTAATCGACGTTTTAGCGTCGTGACGACCGGCCTCGGCCACCCTTGGTGGCCGAGGCCGGTTCCGTTCCGGCCCCAATCCTGCTAGGCCTATGCCCAGTCAAATTTGCCCATAAATGCTCGCTTTCATCCTCCGCCGCCTCGTTCAATCCATCGCCGTCCTGCTGACGGTCGGCCTGGTATCGTTCTTCCTGTTTCGTTACGTCGGAGACCCGATCAACTCGATGGTCGGCCAGGACACGCCGGCCGCCGAGCGCGAGGCGCTCAAGGAAAAGCTCGGCCTCAACGATCCGGCCCCCATTCAGTTCGTTCACTTCATCGCCAACGCCGCGCGCGGCCGGTTCGGACTCAGCTACCGCACATCCGAGCCGGTCAATCGCCTCATCCTCGAGCGCATGCCGGCGACCCTAGAGCTGTCGCTATGCGCGGCGGTGTTCGCGCTGTTCGTCGGGATCCCGATGGGGGTCTACACCGGTCTCTATCCACGGCACTGGTCGAGCCGATTGTTCCAGGCGATCTCCCTGGTCGGCGTGTCGCTGCCGACATTCCTGATCGGCATCCTGCTGATCCTGCTCTTCGCCGTGATCCTGCATTGGCTGCCGTCGTTCGGGCGCGGCCAGACCTCGACCTTCGGCTGGTGGACGACGAACTTCACGAGCTGGAAGGGGCTGCAGGCGCTGATTCTGCCGTCGATCACCTTGGGGCTGTTCCAGCTCACCCTGATCATGCGTCTCGTGCGCTCGGAGATGCTGGAGGTGATGCGCACCGACTACATCAAGTTCGCCCGTGCGCGCGGCCTCACCAATCGCGCCATCAACTTCGGCCACGCACTCAAGAACACGCTGGTCCCGGTGATTACCGTGACCGGCCTGCAGCTGGGTTCGCTGATTGCCTTCGCGCTGGTGACCGAGACCGTGTTTGCCTGGCCAGGCGTGGGGCAGCTCTTCATCCAGTCCGTGCAGTTCGCCGATATCCCGGTGATGGCGGCCTACCTGATGCTGATCGGATTGCTGTTCGTGTTGATCAACCTGGTCGTCGATCTTCTCTATTTTGTCGTCGACCCGCGCCTGCGCACGGTCCGGACAGGGCACTGATCATGGCAAGCGGAACTTCCTGGCTCAGCCGTGCAACGGACAGCGACATCTGGTGGAGTTTCAAGTCTTCCAGCGTGACCGTGATCGCAGCCGTCGTGACCTTCCTGATCGTGGCGGTCGCCTTCCTGTCGCCGCTGCTGGCGCCGCACACGCCCTTCGACCCGGGCTCGCTCAGCCTCTCCGATGGCCTGAAGCCGCCCGCCTGGATGAAGGACGGCGACTGGTCCTTCGTGATCGGCACGGACGACCAGGGCCGCGATGTCCTGTCCTCGATCATGTACGGCACGCGCCTGTCCCTCGTCGTGGGCCTGGCCTCGGTCATCGTCTCCATGCTGATCGGTATCACGCTGGGCCTGGTCAGCGGTTATGTCGGTGGCACGACCGATGCGGTGATCATGCGCATCGCCGACGTGCAGCTCACGTTTCCGGCCATCCTGGTCGCGCTGCTGATCGACGGCGTGGTGCGTGGCCTGATCTCGGTGCAGAAGCACGACGAGATCGCGCTGTTCGTCATCATCGGCGCCATCGGCCTCAGCTTTTGGGTCCAGTACGCCCGCACCGTGCGCGGCTCCGTCCTGGTCGAGAAGAACAAGGAATATGTGCAGGCAGCCCGGGTCATCGGCCTGTCTCCGGTGCTGATCATGGTGCGGCATGTGCTGCCCAACGTCACCGGGCCGGTGCTGGTCATCGCCACGATCAATCTTGGCCTCGCGATCATCTCCGAGGCGACGCTGTCATTCCTGGGCGTGGGCCTGCCGTCGACCCAGCCCTCGCTTGGCACCCTGATCCGGCTCGGCAACGAGCTGCTGCAGTCGGGCGAGTGGTGGATCACCGTGTTCCCGGGCGTCACGCTCGCGGCCCTCGTGCTGGCGGTGAACCTGCTGGGCGACTGGCTGCGCGACGCCCTCAATCCGAAGCTGCGCTGACCATGGCGACCAACAATCCACCGCTCCTCGAAGTACGCAACCTGCGCGTCGAGTTCCCGACGCGGCGCGGCACCTTGCTCGCCGTCGACGATGTCTCGTTCGACATCGCGCCCGGTGAAGTGCTGGGCGTCGTGGGCGAATCGGGGGCGGGTAAGTCGCTGACCGGCAACGCCATTATCGGGCTTCTGGAGCCGCCAGGTCGTATTGCGGCCGGCGAGATTCGGCTCGAGGGCAAGCGCATCGACAATCTGCCCTATGAGGAAATGCGTAAGATACGCGGCGCGCGCATCGGTGCGATCTTCCAGGATCCGCTGACCAGTCTCAATCCGCTCTATTCGGTGAGCCATCAGCTCGTCGAGACGATCCAGACGCATCTGCCGCTGTCAGCGTCGGCGGCGCGTGCGCGGGCGCTCGATCTCCTGAAGGAAGTCGGCATTCCTGGCGCCGAGGAGCGCATCGACCATTATCCGCACCAGTTCTCGGGCGGCATGCGCCAGAGGGTCGTGATCGCGCTGGCGCTCTGCGCGGGGCCGCGTCTGATCGTGGCCGATGAGCCCACCACGGCGCTCGACGTCTCGATCCAGGCGCAGATTATCGCTCTGCTGAAGAAGCTCTGCCGCGAACACGGCACGGCGGTGATGCTGGTGACGCACGACATGGGCGTGATCGCCGAGACGGCCGATCGCGTGGCGGTAATGTACGCCGGCCGCATCGTCGAGATCGGCCCGGTGCGAGACGTGATCAAGCACGCCCAGCATCCCTATACGAAGGGCCTTATGGGATCGATCCCGAGCCTCGGCGTGCGGACCGAGCGGCTGAACCAGATCGACGGTTCGATGCCGCGGCTCACTGCGATTCCAAAGGGCTGCGCCTTCAATCCGCGCTGCACGGCGCGGGGCGAGCGTTGCCTCGTCGAACGGCCGGACCTGATGTCGGCCGGGGCGAGTCGCGCGGCCTGTTGGCTGCACGATGCGCGCGGCGTCGGCGCGTCGGTGCCTCTCGCGCGGGAGACGGTCAATGCCTGAGGGCAGCTACGTCCATATCGAGGGCCTGAAGCGCTACTTCGACGTCTCGGCGCCGTGGCTGGTGCGCAAGCTCGAACGCCGACCGCGCCAGATCGTGCAGGCCGTCGACGGCATCGATATCGAAATCGCCAAGGGCGAGACCTTCTCGCTGGTGGGCGAGTCCGGTTGCGGCAAGTCGACGGTGGCGCGCCTCGTCGTCGGGCTCTACCCGCCGACCGCGGGTCGCATCGAATTCGACGGCAACGACATGGCCACGCGGCGCGGGCAGACCGACCATTCGACCCTGCGGCGCCGGATGCAGATGATCTTCCAGGACCCGTTTGCCAGCCTCAATCCGCGCTGGCGCGTGTTCGACATCATCGCCGAGCCGATCCGCGCCTTCGGCCTCTCGACGGGCAGGGCCGACCTCGAGAAGCAGGTCGGCGAACTGCTGGAGCAGGTGAAGCTGACGCCGGCCGACGGCCGCAAGTATCCGCACGAGTTCTCGGGCGGCCCGCGCCAGCGCATCTCGATCGCGCGGGCGCTGGCGAGCCGGCCGGAATTCCTGGTGTGCGACGAGCCGACGTCGGCGCTCGATGTATCGGTGCAGGCTCAGATCCTGAACCTGATGATGGATCTGCAGCGCCGGCTGAAGCTCACCTATCTGTTCATCAGCCACAATCTCGCCGTCGTCTATCACATCTCCACGCGGGTGGGCGTGATGTACCTCGGCCGTCT
>CAIMEE010000222.1 GCA_903839865.1 Enhydrobacter aerosaccus | reverse complement strand
GTCAAGAAGGCGACGGACAACCGCCGCCGGCGCCGCCTCTTGCTGGGCATCCTGGGTGGGCTCGTGCTGGTCGCGGGCGCGGGGTACGGCGCCTACTGGTTTTTCGTGTCCCGTCATTACGAGACGACCAACGACGCCTATCTCGGTGCCGACAGCGTCACCGTCGCGCCCAAGGTCGGCGGCTATGTGGCCGAGCTCAACGTCACCGACAATCAGCCCGTTCATAAGGGCGACATGCTGGCGCGCATCGATCCGCGCGACTACCAGACCGCCGTCGACAGCGCGACGGCCGATCGCGAGAACGCCGAAGCCACCGCCGCCAACATCGACGCGCAATTGAAAGAACAGGAATCGACCATTGCGTAGGCCCAGGCCGCCGTCGATTCCGACCAGGCCGCCGTCACCTTCTCGGAGCAGGAGCTGGCCCGTTACGGCGATCTCGCGCGCACCGGCGCCGGCAGCACGCAGCGCCAGCAGCAGGCGCAGTCCGATCTCCTGCAGAGAAAGGCCGTGCTCGATCGCGACCGCGCAGGTCTGTCCGCCGCGAAAGCGCATACCGATGTCTTGAAGACCCAGCGCCGGCAGGCCGCCGCCACGATCGCCGCCAAGAGCTCCGCGCTTGACCAGGCGAAGATCAACCTCGCCAACACCACGCTCGTGGCGCCGTCTGACGGAGTCGTGGGCGACCGCAGCGTGCGCCAGGGCCAGTTCGTGCAGCCCGGCGCCCGCCTGATGAGCATCGTGCCGACTGGGCAGATCTACCTTGTCGCGAACTACAAGGAGACGCAGACCGGCCGCATGGTGCCGGGCCAGAAGGTCGAGATCTCGATCGACTCCTTCCCGGGCCAGAGCATCGAGGGCACCGTCGACAGTCTGGCGCCCGGCACCGGCGCGCAGTTCGCGCTGCTGCCGCCGGAAAACGCCACGGGCAACTTCACCAAGATCGTCCAGCGCGTGCCGGTGAAGATCCTGCTCGATGCCAACAATCCCTTGAGCCAGCGCCTGCGCCCGGGTCTCTCCGTCACGGCCTCCGTCCACATCCAATGACCCCGGCCGGCCAGGAAGTGACGCTGCGCGACTGGCTGGCGGTCGGCGGCGGCATCCTCGGCGCCTTCATGGCGCTGCTCGACATCCAGATCACCAATGCAGCGCTGGCCGACATCGGCGGCGCGATCGGCGCCACGCCGTCCGAAGGAAGCTGGATCTCGACCGGCTACCTGATGGCCGAGATCATCGTGATCCCGCTCACCGGCTGGCTGGCGCGCACCTTCGGTCTGCGCCGCTTCCTCACCGTGAACTCGATGCTGTTCGTGGGCTTCTCGATCCTCTGCGCGCTCTCGAACACGCTGGGTGAGATGGTCCTGTGGCGCGCGGGCCAGGGCCTGACCGGCGGCGTGCTGATTCCCACCGCGATCACCATCGTGCGTACGCGGCTGCCCGCCAGCAAGCAACCGATCGGCGTCGCCATGTTCGGCATGGTCGCGACCTTCGCGCCGGCGATCGGCCCGACGGTCGGCGGCTGGCTCACCGAGAACTGGAGCTGGCACTACATCTTCTATCTCAACGTCGTGCCAGGCTTCGTGGCGCTGGCGCTGCAGTACGGCGCGCTCGACCGAGAGAAGCCCAGGCTGGACGAATTCTGGCAGGTCGACTGGCTGGGCATCGTGGCCATGGCCATCGGCCTCTCCTCGATGATCTTCGTGCTCGAGGAAGGCCAGCGCGAGGAATGGTTCGATTCGCGCCTGATCGTGGCCGCGACCATCGCCGCCGTGCTGGGCATCGTCGTCTTCCTGATAGCCGAGCTCACGACCGACAAGCCGTTCATAAACCTGAAACTGTTCGCCAACCCGTCCGTCGGCGGATCGGCGATCCTGATGGCGGTGTTCGGCGCGACCGCTTTCGGCTCGGTCTACCTGATCCCCGCCTATCTCGCGCAGGTCCAGGGCTACAACGCCCAGCAGATCGGCGAGGTGGTGATGTGGAGCGGTATCCCGCAGCTCTTCCTCCTGCCGCTGATGCCGTTGTTGATGCGCAAGGTCGACCTGCGCCTGCTGGTGGCCTTCGGCCTGTTGCTGTTTGCCGTGAGCTGCTTCATCAATGTCGACATGTCGCCCGACACGGCGATGGACCAGCTGATCCTGCCGCAGCTTCTGCGTGCCGCGGGCCAGCCGTTCGCGACCATCCCGCTCACCCAGCTCTCGGTCGTCGGCCTCACCCGGCGCGACACCGCCGATTCGGCCGCCATAACCAGCGTGATGCGCAACCTCGGCGCCTCGGTCGGCATCGCGATGCTGTCGACGGTCGTTCAGTTCCGCGAGCAGGTGCATTTCTCGACCATCGCCGAGGCGCTGTCGCAGAACAGCCTCAAGCTCCAGGACCGCCTGCAGTCGCTGTCGGCAATGTTTGTGGGCCGCGGCTCCGACGCGGCCCATGCGTTGCAGCAGGGCACCGGCCTTATCGCGCAGCAGGTCTGGCTCAACGCCGCGGTCCAGGCCTATGCCGATGCCTTCTGGATGCTGGGCGTCTGCATCCTGGTCAGCCTCGCGGCGCTGCTGATCCTGCGCAAGCCCTCGGCCGGCATGACGGTGGCAGCGGACGCCCACTGAGTCGTGATAGACTGCGGTCGTCATGGGTCGCTTCCTGATTGCGTTGATGCTCTTCGTCTTTGCCGTGCCGGCGTCGGCGCAGCAAAGGGTGCAGGGTCTCGACCGTGTTCCCATCGTGGTGAAGGATATCCGCCGGGCTCGACTCGATTTCGCGGCGCTGGGCTTCACGGTGAAATCGGACCGGCCGCACGATGCCGACGTCGAGTCGTCCTACATCAAGTTTCCCGACGGCAGCGCGCTCGAGCTCGTTTCTCCCATTTCTTCCGCCGATTCCCTGTCATCGCGATATGTCGACTGGCTGCGCGACGGCGATGGTCCGATTTCCCTCGGTCTCTACCGCCCCGGGTCGACCAACGCGCCGCCGCCGGGCGTTTTCTTCGGTGACCGTCAGCGCTCGCCGACCGACATGCTCGAGGATTTTCAACACGACAATGCGGCCGTCGGTCTGTCGGGCATCTGGCTGGCAGGCAGTCCCTCGGAGCCCAAGCTTGCGAACCTGCCCGGTGCCAAGGTGGTCAACGGCACGTTCTGCATGCCGTTCGGCTTCGGGTCGAAGTCCGTCCAGTTCCAGGAAGGCGAGATCCTGATGCTGCCGGAATCGGCGCAGGTGGTGAGTGGCCGCCCGATCGTCGCGGTGACGGTCAAGGTCCAGAGCCTGGCTATCACCTACGGCTATCTCGACGGCCGAGGCAAGAAATACCGTCAGGTTACCGGCTGCGGGCGCCAGAGCCTGTGGGTCGAGGGCCGCGGACTGTGGCTTGAATTTATCGAGCGTTGAGCGTCACTGCGGCTCGATCTTCGCGATCTTGACGTACTCGGCCCACTTGGCGCGCTCCTCGCGGTCCTGCTGGGCACATTGCGCGAGATCGAGCTTGTGCGGCGTGAGCGCGAACTCGTCGTTGAGCCGCTTGTTGATCTCCGGCGAGAAGATCGCCTCGTTGATCAGCGCGTTGAGCTTCTGCTTGATCTCGTCGGGTACTGCCTTCGGCACCGCGACTGCGAGAAAGCCGGTGCTGACGAAACCCGGGAAGGTCTCGGCCAGGGCGGGCACGTCCTTGTAGAGCGGGCTGCGCTCGGCCAGCGTTATCGCGAGCGGACGTGCCTTTTTCGAAACGACCTGGCCGCGCGCCGCGGTGAGATCAACGAACATGAACTGGATCGCGCCGGCATAGAGATCGTTCCAGGCATTGCCGATCGCCTTGTAGGCGACGCCCTGCCAATCGACGCCGGCCTTTTCGCCCAGCACCGCTGCCGGCACCTGCGAGCTCGCATTGAAGTAGCCGTAGTTCAGCTTGCCGGGATTGGCCTTGGCGAAGGCGATCAGGTCGCTGATCGATTTGTGCGGGCTGTCGGCCGGCACGACGATGAAGGCGCCGCTGAGCCCGATCACGCCCACGACCGAGAAGTCCTTCTCGGGGTCGTAGCCCGGGCTCTTGTACATGTGGATGTTGGCGGCATTCGTCGAGGTCGTGGCCAGCATCAGCGTGTAGCCGTCCGGCGCGGAGCTCTTCACCGAGAGCACGCCCACGATGCCGTTGGCGCCGGCCTTGTTCTCGACCACGAAGGGCTGGCCGGTCTTGTCTTCCAGGTACTTGCCGACCAGGCGCGCGGTGATGTCGCCCGAGCCGCCAGGCGCGAAGGGCACCACGATGTGGACGGGCTTGCTGGGCCAGGTCTCCGCGTGGGCGGGAACGGCGGCGAGGAGGGGAAGCGCCAATACGGCGCGGCGAGAGAGCGACATGCGAAATGAAGGCATGGACGACAGTGTAATGGAAACGCCGCGCATGGACAGCGCACGGGCTGCAGCCCTACCTTGCGTCCATGTCACAGTCAGGTAAGCCGCCGTTGACCGGCGTTCGCATCGTGGATTTTTCGCGCGTGATCGCGGGGCCTTTGTGCACGCAGATCCTCTCCGACATGGGCGCCGAGGTGATCAAGATCGAGAACCCCGACGGCGGCGACGACACGCGCAAGGGCGCGGGGCCGCGCAAGGGCGGGCCGACCGGCGAGAGCCACTTCTTCATGACCTTCAATCGCGGCAAGAAGAGCGTCGCGCTCGACTTCACCAAGCCAGAGGGCCAAGCGGTCGTTCACAAGCTGCTCGCGAAAGCCGACGTAATGGTCGAGAACTTCCGTCCGGGCGTGCTGAGGAAATACGGACTCGACTATCCCAGCCTTCGCGAGAAATACCCCAAGCTCATCAGCCTCTCGATTTCGGCCTACGGCCAGACCGGGCCGCTATCGGATCGTCCCGGCTACGATCCGGTCTTGCAGGCCGAGTCGGGCATGATGAGCGTGAACGGCGAGGCGGACGGCGAGGGACTTCGCCATGCCATCGCCATCGTCGACACGATGACGGCGATTCATTCGGTGGCTGCGATCAATGCGGCGCTCTATGCGCGCACCTCGACGGGCAAGGGCCAGCATATCGACCTCGCGCTTTACGACACCGCGCTCGCCTCGCTTGGCAACATGGGCGCCTATTACCTGGTCGGCGGCGACCAGCCCAAGCGCGCCGGCAACGGCCACTTCGCCTCGGCGCCGAACAACTCGTTCGATACGAGCAATGGCAAGATCTACATGGCGGTCGCCAACCAGAAGCTGTTCGTCGATACCTGCAAGGCGATGGGCCATCCCGAATGGGCGACCGATCCGCGCTTCCTCACCGTGGCGGATCGCGTCGCCAACAAGCCCGCGCTGACCAAGCTGATGGAAGACGTGCTGAAGACCGACACCAAGGAGAACTGGACTCAGAAGCTGCGCCACCTGCCGGCCGGGCCGATCCGCACCATGAAGGAAGCGCTCGACGAGCCCGAGGTGAAGCGCCGCGGCATGCTCAAGACCTACAAGCACAAGAGGGTCGGCGACGTGCCGATCATCGGGTCGAACTACCGCTTTTCCGACACGCCGGTCGACGACACCCGTCCCCCGCCGTCGCTGGGCGAGCATACGGATACGGTCCTGGCTGACATCGGCGGCTTCTCGACGGACGAAGTAAAGGCGATGCGCGAGAAGAAGATTATCGGCTAAAATCGTCGCGCCCCGGCGCGTGGCGCCCGCGCCGGACCTGCGATACCAATGGGGCAATGAAGGCCCCGACGAACCCCGCCGCCGTCTCCGGGACGCGCGACCTCCGGCTCGATCTGTTCCGGGGTCTGGCGCTGTGGTTCATATTCCTCGACCACGTGCCGGACAACATCCTGAGCTGGGTCACGGTGCGCAATTACGGCTTCAGCGATGCGACCGAGATCTTCGTCTACATCTCGGGCTACACTGCCGTGATCGCCTACAGCCGCATGATGGCGCGGCAGGGCTGGGTCAAGGCCGCCGCGCGCATCTATCGCCGCGTCTGGCAGCTCTATGTTGCGCACATCCTGCTGTTCGTGGCCTTCGTCGCACTGATTGCGTGGTTCTCGATCAACCGGAATGCGACGGCGCTGATCGAGGAAATGCAGCTGATGGGCCTGGGCCAGGATCCGTATCGCGCCCTGCTCGAGGCCGCGCTGCTCAAATTCCGGCCGGTCAATCTCGACGTGCTGCCGCTCTACATCGTCCTGCTGGCGGCTTTTCCGCTCGCCTTGCCCGCGATCATGCACTGGCCGCGGGCAGTGCTGGCCGTCTCGGTCGCACTTTATGCGGCAACCTGCCACTTCGATTGGAATCTGGCCGGCTACCCGGAAGGCAAGTTCTGGTTCTTCAATCCCATGGCCTGGCAGGTGGTTTTCTACACCGGCGCGGTCATGGCGGTGATGGCGCCCCGGCTCACCTGGATGGACCGCTGGCGCTGGCCGGTCTCGGTGGCGGCCTTCCTGTTCCTCTGCTTCGCGGCCTTTATCGCCTTGTCCTGGCACTATAATTCGCTGGAACGGCTGATTCCGGAATGGGTCGCCCGGCAGATCTACCCGATCGACAAGACCAACGTGGACATCCTGAGGTTCTTGCACTTCCTGGCGATCGCCTGGTTCGTCCGGCTGGCCATTCCTCCCCAGGCGGCTTTCCTGCGCTGGCGGGTGATGGAGCCACTTCGCAGGTGCGGGGAGCACTCGCTGCAGATATTCTGCGTGGGCACCTTCCTTGCATTGAGTGCCCAGATCGTAGACGCCCAATTCGACGAATCGCTCTGGGCCCAGTTTGTCGTCAGCCTCGCCGGTATCGCAATCATGACCGCCTTCGCCTACGCCGCGACCTGGTTCAAGGTCGAGACCGCCCTCAAGGCCGCTCGCTAGATGAATCTTCGCAATCTCATCGTGGGCGCGATCATGGCGACCGTCCTGCCGAGCGTGGTCTGCCTCGCCGACGATGCGAAGTGCCGGGCGTCGCGCCGCCTGCTCGAGTTGGGCAATCCGCTCGAGACCGCGCGCGTGTCGATCACCGACAAGAAGGCGCTACGCGTCGTGGCGATGGGGTCGTCCTCGACACAGGGCTACGGCGCCAGCAATCCCTCCTTCGCCTATCCGGCCCAGCTCAAGATGAACCTCGACAAGATGCTGCCGGGAGTCGACGTGCAGGTCTTCAACAAGGGCGTGGGCGGCGAAGACGCCGAAGAAGAAGTTAAGCGCATGAAGGCCGATGTCGAAGGGCACAAGGCCCAGATCGTGGTCTGGCAGGTCGGCACCAACTCCGCGATCCGCCGCACGCCGCTCGACAAGTTCGCCGAGAAGGTCCGCGCCGGCATCGATATCGGCCGCGCGCTCGGACCCGAGTTCGTGCTGATGAACCTGCAGTACGTGCCCGCCGTCGTGGCGCTGCCCGACGAGGAGGAATATGCCCGCGTCATGGCCGAGGTCGCGAAGGAAAAGAACGTGGGCCTGTTCCGGCGCTTCGAGATCATGCGCGCCTGGTACAACGACGGCATGCCCTACGCGCAGTTCGTGACCAGCGACGGCCTGCACCTCAACGATTTCGGCCAGAAGTGCATTGGCCGGCTGCTGTCGCTGTCGATCCTGAATTCGATCAAGCCTCCGCAATTGACGGTCGAGCCAAAACCCCGAAACTAGGCGGCAATCACTCCCGGGAGGAGATTGCCATGAAGCGCCGTTTCGTCGACCTGTCGATCTATCTGGAAAACGACGTCATTTCCGATCCGCCCGCGTTCGCGCCCAAGATCGCCTACATGAAGCACGACCAGTCGGTCGAGCGCATCGCGCAGTTCTTTCCCGGGCTCGAGAAGAAGGACCTGCCCGACGGCCAGGGCTGGGCGGTCGAAACCATCCAGCTGTCGACGCACAACGGCACGCATCTCGACGCGCCCTATCATTTCCATCCGACGATGAACAAGGGCGAGCGCGCCATCACCATCGACGAGGTGCCGCTCGAATGGTGCTTCCAGCCCGGCGTGAAGCTCGACTTCCGCCACATGGCCGACGGCCATGTCATCACCGCTCAGGAAGTCGACGACGAGCTGAAGCGTATCGGGCACGTGCTGAAGCCGCTCGAGATCGTCGTGGTCAACACGCGGGCGGGCTCGGCCTACGGCACCGACAAGTACGTGAACTCGGGCTGCGGCATGGGCTACGACGCCACCATGTACCTGCTCGAGCGCGGCGTCCGCCTCACCGGCACCGACGCCTGGAGCTGGGACGCGCCGTTCTACTTCACCGCCCAGAAGTGGGAGAAGGACCACGATCCCTCGATCATCTGGGAAGGTCACAAGGCCGGCCGCGACATCGGTTACTGCCACATCGAGAAGCTGCACAATCTCGAGGCGCTGCCGCCGGACGGCTTCACCATCTCCTGCTTCCCGCACAAGATCCGCGGCGCCAGCGCCGGCTGGACGAGGGCGGTCGCGATCTTCGAGGAGTGACGCGCCGCGCGTCCTGCTAAAGCCAGCCCATGCGTTTGAAACGCACGTAGAGTCCGATCCAGACGACGCGGCCTTCCTTGCGCGACCAGGCGCCGGCCTCCTCGATGCGGATGTCCTGCACCCGCTGGCCGCGCGCATAGACACCGGCCGCGACCAGTCCCGGCTCGGCGTTCTCTGCAGCTCGTGCGAGGATCGTATCCACGCAAACTCCCGGCAAACTCACGAGAAGAACGCACGGTCCCCGGGCGAGTTCCGGCCTCAGGGAAGGGCCGACGCGAAGAGCTGCAGCGCTCCTGGAAAGAACTCGACCAGCAAGATGCGTCCCGCGATCACCGCCGCTGCCAGCGCGGCAATGCAAACGATCGGCGTCCCGTGCCGCTTCATCGTGACCTCCTGGCGATGGGTTCTCGCGGCAGGAGGTGGAGGCGAGGGCCTTAGGAATTCGAGAGGGATGAAGGGCCGCGCGCATAGGACGGGCATATATTTTGTCCCGTCGGCATGGCCTAGTTTCAAGCCGGTCAACGATATGTCGTCAGTAACGACCGTAAT
>CAIMEE010000221.1 GCA_903839865.1 Enhydrobacter aerosaccus | reverse complement strand
TCGATGTCGTTGCGTGCCGGCCTCGCCGACACGCTCGACTGGTATCGGCGGACGTCGAAGCTAGCGCGTTAGGAAGCGGTCGCCTTCGGTCGCGATGCGCTCACGCCAGTAGTCGAGCAGGTCCCGCAAGGTCTTGTCGTAAGGGATCGTGGGCTTCCAGCCGGTATGCGCCTCGAACTTGGCGGTATTCGGCACCTGCAGATCGGCATCGATCGGGCGGAGCCGGTCGGGGTCGATCTCGACCGTGATCTCGGATTTGCGGGGAGAATAGGAGATCAGGGTCTTGAGGATGTCCTCGACGGTCATCGAGTGGGTGCCGCCAATATTGTAGTAGGCGCCGGCGACGGGCTTCACGGTGACAAGCATGTAGTAGGCTTTCACGGCGTCGCGCACGTCGGCGATGGTGCGTAGCGATTGCAGGTTGCCGACCTTGACCACGGGCGGAATCAGTTTCTTCTCGATCATCGCGATCTGCTTGGCGAAGGTCGACTCCGCGAAAACATCGCCACGGCGTGGTCCGGTATGGGTGAACATGCGCGTCGTCATGATCGTCATGCCGTAGGCTTCGGCGTAGAAACGGCCGACCAGATCGGTGCCGACCTTGGAGATGGCGTAGGGCGAAGCCGGGTGGAACGAGCATTCCTCGTCGATCGGCAACTTTTCCTTGGGCACGCGGCCGAACACCTCGGAGGAGGCGCAGACGTGGATGATGGCCTTGGGCGCATGCTCGCGCAGCGCGTCGAGGACGCGCACCGTGCCCTGGATGTTGGTATCCATCGTGTCGAGTGGCGCATCGAAGCTGGTACGCGGAAAGCTCTGCGCGGCGAGGTGGAAGACGTAGTCGGGCTTGGCCTTCACCACGACGTCGCGGATCGACATCGTGTCGCGCAAGTCGCCATACAACAGGAAGACGCGGTCCTTGGCGTTGATGCGTCCGGCAATGTGCCCGAGATTGTCCATGGGGCTGCGCCAGCGGCACATGCCGTAGATTTCCCAGTCGGTCTCGGCCAGCAGGAAATCGGCGAGGTGCGAGCCCACCATGCCTGTGATGCCGGTAATCAAAACGCGCGGACGTGCCATTTCCGGTTCCCAATGCCCCAAACGTGGGGGAACCTAGTGCAGGCCGGGGCGCCACGCCACCCTTCAAAAGCCGGTCTAGCGGGCTGATTTTGGTGGCTTTTCCGCCGCTTGACCGGCCGATTCCGACCCGTCATGTTCCGCCCGCCTTAACCGGGGGCGACGTGGATCCCAAGATTTTCGACATTTCAGGCAAGCGCATATGGGTGGCGGGTCATCGCGGCATGGTGGGTGGCGCCGTCGTGCGCCGGCTTGCGCGCGAGAAATGCGAGATCCTGACAGTTGCCCACAGCGAAATAGATTTGACGCGTCAGGCCGACGTTGAGCGGTGGCTCGAGAAACAGCGTCCGGACGCCATCGTCATGGCCGCGGCCCGGGTGGGCGGAATCCACGCCAATTCGACGCTGCCGGCGGAATTCCTCTCCATCAACCTGATGATCGGCACCAACGTCGTCAGTGCCGCCCATAAGGTGGGCGTGCGCCGGCTGCTCAATCTTGGCAGCAGCTGCATGTATCCGGTAGGGGCGCCCCAGCCGATCGCCGAGGCGAGCCTAGGCGCCGGTCCGCCCGAACCTACCAATGCGGCCTATGCAATGGCCAAGCTCGCGACGGCCGGCATGGCGTCCACGTATCGGGCGCAATACGGCGTCGACTACATCACCGTCATTCCGACCAATCTCTATGGCCCCGGGGACAACTTCGATCCGCTGATGAGCCACGTGGCGCCCGCGCTGATGCGGCGAATGATCGAAGCGCGCGACAAGAATGTGTCCGAAGTCGCGATCTGGGGTTCGGGCAAGCCGCGCCGGGAACTGATGTTCGTCGACGATGCCGCCGATGCGATCGTCTTTGTCCTCGAGCGCTATTCAGCGGGCGAACCGATCAACATCGGCATCGGTGTCGATGTCTCGATCCGTGAACTTGCCGAACTCACTGCCAAGGTGGTGGGCTATCGAGGCGCGCTCACCTTCGATGCGAGCAAGCCCGACGGCGCGTCGCGCAGGCTGCTCGACAACTCGCGCCTCGCTGCGCTCGGCTGGCGTGCCTCCACTGAGCTTGCGGACGGTTTGGCACAAATGTATCAGTGGTACTGCAACAACAAGGTCAGCGCGGCAGCGTAATGGAAGAGCGTTCAAATAGCCCGGCGGCACGTCTCTATCGGTCCATGTACCTCATTCGGCGCGTCGAGGAGGAGATCATCCGTCTCTACCCGACGGACAAAATCAAGAGCCCGGTGCATCTCAGCATTGGCCAAGAAGCCGTGTCGGCTGCCGTTTGCGATCACCTGGAAAAGACGGACATCCTGTTCGGCACTTATCGCGGTCATGCCCTCTATCTCGCCAAGGGCGGTGACGTGCCGCGCATGATGGCCGAGCTGTACGGCAAGGTCGACGGCTGCGCCCGCGGCAAGGCCGGCTCGATGCATCTGGTCGACCCTTCGGTCGGCATGATGGGCACGTCGGCCGTCGTGGCCACGGGTATTTCCAATGCTGTAGGCGCGGCGCTGGCGCTGAAGATGCAAAAGTCGAAGTCGATCGTCGTTTGCTTCTTCGGCGAAGGCTCGACGGACGAGGGCGCCTGGCACGAGAGCATGAACTTCGCTTCGCTCAAGAAGCTGCCGATCCTGTTCGTCTGCGAAAACAATTTCTTTGCGATCTACAGCCACGTGAAGGACCGGCTTGCCGGACCGGGACTGCTGGCGCGCAGCCAGGCCTATGGCATTCCGGCCGAGCACGTCGAGGATCACGTGCCGATGGAACTGCACGAGCGCGCAGGCGCCGCCATCGCTGCCGTTCGTCGTGGCGAAGGCCCGCGCTTCATCGAGTGCATGACCTATCGCTGGCGAGACCATGTCGGCCCGACGGAAGACCGCATCCACAAATACCGGCCCGATGCCGAACTCGACGCCAAGATCGAAGGCGACAACCTCAAGATCGTTGGCAAGCTGCTGCCCGACGAGTTGAAGAAGTCGATCGAAGCCACCGAGGAAAAGCGCATCGCCGATGCCATTGCGTTCGCCGAAGCCAGCACCTTCCCGGAAGACAGGGAGATCTACGATCATGTCTTCGCCAACTGAAG
>CAIMEE010000220.1 GCA_903839865.1 Enhydrobacter aerosaccus | reverse complement strand
TGCTGGTGGGCGGCGTCGGCGTCGGCAATTCGGTGTCGAGCTTCCTCGCCACGCGCCAGCGCACCATCGCCACCATGAAGTGCCTCGGCGCGCCGCAGCGGCTGATCTTCTCGACGTATTTCCTCCAGCTCGCGGCGCTGGCCCTGGTGGGCATCGCGATCGGCATTGTCGTGGGCGTGGGATTGCCCTTCGCCGCCCGGACGCTGATTGCCGATCTCCTGCCGGTGCGCGCGCGCATCGACATCTATGCGCGACCGATCCTGGTCGCCGCGGGTTTCGGCGTGCTGGTGACTCTCCTGTTCGCGCTGATGCCGCTGATGCGCGCCCGCAACGTGCCGGCGGCAACCCTGATGCGCGGCGCGATCGTTCCGCAGAGGAAGCGCTTCGGCTGGCAAGGGCTGGATTGGCGCGACGGGTTGGTGCTGGGCGGCGTGGCGATGGCGCTTGCCCTGTTCACCGTCTTCACCGCCGTCGAAAAGCGAATTGGCGCCTATTTCGTAGCGGGATCGGTCGGCGCGTTCCTGGCGTTCCCGGCCCTCGCGCAAGGGCTGATGTTCGCGGCCGCCAAGACCGGCAAGCCCAAGTTCGCTGCCCTGCGCCTGGCGCTTGCGAACCTCCATCGGCCGGGGGCGCCCACGCCGATCGTCATGCTGTCGCTGGGCCTCGGCCTCACGGTGCTGGTGGGCACGGCGCTGATCCAGGGCAATCTCCGCGACCAGATCACCAGCCGCATTCCCAAGGACGCGCCCGCCTTCTTCTTTGTCGACATCCAGTCGAGCCAGATCGATGCCTTCCGGAAGGCGATCGCCGCCATACCCGGCGCCGGTGCGCTCGACGAGGTGCCGTCGCTGCGCGGCCGCATCTCCAAGATCAACGGCACGCCGGTCGACCAGATGGAGGTGCCGCCGGACGCGCGCTGGGCGGTCGACGGCGATCGTGGCGTGACCTACGCGGCGGCGCCGCCCGAGGGCGCGAAGATCGTGGCGGGCAACTGGTGGCCGGACGATTACCGCGGGCCGCAGCTCGTGTCGTTCGACCAGGGGCTGGCCGAGGCATTCCACATCGGCGTCGGCGACACGATCACGGTGAATGTGCTGGGCCGCGACATCGAGGCCAGGATCGCCTCGCTGCGCCGCATCGTGTGGCAGACGCTCGCGATCAATTTCGTCTTCGTCTTCTCGCCCGGCACGCTCGACAAGGCGCCGCACACCTATCTCGCGACGGTGAAGGCGACACCGGCGGCGGAGGACCAGATCTTCAGCCTGGTCACCGACAAATTCCCCAATGTCACCGTCGTGCGCATCCGCGACGCGATCGAGACGGCCTCGGACGTGCTGGGCAACATCGAATTCGCCACGCGCTGCATCGGGCTGCTCAGCATCCTGGCGGGCGTCCTCGTGCTGGCCGGCGCCATGCTGGCGACCCAGCGGCGGCGGGTGCACGAGGCGGTGGTGATGAAGGTCCTGGGCGCCACGCGCGCCCGCATCGCCGGGATCTTCGCCTGGGAGTTCGCGGCCCTCGGTCTCGCGACGGCGCTGGCCGCCATCGGGGTGGGCACGATCGCGGCCTATCTGGTGGTCACCCGCCTGATGAAGCTCGAATGGACATTCCTGCCAGCGGTCGCGATCTCCGTGGCGCTGGGCGCCATGGTCCTGACCCTGGCTTTTGGGCTGGCGGGAACTTTGGCAGCATTAAGGCAACGCCCCCTGGCTTTGTTACGGAACGAATAGGTATTTTGCAGTCGGGGCGGGTAGTTCGGCCCTTCGATCGCTATTGATTCATTCGGTCTGTCCTCCCACATTGTCATGCGAAAGGGGGCCACTAAACGCACCCCAAGGAGGCTCAGCTCAAATGGCTAACCAGAACTTCAACGTCTTCAATCGCGCGGGCACCGCCGACCAGGCATTCGACGTCGGTCTGCGCGCGCACATGATCCGCGTCTACAACTACATGGCCTCGGGCCTGGCGTTGTCGGGCATCGTGGCATTCGCGCTGTTCGCATCGCCTGAACTTCGGGGCATCTTCTTCGAGACAGGCCTGACACGTGGCGGCAACGTCATGATCGTCGGCCTGAACGTGCTGGGCTGGGTCGCGATCCTCGCGCCGATGGGCCTGCTGCTTCTCGTTGGCTTCCGCGCCGCTCAGATGAGCGTCGCCGGCGTCCAAGCCGTTTACTGGGCGGTCACCGCGCTGATGGGCGTCAGCCTCTCGCTGCTGCTGTTCCGCTACACCGGCGCTTCGGTGGCACGCACCTTCTTCGTGACGGCCGCCTCGTTCGGCGCGCTCAGCCTCTACGGCTACACGACCAAGCGTGACCTCACCGCGATGGGCAAGTTCCTGTTCATGGG
>CAIMEE010000219.1 GCA_903839865.1 Enhydrobacter aerosaccus | reverse complement strand
TCACGCTGGTGGCTGCACCACAGTTTGCAGTCCCTCGACGCCTCGCTGCGGTCCCTGGGCTCCCGGCTAATTCTGCGGCGCGGCCCCGCGGAAAGGGTCATCGCGGAGGTGGCCGCGGAGTATGACGCCACGGCGCTGTACTGGAACCGCGCCTATGACGAGGGTTCGCGCGAACGTGATACCCGGGTGAAGCATTCGTTCGACCGGCGCGGCCTGGTCGCCGAGAGCCTCAAGGGCAACCTCCTCTACGAACCATGGGAAGTGAAGACCGCCACCGGCGGCTCGTTCAAGGTCTTCACAGCCTTCTGGCGGGCGTGCCGTGAACTGCCATCGCCCGGCACCGGCTTTCCTGCGCCCAAGAGCTTGCCCGCGCCCAAGAATTGGTTCGCCAGCGATTGCGCGGAGGACTGGGCATTGCTCCCGACCGCTCCCGACTGGGCCGGCGGAATGCGCGCGAGCTGGACCCCGGGTGAGGCGGGCGCCCAGCGGCGGCTGTCCATCTTCCTCGACAAGGCGCTCGCCAACTATCGGCAGGCGCGCGACCTCCCCGCCGTTCCCGCGACGTCGCGCCTGTCGCCGTACCTTGCGTTCGGCGAGATCAGCCCGCGCCAGATCTGGCGCGCTGCCACGACGCGCGGCATGTCGGCGGCGACCGAAAAGTTCCTCACCGAGGTGGGCTGGCGCGAGTTCTCGTACAACCTTCTCTTCCACCACGGCGACCTCAGCCGGAAGAACTTCCGGGCCGAATTCGATTCGTTCCCCTGGATCGACGAGGACGGCACGCTCGAGGCCTGGCGTCGCGGCCGCACCGGCTATCCCATCGTCGATGCCGGGCTGCGCGAGCTCTGGACAACCGGCTGGATGCACAACCGCGTGCGCATGATCGTGGCGTCGTTCCTGACCAAGGACCTCTTGATCGACTGGCGTGCGGGCGAGCGTTGGTTCTGGGACACGCTGGTCGATGCCGATCCCGCCAACAACGCCATGGGATGGCAGTGGGTCGCGGGCAGCGGCGCCGATGCCGCGCCCTACTTCCGCATCTTCAACCCTGTGCTCCAGGGCGAGAAGTTCGACCCGCGCGGCGACTACGTCCGCCGCTGGGTGCCTGAGCTCGGCAGCCTGCCGACGGAGGTCATTCACTGCCCGTGGGAGGCGAAGACCCGCTTGCCGCCCGAGATCTACCCGCAACGCATCGTCGATCACGCCCAGGCGCGCGATCGAGCACTCGTTGCGTTCCGTTCGTTGAAAAAATCGGCCTGAGTGCCGCTTAAGGACTATTGCAGATGAAAATTGCTGTCATTGGCGCCGGCGTTGCGGGCTTGGGTACGGCGTGGTCACTCAGCCGACAGCACGACGTCGTGGTCTACGAACGTGAAGCGCGCTTCGGCGGACACGCCTGCACCGTTGATGCGCCGCTGGGGAGCGCCGCGGACGAGCGCACGCAGCCGGTCGACATGGGCTTCATCGTCTACAACGAGCGCAACTATCCCAACCTGATCGCACTGCTGGAGCATCTCGGCGTTCCGACCCAGGAATCGGACATGTCCTTCGCCGTCAGCCTCGACGGCGGCCGCCTCGAATACGCGAGCTCCTACGGCGGATACCTGGCACAGCGCCGCAACATGGTGCGGCCGTCCTTCCTGCGGATGACCCGCGATATCTTCCGCTTCAATCGCCTGGCGCCTCAGCTTCTCGACCGGGCGGAGGATCTCGATTTCACGATCGGCGATTTCGTCAAGCACGCAGGCCTGAGCGATGCCTTTCGCGACCAGTATCTCGTGCCGATGGCGTCCTGCATCTGGTCGACACCGCTTGGCCGGATGCTCGACTTCCCCGCCCAGACCTTCGCGCGCTTCTTCAACAATCACGGCTTGCTGACCACGGGCCCGCAACTTCGCTGGCGCACCGTGAGCGGCGGTAGCCGGTCCTACGTCGAGCGCATCGCCTCGCCGCTGCGCGCCCGCGCACGTCTTGCCACGCCCGCGACGGCGATCCGGCGCGATGCGACGGGGGTCTCCGTGCGCGATGCCTCGGGTCACTGGGATCGCTTCGACAACGTCGTGATGTCCTGTCATGCCGACACCGCGCTGGCGCTGCTCGAAAATCCAAGCCCGCGCGAGCGCGAACTTCTGGGCTGCTTCGCCTATTCGTCGAACGACGTCTGGCTGCACGGCGACACCACGCTGATGCCGCAGAGGCCCAGCGCTTGGTCGAGCTGGAATTATGTGGCCGGCAGCGCTAGCGCCGAAGCGAACGTCAGCGTTACCTACTGGATGAACCGCTTGCAGAACTTCGTCACGCCCCAGCCCCTGTTCGTTTCGGTCAATCCCGGCCGCGAGCCCCAGGGCGCACTTCAGCACGTCACCTTCGAGCATCCGATGTACGATTCGGCCGCCATCCGCGCGCAGCGTCACCTCCATGAACTGCAGGGTGTGCAGAATACCTACTTCTGCGGCAGCTACTGCGGCTATGGCTTCCATGAGGACGCCCTGTCGGCTGGTCTCGACATTGCAGAGCAGCTGGGCGCCCACCGTCCCTGGCGGCGCCCCGAGGAGCATCGGCGCATCGGCGATCCGCCGCGCATCGTAAAGGCCAGCCCTGGCATCGCCGGCCTGCCCCTGCCAGCCGCCGCGCGGCTGGCATCGGACGTTCCGTGACCGGGGCTACTCATTCCATAGTGGAAGCGGTCGTCGTGCATCGTCGACTGCGCCCACGCGCCCATGCCTTTCGCTACAAGGTCTCCTATCTCTGCCTAGGTCTGGACGCGTTGGACAGCGTCGCCGGACGCTGGCTGAAGCTCGACCGGCCGGGACTGGTTTCCTTCCGCCGCGCCGATCACGGCGCTCGCGATGGCGGTGACCTTCGGGTGTGGCTGAAGGGCATACTTGCCGATCACGGGCTGGCCGACGCGTGCGACGGTAATGTCGAGCTGATGACGATGCCTCGCCTGTTCGGCTACGTGTTCAATCCCGTGAGCTTCTGGTTTTGCCGCGACCGCGCCGGTGCGCTTCGCGCGGTGCTGTGCGAGGTCAACAACACCTTCGGCGAGACCCATTGCTATCTGGTGCACCACGCCGACCATCGCCCCCTCGAGGCCGACGAATGGTTCGACGGACGAAAGGTCTTCCACGTGTCGCCGTTCCTGCCCGTCGAGGGCGCCTATCGCTTCCGCTTCCGGCTCGATCCCGCGGTCGCCCATGTCGATGTAAATTATCACGACGCGGAGGGATTGATGCTCGCGACCTCCGTGGCTGGCCACCGCGAGCCGCTCGCCGATCGTACGGTAGCGCGCCGTTTCCTCTGCAACCCCACGATGACGTTGGGAGTCGTCGCCAGAATTCACTGGCAGGCCTTGAAACTCTGGAGAAAGCGGGCAAGATTTTACCGCAAGCCCGCGCCACCCCGGGAGTTGGTTACCCGCTGACCGCATGACCATTGCATCGCGCCTCGTTCTCAAAGCCCTCGAACGCCTCGCTGTCGGTCGCCTGACCCTGCGGCTTCCGGACGGGACGACGCGCGTGTTTGGCGCGGCGGGTGCAGAGCCCGCCGCGGAGATCACGGTCAAGGATTGGCGCCTGTTCCGCCGCGTGCTGCTGGACGGGGACATGGGTTTCGCCGAAGCGTACATGGACGGCTACTGCGACTCGCCGGAACTTCCGAAGCTGCTCGCGCTGTTCGTTGCCAACGACAAGGCACTGGGCAACGTGGTCCACACGAACATCTTCCACAATCTCGCGCTCAAGCTGATGCACTGGCGGCGTGACAATTCGCGCGAAGGATCGAAGCGCAACATCCATGCGCACTACGATCTCGGCAATAATTTCTACCGGCTCTGGCTCGATCCCACGATGACCTACTCGTCGGCCCTCTATGACGGGCAGAAGGGCAAGCCGCTCGACGTGGCGCAGATCGACAAGTACGACCGCATCCTCACCCAGCTCGGCGCCAAGCAGGGCGACAGTATCCTCGAGATCGGCTGCGGCTGGGGCGGCTTCGCCGAGGTGGCGGCGCGGCGCGGCATGCGCGTGACCGGCATCACGATTTCCAGGGAGCAGCTCGCCTTCGCGCGCGCGCGGCTGGAGAAGGCCGGCCTCGCAGATCGCGTCGACCTGCAGTTTTGCGACTATCGCGACATCAAGGGCAGTTATGACCATATTGTGTCGATCGAGATGATCGAGGCGGTGGGCGAGCGTCACTGGCCGGAATATTTCAGCGCGCTCAAGCGCCACGTCTCTCCCGGCGGCTCGGCACTCGTGCAGGCGATCGTGATCGCCGACAATTTTTTCGAGGGCTACCGCAGCCGTCCCGACTTTATCCAGAAGTACATCTTCCCGGGCGGCATGCTGCTGTCACCGCAGGGAATCGCCGAACAATGCCGCCGTGCAGGGCTCAAGATCGCCGAGCTCTACAGCTTTGGACTGGACTATGCGCAGACGCTCGAGACCTGGCTCGGCCGTTTCGACAGCGTCGCCGACCAGGTCGCCACACTGGGCTTCGACGAGCGTTTCCGCCGGATGTGGCGATTCTACCTGGCCTATTGCGCCGCAGGGTTCTCGACCCGGCGCACAGATGTCTTGCAGGCGCACTTCAAGCATATATAGCTATAGTCGTCGGAAACGACCAACGCCGTCCGGTCAAGGCGCGGTGAACAGGAAGGCTATCGCGTGAGTGCAGGTCCCAACGGGAGCGGTGGTGCTTCCCGAGAGAAAATTCCATTCGGGCGGCTCGTTGCCTATTCGACGCTTCAGCTCCCGTTGTCGATGGCGGCGTTGCCGGTCGTGCTGAATGTCAGCCACTTCTATGGCGGCGTGCTCAAGCTCTCGCTCGAGATCATGGGCCCGATCTTCATCATCACCCGCGTCATCGACGCAATCCAGGATCCTCTGATCGGCCTGTTCAGCGACCGCTTCACCAAGCGCGGACCGCGCGGGCGCCTGCTGTTTGTCGCGATGTCGCTGCCTTTCCTCGTTGCGGGATTCTACATGCTGTTCGATCCGCCCGACACGTGGTTCAGCAGTCAGACACTGCTGGCAACATGGCTGGCGGCGGCGCTGCTGCTGGTTCATCTCGGCTATTCCGGCGTGTCCATCAGCTATCATGCGCACGGCGCCGAGTTGACCGACGACTACAACGAGCGAACGAGGGTCACGGTCGGGCGCGAGGTCTTCGGCCTGCTGGGCTTCGCTGTTGCCGTGGTCCTCCCTTCCGTGCTGCAGAGCTTCGGCGAAACGCAGAGCTACGTGCTGCTGGGTGCCATTTTCGTCCCGCTGGTCGTCGGCTTCAGCCTGCCGTGCCTCCTGTGGGCGGGTCCGTCGGTCCATCCGCCCGTCGTCCACGCCGAGGGCTCCGCCCTTCTCGCCTTCTTCAATCCGCTCAAGAACCGGCTGTTCCGGCGACTATTGCTGGTCTTCGTGGTCAACGGCGCGGCGCTGGGCGTGGCGGTGGGCGTGATGCTGTTCTACGTCGACAACGTTCTGAAGGGCACCCAGACACACGCCGGAATCATTCTGCTGATCTACTTTTTCTCGGGCGCGGTCAGCGTACCCATGTGGCTGTGGCTCTCGCGCAAATTCGGCAAGGCAGCGGCGTGGCTGGCAGGCATGATCCTGACGGCCGTCGCCATGAGTCTGGCCCTCTTGGTGGGGCCAGGCGACTTAATGTTCTTCATGGTGATCTCGGTCTTCACGGGCATCGGACTGGGTGCCGACTATGGCCTTCCTCCATCGATCCTGGCGGATGTGATCAATGCCCAGGAAGGCGGCGACTCGAAGGGCAAGACCGGCACCTATTTCGGCCTTTGGGCGCTGGCGACAAAGGTGGCCACGGCGATCGGCGCTGGTTGTTCTCTGCCGGTCCTTCCGCTGCTGGGCTTCGAGCCGTCGCGCGGCCTGTACGACACGACGGCGCTGGTGATCGTCTATATCGGCGTGCCGGTCACCATCAAGCTCGTCGCTGCCCTGCTGATCTGGTTCGTCCGCATCGAGGCCGTGCGAGGCTCGGTGCGTGACGAGATGATGGGACGTCCGCTCGGCTAGATCAGCCGACGAGATCCAGATTCTGCGGCTGGCGCACGCCGAAGTCGTTGCGCACGCCCCAGCATCCCCGCGCCATCGTCGAGAAGACGGTACGGAAATCGACGCTGTAACGCATGTCGCCATCCTGCAGGTCGGCAAGCGACGGATAGACGCCATGCAGGCCGCCCTTCACGCTTCCGCCCATGACGAGATGCGGCGCGGCCGTGCCGTGATCGGTGCCGCCGCTGGCATTCTGGCGCGCGCGTCGGCCGAACTCCGAGTAGGTGAGCACGGTCACGTTCTTCCAGAGGTCGGCCGCAATCAGGTTCTTGCGCAGCACGGCGAGATCGCTGGCCAGGATGCCGAGCAGGCGCTCCTGGGTCGGGACCTGGTTGGCGTGATTGTCGAAGCCGTTCAGCGCCACCTTGATCGCCACCACCGGCACGCGAGCCATCAGGATGCGCGTCGCGAGGTCGAGCTGCCGGCCGAATGCCGGATCCTGGTAGGCGTAGGCAGGTGCCGCGCTATCATGGAGCTTGGCGCGCAGGCTGGACGCAGCCGCATTCACCTCGTGGCGCACGTCGAGCAGGTGGCGCAGCGCGGGATTGCCACCGTCTTGCATACCTGAGGTGTCCTTCACGCTTTGCGCGGCGCGCAGGAAATTCTCGGCATCCTGCATAACGATCGTGCGCAGCTCCGGCCCGGTCACCGGCAGAGCGTTGGTGTCGATCACGATCGAGTCGACGCCCGCACCCTTGGTCGGGGCCGTGCCCTTGAAGGCCTGCGCGACCCAGCCGACACTCAGCGTCTGGCTCGACGCAGAGGCCGTGTCCCAGATCTCGATCGAGCGGAAGTGCGAGCGGTTGGGATACGGGTAGCCGACGCCCTGCACGATCGCCAGATCCCTGGCCTTCCACGAATCCATCAGCGGCTCGAGTTTCTGGTTCAGCCCGACTTTCTCGTCGAGCTGGATTACCTTCTCGCGCGGGACGCCGATCGTTGGCCGCAGCTCGCGGTACTTCGGGTCGGCGTAGGGTATCAGCGTGTTCAAGCCGTCATTGCCGCCCTTCAACTCGACCAGCAGCAGCACGCGCGGCGGCGTCGAGGGATCGGCAAAGGCGGTGCGGGAGGCGAGCGCCACCGACAGGGCACTGGCGCCGAGCAGGAAATCGCGACGGTCCATGGCCTGGATCCTCACTTCAACTGGTACGCTGAATCGAACATCGCCGAGGCGACCACCGTGCCAGGCGACGAGGTGACGTCGACGCCGTCGATCGGCGCACGCGGCAGCAGGGTGCGCAGCAGCATCTGCTGATCGATGCCGGCAAGGACCGGCCCGAGCTTCGCCTCGTTGCCCGCGCCACGCAGGCTGCGGCCTTCGACCGGCTTCTGCTCGGGAAGCTGCATCATGGCATTGTCGCCCGGCGCCGCCTGCTTGCGCTCGGCGCGGCGGTTGGGACGGCCGGCTCCGGCATTCATCATCGTGCCGCCATCCATCGAAGACACCGTCGTCGCCTCGACCATGCGGCGCAGGAACTGCTGGCGCAGCAACAGCGTGTAGGTGCTGATCCAGCTTTCGCCGCCGGCCCAGCCCTTGACGTTGGGTGGATCGAACGGCACCTGCCCCAGCCCCTGCATCATGCGCACGAGGCCCGTCTTCTCCGGCACCGGCAGACCGAGCACGCGCACGGAGCCCACGATGAGGTCGACCGGCGACTTGATGAGGCCGCCGCGGTTCGCCGGATCGCGGAACGCGGGCGACGTCAGCATTGCGCGCATCAGCGGCTTGATCTCGTAGCCGCCGGTGCGGAACACTGCGGCCAGCCGCTTCACTTCCTCGGGATCGGGCTTCAGCGACACGAACTCGAGCCAGAGCTTGCGCACGATCGTCTCGGCGGTGTGCGGGTTGCGCAGCAGGATGGCGATGATGTCATCGCCGCCGAAACGGCCGGTCTGGCCGAGGAAGGTCTTCTCGCCGCCGTCGTGCTGCTGGACGTGATCGGCGAAGGCGCCGGTGTTGGAATCGATCGACCAGCCGGTGAAGGCGCGTGCCGCCGCCTTGATGTCGGCTTCGCTATAGTGGCCCTCGCCCAGGGTGAAGAGCTCGAGCAGCTCGCGGCCGAAATTCTCGTTGGGCTGGCGCGCCACCGATCGCACGCCGTCGAGATAGATCAGCATCGCCGGATCGCGCGCGACGGACTTCAGGAGAGTGGCGAAGTTGCCCAGCGCCTCGCGGCGGAACAATGCGTTCTGGAAATAGAGCGCCGGCGCGAACCGCACCTTCTGCAACGAGGAGGTGAAGTGGTTGTGCCAGAACAGCGTCATGCGTTCGACGAACGGCTGGTCGGTGACCAGCATCTCCTCGACCCACCAGTTGCGCAGTTCGCGGCCCTGCTCCTCGATCGGGCGCACGATGCCGGCGGCGGGCTTCTTTTCGGCCTTGGCTTCGCGCAGTTTCTCGACGGCCTCGCGCTGCTCCTCGCGCACGTGCTTGAGGCCCTCGTTCACCCAGCCCGGAGCCGGCGTCAGCGCAACGCGACGCGGATTGGCGAGTAGGCGATCGACCGCCGTGCCGTAGTCGAGGGTCGACAGGGTTTGGACGTCCTGGGGAACCGGGCCAAACGAGGTGCGCGATAGCATGTGCCGCGCTTCGTCGAAGCCCATCGCCTGATCGGCGCGCACGAGGCGCGGGATCGACACTAAGGTGGCGGCCGTTGCCGCACCACCGAGAAAACGCCGCCGATCGAGAAGAACACTCATCGCTGAAGTCTTTCCTGAACGGGAGAGACGATACGCTCTCCGTCCTCAGACTACGACAGTCCGCCCGACAATATCCCTATTGCGGCGGACGGCCGGCGCCGGGAGGGCCGCCGAATCGTCCGGGACCGCCTGGCCGGCCGGGGCCGCCCGGACCTCCAGGACCGCCCATGCCGAGATAGCGCTCGGCCAGGATATCGTGCATGCGCTCGCGCTGTTGCGGCGTCAAATGCTCGTCCATCTCGAGGATGCCGCGCAAGTTGGCCTTCTGCTGCTCGCCGCGCAGCTTGGCGATCTGCTCGATCAGCGAGTCGAGCTTGGCGAAGTCGACGGGCTGCTTCTTCAGCACGTCGCCGGTCTGCTCGCGCAGCAGCTGGATCTGGTGGATGCGCTCGCGGCGATCGGCGGTGTTCTTCTCGAACCCGTCGCGCATTGCCTTGCGCTGGCCCTCGTCGAGCTTG
>CAIMEE010000218.1 GCA_903839865.1 Enhydrobacter aerosaccus | reverse complement strand
GGGTTTGGCCCGCCGTGCATCAGGCGCGCTTGACCTCGGCGAGGAAGGCCTTGATCGGCGCCTGCGCAGACGGAACCTTCTTCATGAAGTCGGCCAGCAGATGATCACTCTTCTTGCGCAGGTCGGTGATCATGGCGGGAGACGGCGTGATGAGTTGCATGCCGCCGTCGGTCATCTTCTTAGCGCAGTCCTTGTCGGCGGCGAAGGCGGCGTCCCAGAACTCCGGCTCGAGCTTCGTGGCAAGATCGGTGATCGCCTTCTGGTGCTCCGGCTTGATCTTCTTCCAGACGTCGAGGTTGATCGCCACGATGTCCGACGACCATTGCTGGTTCGTCGCATAGAAGAACTTGAGGAACTCCCAGAACTTGCCGTCGACGCCGGACACGGCCGAGGTCGACACACCGGACACCGCGCCCGACGACAGCGCGGGCAGCAATTCGCCCCACGGCATCACGACCGGCGCCATGCCGACGGAAGCCCAGATGTCCTGTGCACCCTTGTCGGCGGTGCGGATCTTGATCCCCTTCAGACCATCGACCGCCTCGACCTTCACCTTGAGGTGCAGGTACTGGTTGGGCCACGGCACGATGTAGAGTATCTTCTGGTTGTTCGCGGCCGCGATCTTCTCGAATTCCGGCCGGATGTGCTTGTGCAGGATCTTCAGTTCCTCGCGCGAGCCGGCGAGGAAGGGCATGCCTTCGATGCCCATGAACGGCGCGTCGCCGACCTGCTGGGTATTGAGATAGTCGGCGATCGGCACCAGGCCGTCGCGCACGGCGCGCAGGCATTCGGGTCCCTTGAATCCCAACTGGCCGCCCGACTTCACGTCGATGTCGATCGCGCCGCCCGTGGCTTTCTTCACTTCATCGGCGAAGCGCCGGCAGTTGATCACGTGAAAATTCGCGTCGGGCCAGACTGTCGCCAGCGGCAGCTTCATCGCGGCCTGCGCGCGCACGATCGAGGGTGCCATGGCGGGAGCCATCGCAATTGCGCCAATACCCGCCTTGAGTGCCGTCCTGCGTCCAAAAGCCATCGAAATCCCCTTTAAGCTCCCCAGAGAGCGTCGACCGTAGAACCGTACCGCCCGCGTTGCAAATCGCACGCCAAGCCGCCTATGGTTGGCCGTGGCGGCCACCGGCTCATCGACTCGCGCACGGACCTACGCGATCCTGCGACAGACCAGTTTCAGCCCCAGCGGGCGGCGTTGGCGCGCCTTCCATCTGTTGGCGTTGGGCGCTGGTCTGCTTGCGGTCGCGCTCTCGTCGGTCGACAAGCTGCCCGCAGCTCTTGAGGAGGCGTTGACGGCAACGATCGTGATTGTGGCCGGCATATTCCTCGCCGAATACGTCGCACGGATATGGGCGGCGCCTGAATCGGCGCGCTATGCCGGTATGACCGACACGGCGGCGCGCCTGCGGTGGGCCTGTTCGATCAGCGGACTGATTGGCCTGCTCGCCGTCGTCCCCGCGTTCGCGATCACCACCGGTTCGCTGAGGGCCAACAGCGATGCCTCCGTGATCTTCTGCATTCTCTGGATCCTGAAGCTCGGCATCCACGCGCCCGCCATGGCGACGCTGGGCCGGGTCATCGCCAACGAGCGTGCAACGCTTTCCTCTGTCCTGATCATCTTCATCATCATCCTCGTGTCGGCAGCGACGGCGACGCACATGTTCGAGCGTCATGTCCAGCCCGAGCAGTTCGGCAGTATCCCCGCCGCGCTGTGGTGGGGCGTCGTGACCCTGACCACGACCGGCTACGGCGACGTCATCCCGCACACGGTCGGCGGCAAGATGATTGGATCCGTGGTCATGGTGTGCGGCATCCTGGTGCTGGCGCTCATGACCGGTATCCTGGCGACCGGATTCTCCGAGGAAGAGCGCCGCCGCGAATATCTGCGTGTCTGGGACCAGGTCACCAAGGTGCCGATGGTCACTGAGCTCGGCACGGTGACCCTGTCGGAGATCGTGGGCAAATTGCGCGTACGCCATTACCCGCCGCGCATCGTCGTGGTGAGGCGCGACGAACCGGGCGACGCCATGTTCTTCATTTCCGAAGGCGAAGTCGAAGTCCGCCTGCCCCGCGATTCGGTGAAGCTCGGCCAGGGCGGTTTCTTCGGCGAGATGGCCCTGCTCGACCGCCTGCCGCGCAGTGCCACGATTGTCACCACGCAGCCGACGACACTGCTGGTCCTCTATGCCAGCGACTTCTACGCCATTGCCTCGCACATCCCGTCCCTGGTCGCGGCGGTCGAGAAGGAAGCCCGGCGCCGGCGCAGCGAGAACGACGACGCCTCCAAGGGAGCCCCGTAGTGACCGCTGTCGATCTGCTCGTGGTCGGCTCAGGGGCGGCCGGCTTCTCCGCCGCGCTCACGGCCTCGCACGCGGGCCTCAAGGTGGTGATGGTCGAAAAGGAACCGCAGTTCGGTGGCACGACCGCCTATTCGGCGGGTGTGATCTGGATTCCCGGCAACCGGCATGGCCGCGCGCTGGGTATTGCCGACTCGAAGGAAGACGCCCTCACCTACCTGCAGCACGAAGCAGGCAATCGGCTGAACCACGATCTGGCGAATGCCTTCCTCGACAACTGCAATCCCGCCGTCGAGTTCATCGAGAACAACACGCACGTGCGCTACGAGGCCGTTCCGATCTGGGCGGACTATCATCCGACCAAGCCGGGCGCCGCACAGGGCGGTCGCTCGCTGCTGCCGCTGCCGTTCGACGGGCGGAGGCTTGGCAAGCGCTTCAAGGACCTGCGCGCACCGATCAGGACGATGATGGCGTTCGGCGGCATGATGCTGGGCCGCAACGACCTGCCGCACGTCTTCAAGATGACCCGGTCGGCAAGATCGGCGCTGCACGTGGCCGGCATGACCGCGCGCTACGCCTACGATCGCCTCAGCCACGACCGCGGCACGCGGCTGACCAACGGCAACGGACTGATCGCCGCCCTCGCCCTGTCGGCCGAAGAGCGCGGCATCGATTTGTGGCTGAACAGCCCGGTGGTCGAGCTCGTCCAGAAAGAGGGCCGCGTGACGGGCGCGATCGTCGAGCACGGCGGCAAGCGCCAGGAGATCTCCGCCACGCGCGGCGTCGTACTGGCGTGCGGCGGATTTCCGGCCGATGCCGACCTGAAGGCGCGTTACTACGGCCACGTGCGCGACGGCCATGCCCATCGGTCCGCGCCGCCGCCTGGAAATCGTGGAGACGGCATTCGTCTCGGGCAAAGCGCCGGCGGGGCGATGGCGGAGGATGTCGCCTACGCCGCGGCATGGGTGCCGGTGTCGCTGGTGCCGCAGCCCGACGGCACGACCCTGCCCTTCCCCCATTTCTACGAGCGCGGAAAGCCGGGCTACATCGCCGTCGATCCCGAGGGACGCCGCTTCACCAACGAGTCGGCCTCGTACCATGACTTCGTGCCCGCGATGGTCGAGGCGTGTCGAGGCGGCAAGGAAACGAGCAGCTGGCTGCTCTGCGACCATCGCGCCATCCGGCGGTACGGCATGGGGGCGATCGGGCCGGCGCCATTGCCGCTCGGGCCGCATCTCAAGAATGCCTATCTGATCAGCGCCCCGGGCTGGAGGGAACTCGCAGCCCGGATCGGCGTCGATGCGGCCACCCTGCAGGCCACCATCGATCGCTTCAATGCCAACGCCGCCCGCGGCGAAGATCCGGATTTCGGCAAAGGCACCGACGCCTATCACCGCTTCAACGGCGATCCGACTCACAAACCCAATCCTTGCCTGGCGCCGCTCGAGACCGGGCCGTTCTATGCAATGAAAATGATCCCGGGCGACATTGGCACCTTCCTGGGATTGCGGGCCGACGGCCACGCCCGCGTGCTCGACAGCGCAGGCCGGCCGATCTCCGGGTTGTATGCGGCAGGAAACGACATGACGAGTGTCATGGGCGGTACCTATCCGGGGGCCGGTATCACCATTGGCCCGGCCCTCACCTTCGGCTATATCGCGGCCCAACACGCGGCCTCGGCCGCGCCATAAGAAGCCCCCTTTTCGACGAAAGCCGTGGGAATGTCGCAGATTACACCCGTTATCCTGGTCGGTGGTTCCGGCAAGCGCCTGTGGCCGCTGTCGCGCGAGAGCATGCCCAAGCAGTTCGTGCCGCTGCTGGGCAAGCAATCGACCTTCCAGCAGACCCTCGAGCGGGTCGCGGACCGCGGCCTGTTCGGCAAGCCGGTCATCGCCACCAACGACGCCTATCGTTTCATGGCCGAGCAGCAGGCCAAGGACATCGGCATGGAAATCGACATCCTGGTCGAGCCGTCGCGTCGCGACTCCGGTCCCGCCATAGCGGCCGCTGCCGCCTATACGCGCAGCCTGGGCGCCAAGGCCGTCCTGGTGCTGGCCTCTGACCATCTGGTGATCGGCGCGGAGGAATTCCGCCAGGGTTGCCGTGAGGGACTGGTTGCCGTGCAACAGGGCGGGATCGTCACCTTCGGTATTCCACCGACGGAACCCAAGACCGACTACGGCTACATCCGCCCGGGCAGCGAGAGTATCGGCGCGGTGCAGAAGGTGGCGGCATTTGTCGAAAAGCCCAACGCGCAGACCGCGCTGCGCTACATCGCCGAGGGCTTGCTGTGGAACAGCGGCAACTTCCTGTTTCCACCCGAAGTGCTCCTCTCCGAGATGGAACGCTTCGAGCCCGCCATGGCCGCCGCCGCCGAGGAAGCCGTCGCAAAGGCCAAGAAGGTCGGCTCGAGCGTGTTCCTCGATGCCGATTCCTTCGCCAAGGCGCCCGCAAAGTCGATCGACTATGCCGTAATGGAGCGCACCGACAAATGCTGGGTTGTGCTCGCGAAGTTCCGCTGGTCCGATCTCGGCACCTGGGATGCACTCCTCGATATCGGCAACGCCGATTCGGCAGGCAACGTTACCGAGGGTCCGGTCGAACTCGATCATGTGCGAAATTCCTATGTCCGCTCCGATGGCCCGCTGACCGCCGTGATCGGTGTCGAGGAAGTCGTGGTGGTGGCGATGGGCGATGCCGTGCTTGTCGGCCATCGCGACAATCTTCCGCGCCTCAAGGACGTCGTGCAGCGCATGTCCGACGGCAAGCACAAGGCCGCCACCGAGCACGTCGTGATGCATCGCCCGTGGGGCAGCTACCAGGACATCGACCGCGGCGAGCGCTTTCGCGCCAAGCGCCTCACCGTCAATCCCAAGGGCAAGCTCAGCCTGCAGAGCCACAAGCGGCGCGCCGAGCACTGGGTGGTGGTCAAGGGCATCGCCGAGGTGACGCTCGACGGCAAGATCATGACCCTGCACGAGAACCAGTCGGTCTACATCCCGATGGGCGGCATCCATCGCCTCGCCAATCCGGGTACGGAGCCGCTCGAGGTCGTCGAGGTCCAGACCGGGGATTATCTCGAGGAAGACGACATCACGCGCTACGAGGATATCTACGCGCGCGTCTGAGAATTACCCGACAGGTCGGGCAATCTCCTAATTCCCCTTCTTGGGAGTCCTGTCGAAGACGATCGGCTTGGGCTTGCTGATCGCCTTGCGCAGATGAACGAACAGGCTGCGCACGACCATGCCGACCTGGCCGCCGACGAAGCGCAGCAGAACGATCGCAAAACGGCCGGGGGGCATCTCGCCGCCCCGGATGAAATTGTGCCCGGCGCGCAGGAACGTGGCCGCGCAGAAAATCACCCAGCCCACCGTCACAAGGAAAATGTCGAACAGCAGCGGCCGCAGCGGCGGCGCCAGCAGGCCCGCAAGCAAGCCCGTCACGACGCCGACCAGCAGTACCGGCTGATTGAGCGCCATGCAGAGATGGAGCAACGCCGCGAGCTTGGCGGAGGGCGTGATGCTGCGGCTCTTCAGGATCTCCGGGAACATGCGCATGCCGACGTGACGAAAGCCGTCCTGCCAGCGCTGCTGCTGCCGCAGCCAGGTCCTGGTGTCCTCCGGCAGTTCGCCCGGCACCGGAACACTCACCAGGAAGACCGAGCGCCATCCCTTCACCCAGCCGCGATAGGTGAGATCGAGGTCCTCGGTGACGGTGTCGCCTTTCCAGCCGCCGCCAGCCTCGATTGCCGCGCGTTGCCAGATGCCGCAGGTGCCGTTGAACGGCAGGGGATGGCCCGCCCAATAGCGGGTCGCCTGCTCGATGCCGAGATGGGCGTCGAGCGTCACCATCTGCATCTCGGTCAGGGCGTTCACGTGCGGATTGAGAAAGTCGAAGCGCGCCTGCACGAAGGCCGTCTTCGGCTCCGCCACGAACACCCGCATGCACTTGCGCAGGAAATCGACCGGCGGCACGTAGTCGACGTCAAAGACGGCAAAGTAGTTATGCGGCGTCTGCTGCATCGCTTCGTGCAGGGCGCCTCCCTTGAAGCCCGACCGGTCAGTGCGCTGCAGGGCTGCCACGTCGAAGCCCTTGGCCCTAAGTTCGGCCGCCACCGCACGGGCGAGGTCCGCCGTCTCGTCGGTACTGTCGTCCAGCAACTGGATGTGGAGCTTGTCTCGTGGCCAGTCGAGCCTGGCCGCCGCCTCGACACCGCGGCGCAGCACCGGCCCTTCGTTGAAGGACGGGATTTGCACCACGACGTGCGGCAGCTCCGAATCGGCTGGAAGCCTGGTGGCGAGCAGCTGCTCTTCACGATCGAGGCCGCGGCCGCGCAAGCGATGGTTCAGCACCACCATGTAAAGCAGGCTGCCGATGAACGCCGCGAGCAGCGCACAACAGACGACGAACACCGTGGCCAGCAGAAGGGCGAGCGTCGCAAGAAAGGCCATGATCAGGCTCCCGTCTTCGGCGTGCGGGTGAACTCGGTCTTTCTGCCGAACGCTGCGCCCACGATGGCGCCGGCATTGGCGGCGGCCAGATAGCCGATCACCCCGGGCACGCTGAGCGCCGTCAAGAGATAGCGCCCCAGGGTGCCACGCTCCAGGCGGCGATAGGCGCCCCACGTCGATGCGAACAGAATGAAGAGCGCTGCGACAAGCCACACCCAGAGCAGGAAGCGAAAGAAGCCCGGCAGGCTGCCATGACCGAACGACGAGATGACCAGCCCGATGATGCCCGCGACCAGCACCGGAAACACGAGTTGCTGCCCGAGCGCCACCGTTGTCGTGAACTTGGCTTCGCCGGACAGATCGGATTTCCAGATCGGCAACAGCAGCTTGCGCGCGACCTGCACAAATCCCTTCGACCACCGGCTCTGCTGGACACGGAAGTCGTCGACGTTCTGCGGCAGTTCGCCCACAACGTGCGGCTCCATCAGGAAAACCCCGCCCCAACCCTTGAGATGCGTGCGCAACACAAGGTCGAGGTCCTCAGACAGCGTGTCGTGCGACCAGCCACCTGCCTCCTCCACCGCCGCGCGGCGCCAGATGCCGCCGGTTCCGTTGAACTGGAACGGCACGCCACGACGGGCGCGCACGTCCTGCTCGACGGCGAAGTGCGAGTCCTGCATCAGGCGCTGGGCGCGCGTCAGCCAGTTATGCCCGCCGTTACCCCATTCGATCCGCGTCTGCACGAAGGCTGCTTTCGGATTGGCCAACATCGCGGCCATCGTGCGCTTGAGCCAGTTGGACGGCGGTACGAAATCGGCGTCGAACACCGCCACGTAGGGTGCGTCGTCGAGCGCCATGCCGGCAGCCAGCGCGCCCGCCTTGAAGCCTGTCCGGTCGGAGCGCCGTACGTGCTCGGCCTCGACGCCGTCCTTGCGCAGGCGCGCGATGGCGTGGACGGCGATGTCAGACGTGAGATCGGTGCTGTCGTCGAGCAGTTGGATCTTCAAGCGATCACGCGGCCAGTCGAGCGCTCCGGCCGCAGCCAGGGCACGCTCGACGACGGTCGGTTCGTTGTAGACCGGAAGCTGGATCAGCACCCGCGGCAGGTCGTCGGGCAAGGGCGGCAGTGAGGCTTCAACCGGAGGCAACTCCGACAGCCAATAAAGCAGGTAGAAATAATATCCTGCGATGGCGAACTGCGCGGCGAAGCACAGGAGCACGACCAGGTCGACGAGCGAGAGCAGCACGATCCCGCCGCTCAGTGATAGTGGATCGGGACTTCGAAGCAGCGGCCGTCTTCGATATGCAGGCGGCGCGACGCCACGTCGAAGATGCGCTCATCGTGCGTCGAGAGGACCACGGCACACTTGGCACGCAGGGCGAGGTCCTTGAGCTGATCGACCACGAGCCTGCCCGCCACGCGATCGAGCGCCGAGGTCGGCTCGTCGGCGATGATCAGGTCGGGAAGGCCAATCATCACGCGCGCGATCGCCACGCGTTGTTGCTGGCCGCCCGACAGCTCATCCGGCCAAGCATCCGCCTTGTCGCCGAGCCCCAGTATCCCGAGAAGATGGCGGGCGCGCTGCTCGTCCCAGGCCGGATCTGCGAGAGGAGTCGTGGCGACACCCGCGACGACGTTCTGCAGCGCCGTCAGCGAGGACAGGAGATTGCGCTTCTGGAACAGGAAACGCACCCGGTTGCGCAGGCTGTCCAGCTTGGCGCCCTGCAGGTCGGCCAAATCCGTGCCCAGCAGGCGCAGCTTGCCTTCCGATGGCCGCCGCATCGTGCCGAGGATCGTGAGCAGGGTCGTCTTGCCCGAACCCGAGGGCCCGGTGACGATCACCAGCTCGCCCTCGCGAACATGCATGTTGATGTCGAACAGCACGTCGGTGCGCTGCGGGCCTTCGCCATAGTGGTGGTGGATGTCGACCGCTTCGACAACTGGCGGACCAAGGATCTGATTATCGGATGCCATCGATCACTCGAACAACATGATGGGATCGACCTTCCACAACCGGCGGATCGCGAACAGGCTTGATACGGTCGTCATGATCAGAGATGCCACCAGCGCCACGAGCATTTCCCGCAGCCCCATCGTCATGCCGAGGTGAATCGCCGCCTCCGCTGCACCATAAAAGACGCGCGCCATGACAAACGCAACCAGGAAGGCCGGCGTGATGATCGCGGCGCCGATCTGACCGATCATGAACAGGAAGAACCACCAGTCGTAGCCGAGACTTTTCAGGATGGCGTACTCGGGCAGATAGAAGCGGATGATCTGGTATTGAGCGTAGTAGATGAACACCATGCCGATCATCAGGCCCATGATGAAGCCGAGATCGGTGATGTAGCCGACAGGTGTTTCTCCCGACCAGTAGCTCTTTTCGCGGTGCTCGAACTCGTCGATCGTGATCACCTCGGCGCGGCCGTTCAGTGCTTTGTTGAGCTGGTCGCGCGTCGTGGTGATGTCCGCACCCGGCGCCAGGCTGACGGCAATGAAGGCCGGCCGGTCAAGGTACCAGGAGCCGAACACCTCGGCCATGGTCTCTTCCGACATGATGACGTTGCCATCGTTCACGACATTGGGTCCGATCGAGACCGTGCCGACCACGAAGAGTTCGCGCAAAAGCTGGCGATAATCCGGCGGGCCGAGGACCGGCACTTCCACGCCCCTGTCCGCCACCTCGGCAAGATCGCCAAAATACGGCCGCGAATCACGATCGAACAGGATGCGGCGCGTGACCCGGAGCTTGTAGAGGTTTTCGCGCAGGTCCGGCACGTCGATGGCCGGGCGCTCGACGTCGATTGCCCACCAGGCAAGCTGGCGCGCCGCCCCCATGCCGGAGTGTTTGATGGACATGATGTCGAACCACAGCGGCGAAGTGTGTGCCACAGCCGAATTGGCTTCCACGATATCGCGCATGGACATCGGAATGTTGGCATGAATTTGCAGCGACTTGAAGCCAGGCGAGACGAGCACCAGTTCGCCCAGCACCGCCCGATGGATTCGGACCGAAGAATAGTAGACGGCACGTTCGATTCCGAGCTGGGCAAAGATCACCAGGAGACTGGCGGTGACGCCGGCCAGCGACAGGAGAGTACTGGTCCTCTGCCGACGGAGTTGCTGAGCGCCAAGCGGCATCGCCGCCGCGGTCCGTGCCGCCGCGCGCAGACGCGAAAGCGATATCTGCGGCAGCCAGCGCCGGAACTTGGGCGAAGGCTGCGCAGGCAGCGTAAGAGCCATTAGAGAAAGGTGACGCGCGTCTCGCGTCCCAGCACCTGCGGCATGCTGGCGGGGTCGTCGAGTTCGATCTCAACCTGCACAACGCGACCGTCCGTCGACGAGCCGCCATCGGGCTCGACACGCTGCATGCGCTTCACCGTCGGCGCCATGCGCGCAATCTTGCCCTTGTAAACTTCGGAACTGCCGCGGAACGTGATCTCGACCCTGCCGCCCGTCACAAGCCTTCCAAGGTGCACTTCGTCCACATCGGCAAACACACGCATCTGCCCCATGTCCACGATCTTGGCGATGCCACCGCCGCCGATACGCTCGCCCTGTCGCGAATAAATCTGAACAACAACACCATTCACCGGCGATCTCACGAGTGCTTGCTCTCGCGCCGTACGCGCCGCCTCGACCTTGGCAATATTGATGTTGAGATCGAGTTCCGTATACGTGAGATCGGTTTCGAGCGATTGCTTGAGGACGCGCAACTTCGATTCTTCTCTCGCCAGGTCCTGCTGGGAGATGCTCATCTCCAACTGCTTCACGTCAGGTTGCTTGCCGGACCTCTGAAGTTCGAGTTGCTTGAGCTTGAGCTCCTCTGATTTCCCCTTTACGACGACTTCCTGCATCGCAATTTCGGCCGTCCGATAGCCGGTCGTTACCGCCTTCAAGGCACCCTTGGTCTTCTCGACCTCGGCTTCTGCCGTCCGAAGGTTGACGTCTGCCCGCGCGTAATTCGACAGAACCGCGATGACTTCGTCGCGCTTGACCTTTTGGCCTTCGCTGATGCGCAACTCTGTCAGCACTCCACCGCCTTCGGGATTGCCGGCAATTACCGCTGTTCCCATGGGCGCATCCGTAAAGCCACGCGAGATTAGCGGTCCGTTCGCCTTCATCGCATCTTGGGCACTGCTCGTCTGCCGGCTGGGGGTGATCCAGAACGCCAATGCGACGGCGACGGCAAAGACCGCCACCCCTACTGCACTCCATCTGAATTTCTGTGTTCGCGCCATCCGTATCCGATATCCCGTCAAACCGCTGCTGCAGATCAGAACGTGGTTGTTGAGGTTACGCTACCCTTCGCAACACCGACGATCGAGAACGTCCGATATATGGCGGTCAGAAGCTTATTGTACTCATAAAGTGGCGCATTCGTGACATACAGCACATCGCGTGGCTGAATCCCGAATTGCTGGGCGACAAAAATAGACACTGGCTGGAAGAGGTCCAGACGAAAAACCCGCCCCCGGGCGTTGGGGTTATTTTGTACGTCGCCCATGCGGAAAACATAAACGCCCGTTTTGTTGGCTCGCTCATCGTTAAGCCCGTTTACCGCCCCAAGAGCCTCGAGAAGGGTCATATTGGTCTTGGTCAACTCGACATTGCCAGCCTTCGCGACCGCTCCGAGCACGGTAAAAATTCGCGAATTGGACCGCACAACAATTTCATCGCCCTTCTGAAGCTGCACGTCGTGGCCCGCCAGCAGATCTGAGAACTGCGCAACGAGCACGACCTGCCCATTTCGCCTGAGGACGACCTCCGCCTGGGCGGCGGGAAGCTGCTGCGTGAGACCACCGCATCGATTGATCGCGTCGACAATCGATCGGGTACCGTCCAGCAGGGACAGCCGCGTCGGTGTCCTCACGTCGCCCGAAACCATGACCGTGTTCGTACGATCCGCGACAAATTCGACGATGACTTGGGGGTCCTGCGCCTTGCCGTTGGCCTTAACCCGCTCGGCGATACGCTGCTCGACACGCGTAAGGTCTAGACCCACGACGGCCACCGTGCCGACATAGGGGACATCGATCGAACCGTCATCCGCTACGCGCTGGGTTCCGAGATCGGCACCCGGCTTCTGGATGGTGGGAAAAACGGCGCCATCATAGGGCTCGAATATGCGCACCTTGAGTACATCCCCGGGCGAGACGGTAAGCCGGCCCAGTGCCGGCATTGCGATTGCCGCTGAGTGCACGTCCACGGTGGCGGGAGGCCGGTACGCCACGACCGTTGTCGGCGTGAGGTCGATGACGTCGAACGGCAATGCCTCGGTGGTCCGGGAACTCGCGTCGTTCATCCATGGGCCGTCGCCAGGAATTACCTGACACCCCGCAACGATACCCAACCCGAGGACAATGGCAGTAGGTCGCGCGGCAGCGCGCAGCCAGCTCCAAATTGTCAAATTCGCCTCTCCGTGCAGAACGGTCGGCACGATGCCGTCCCGCGTCCCTAGGTCATGCCCCAGCCGATACTGTAATTAGCCTGTCGCACCGCGCGGGTGCAAGCGCCCGGCGGGTTCCGCCAACAGACCGGATTGGAGCCGTACCGTCGCCTCCTCCACCGAATCCGCGATCTCCAGCAGCCTTGAGAAGCCACTCACCTCAAGGCAATCGGCCGCAGGCCCGCCAAATCGGCAAATTACGAGCCGGGCTCCTATCGTCTCGGCTCGGTG
>CAIMEE010000217.1 GCA_903839865.1 Enhydrobacter aerosaccus | reverse complement strand
TTGAGGTACGCGGCGTCCTGCCATTCCGGCAGCTCGGGGGACAGCGCGACGGCCGCCGCGATCGCCTTCTGCAGCGGCTTCTGGGTGAGACCGGCGGTCAGGCCGTAGACGGGCTCGACCCTCAACACGCTGTCGCGCTCTTCGAGCGGAACGACATGTTCGGGGTGCATCATCTGCACCTCGCCTTGGTAGAGCTCGATCTTGCCGCTGATCACGCGGATCTCGCCCGGCGGCAGCAGCTTCTTCAGATAGTCCTCGCGGCCGTTGAAATAGGTGAGGCAGAGCTTTCCGGTCTCGTCGCTGCACCACACCCGGTAAGGCTGGCGCGGACTGTGCGGCACGTGGTGCTCGTCGATGGTGACGGTGAGGGTCGCAACCTCGCCCGCTCTGGCCTGGGCCACCTCGGGAGCGTTGCGCCGGTCGATGATCGCCGAGGGCAGGTGCCACAGCAGGTCGACCACGAGCGGTCCTGCCAGGCGCTCGACGAGCTTGCCCAGCCGCGGCCCGATTCCGGGCAGGGACGTGACTTGGGCAAAAAGCGGGGTGAGGGTCTGGGGGCGCATTGCTGGACGTGACTTCGCCACCGTCGCCGCCTATATGACACCCCCTTTTTCGACCCACCTGGGGAAAAGAGTTGAGCGCAGACTCCGAACTGGAGACGCGACGGAAGCGGTTGCTGTATCGCAGCGTATACCGCGGCAACAAGGAGAACGACATTCTCCTTGGCCAATTCGCGCGTGCTCACATCGGGGAATTCGGCGCCGCCGAGCTCGACCAGTACGAACGGCTGCTGCAGGTAGCCGACAACGACATTTACGATTGGGTCGCCGGCAAGAGCACGCCGCCGCCCGAGGCTGATACGCCGGTGTTGCGCCTGCTGATGGCCTTCCGCGTGACGTTCTGATGGCCAGTCAGGTTCCGACTCTGGCCGAACGCCTGTCCGTTCTGCACCGCAGGGCGGGTCGCTGGACCATCGCGGGCCTGCCCGAAGGCGCCGATGCGCTGGCGCTCGCCGAGATCGCGAGGACGACCGGCGGGCAGGACATTTTGCACGTGGCACGCGACGGGCAGCGGCTCGAACGGCTGCAGGACGGGCTGCGGTTCTTCGCGCCCGAACGCCAGGTTCTGGTGTTTCCGGCGTGGGACTGCCTGCCGTACGACCGGCTGTCGCCGCATCCCGACATCGTGGCGGAGCGGCTGCAGACCCTCGCGCGCCTTGCGACACCGAAGAAGCCCGGCGCCCCTGGCCGCATCGTGCTCGCCTCCGTGGGTGCAGCGCTGCAGAAGGTGCCGCCGCGCAGCCTCTATGCCGATGCCGCCACCATTGTGCGCAAGGGCCAGACCCTTGAGGTTACCGAGCTAACGGCATATCTCGGCTCCAACGGCTACGGCCGTGCCGATACGGTGATGGAGCCGGGCGAGTTCGCGATTCGCGGCGGCCTCGTCGATCTCTATCCCCCGGGAACGACCGAGCCGTTCCGGCTCGACTGGTTCGGCGACACGATCGAGTCGATCCGCTCGTTCGATCCGATGACGCAGCTCTCGACGGGCGATCGCGACGAGATCGTCCTGCTGCCGGTCAGCGAAGTGCTGCTGACGCCGCAGAGCATCGAGCGCTTCCGCGGCGGCTATCGAGCCCTGTTCGGCAATGTCGCGGGCGAAGATCTGCTCTACGAGGCGGTGTCAGCCGGCCAGCGGCACGTCGGCATGGAGCACTGGCTGCCGCTGTTCCACGACCACCTCGAGACCTTGCTCGATTACTGCCCCGACGCGATTGTCACCGCCGACCATCAGGCCAACGAAGCCTTCGCGTCGCGCTACGAGCTGATCGCCGACTACTATGACGCCCGCCTGAAGACCGGCGCCAAGGGCGGCATGAGCGGCGGCGCCGACTATAAGCCCGTGTCGCCGGAGCGCATGTACCTGAAGCCGTCGCAGTGGGAGCATCTGCTCGGCGGGCGCAGCGTCGGCCAGTTCACGAGCTTCGACGCGCCGCCCGATACGCCCGACACGATCGATCTCGGCGGCCGCCGTCACGAAGGCTTCGCCCAGGCGCGCACCGCGCAGGGCGTGAACCTGTTCGACAAGGTGGCGGAGCATCTGAAGGCTGCCAACGACGCCGGCCGGAAAGTCGTGATCGCCGGATTTACCGAAGGCTCGGCCTCGCGGCTCCAGCATCTTCTGCAGGAGCACGGCGCCACGACACCAGTGCCGGTGCCCGACTATGCGACGGCGCGCAACCTGCCGGCAGGCGCGCTCGCGATCGCGGTCTGGCCGCTGGATCACGGCTTCGTTCTCGATGGATTGGAGATCATCGGCGAGGAAGACATTCTCGGCGACCGGCTGTCGCGGCCGCAGAAGAAGCGTCGCCCGTCCGAGCGCTTCATCGCCGAGGCGGCGGCGCTGAGCGAAGGCGACCTGGTGGTGCATCGCGAGCACGGCGTCGGGCGCTACGAGGGTCTCGTGACCCTGGAAATCCAGTATGCGCGCCACGATTGCCTGCGCCTGACCTACGAAGGAGGCGACAAGCTCTTCGTGCCGGTCGAGAACATCGACGTGCTGAGCCGCTATGGCGCGGGCGAAGAGGATGCTGCCCTCGATCGACTGGGGGGCGTCGCCTGGCAGTCGCGCAAGGCCAAGCTGAAGCAGCGCATTGCCGACATGGCCGACCGGCTGATCAAGATCGCGGCCGAGCGCGCGATCCAGCGCGGCGAGGCGATGAGCCCGCCGGAAGGCGCCTACGACGAATTCTGCGCGCGCTTTCCCTATGCCGAGACGGACGATCAGCTCCAGGCCATCGGCGATGTGCTGGAAGACATGGCGTCGGGCAAGCCTATGGACCGGCTGGTCTGCGGCGACGTCGGCTTCGGCAAGACCGAAGTGGCGATGCGCGCGGCCTTCGTTGCCGCCATGTCGGGCAAGCAGGTCGCCGTGATCGGCCCGACGACCTTGCTCGCCCGCCAGCATCATCGGAACTTCGTTGAACGATTCCAGGGCTTCCCGGTGAAGGTGGGTCGCCTGTCACGTCTCGTCACGGCCAAGGAAGCGAAGGAGACGAAGGCCGCGATCAAGGAGGGCGAGGTCAACATCGTCATCGGCACGCATGCGCTGCTGGCCAAGGGCATCGAGTTCAAGGATCTCGGCCTTTTGATCGTCGACGAGGAGCAGCACTTCGGCGTGAGCCACAAGGAGCGCCTGAAGGAGCTGCGGGCCGACGTGCACGTGCTGACGCTGACGGCGACGCCCATCCCGCGCACCCTGCAGCTTGCGTTGACCGGCGTTCGCGACATGAGCCTGATTGCCACGCCGCCTGTGGATCGCCTGGCCGTTCGCACCTTCGTGACGCCCTTCGATGGCGTCACCGTGCGCGAGGCGCTGCTGCGCGAGCAGTACCGTGGCGGCCGCAGCTTCTATGTCTGCCCGCGCGTGGAGGATCTCGCGACGGTGGCCGAGCAGATCCGCGAGCTGGTGCCCGAGATGCGCATGGCGATGGCCCATGGGCGGCTCGCGCCGACGGCGATCGAGAACACGATGCAGGATTTCGTCGACGGCAAGTTCGACCTGCTGCTGTCGACCAACATCGTGGAGAGCGGCCTCGATATCCAGAACGCCAACACGATGATCATCCACCGCGCCGACATGTTCGGTCTGGCGCAGCTCTACCAGCTGCGCGGCCGCATCGGTCGCGGAAAGACCCGCGCCTATGCCTATCTCACCGTGCCGCCGGGCAAGGCGCTGAACGAGGCGGCCGCCAAGCGCCTCGAGGTGATGCAGACGCTCGACACATTGGGCGCGGGCTTCCAGCTGGCGAGCCACGACCTCGACATCCGCGGCGCCGGCAATCTCCTGGGCGAGGAACAGTCGGGCCATATCCGCGAAGTCGGCATCGAACTCTACCAGCAGCTTCTTGAGGAGGCCGTCGAGTCGGCGCGCGGGCGTTCGCGCGAGAACTCGCAGGCAGACTGGTCGCCAACCATCAATCTCGGTATTCCCGTGCTGATCCCGGAGGAGTATGTCGCCGATCTGTCGGTGCGCATGGGCCTCTATCGGCGGATCGGTGCGCTTGCCAACCAGGCCGAGATCGACGCTTTCGCCGCCGAATTGATTGACCGCTTCGGCACCACGCCGCCCGAGGCCGAATTCCTGCTTAAGACGGTGGCGCTGAAGCTGCTGTGCCGGCAGGCCGGTGTCGAGAAGATCGATGCGGGCGAAAAAGCCGTGGTGCTGAGCTTCCACGACAACAAGTTCGCGCGGCCGGACCGGCTGATCGGCTGGATCCAGAAGAACGCGCCGTTGGTAAGGGTCAGGCCCGACCAAAAGGTGATGGTGCAGCAGGTCTGGAAGGATGAGCGCCAGCGCTTGTCCGGCGTCACCGGGATTGTCTCCGCGATGGCGAAGCTCGCCGCCTAGGCTATCGACTGGGCACCGCTGGTGGCTGCGTCGCGTTCGGCGAGATTGAAGACCTCGACGAAAGCGGACGGCGGCTGGGCGCCCGAGACGGCATACTTCCGGTTCACGATGAAGCAGGGCACACCGTTGATGCCGAGACGGCGGGCATAGACATCGGACGCCACGACTTCCTGGCGGCCCTCGTCGCTTGCGAGAAAACGCTGGGCGCGGATGCCGTCGATGCCGGCACGGACGGCGCAGTCGATCAGCACGCTCATGTCGCCGGTGTCGAGGCCTTCTTCGAAGTAGGCCTTGAACAGCATGGCGACGATTTCTTCCTGGCGCTCCTGCTTGGCCGCCCAATGGACCAGCCGATGCGACAGGATGGTGTTGGGCGTGCGCTTGATGCGCGAAAACTGGAAATCGATGCCGGCTTCGCGGCCGCTCTCGGCGATTGCCTGGTAGATCTGGCGCGGCCGGTCGCCGCCGCCGAACTTGGCACGCACGTAGTCATCGCGCGTCATGCCTTCGGGCGGCATGTCGGGATTGAGCTGGAAGGGACGCCAGGAGAGCGCGACGTCGTTGCGGCCGCTCATGGCGAGCGCCCGCTCGAAGCGGCGCTTGCCGATGTAGCACCACGGGCAGATCGTGTCGGAAACGATATCGACATAAATCATGCCGCGACTTTACGCCTTTCGCGCCAGTGCAGGAAGATGCCGGCTGCCGCCACGATGGCGAGCGCAACGCTGGTCAGCCATGCAGCGGCGGGCCAGCCGCCCGACGAGACGAGTGCGGCCGTGATCGGCGGGCCAAGCAGACCGCCGATGTTGGAGCCCTGCATCAACAGCCCGGTGGCGGCGCCGACCAGCTGCGGACGCGGCGCGTGGACGGGAACGGCGGTGAAAAGTGCACCCGGCACCACGCCGATCACGGCGGAATAGAGCGCGGCCAGGATGAGCCGCAGCAGGTCGGGGAGTCCTTCGACGAATATCCCCGCCGCGCAGAAGGCCATGGGCACGGTCGCGCCGACGATCAGCGTGACCCGGGCCACCCCATGGCGCAGCAGCCAACCCGACGCCAGGTTGCCGCTCACGTTCACGATGGTCACGAGTGCCGTCACGATTGCGGCCGTCGACGTCGACAGATGCAGCCGCTCGATCTGCAATGTCGGCAGGAAGCCTACGACTGCGAACCAGCAGCAGGCATAGGCACCGAAGCACAGAGCGATGGCCAGGGAACCGCTGCTGCCCACGACCTCGGTCATCTCGCGCACAACAGGATGACGCGCGGCGTCCTTCGGGGCCAATTCTCGGCGCGGCAGGGCGCGCAGGAGGAGGGCGCCCAGCATGACAGCCGACACGCCCGCGGCAACGAGCCAGGCGATCCTCCAGGAGGTGCCTGGGAGGACCAGGGCCGAGATCAGCATCATCGTACCTGCGCCGGCTGGCATGTAGGTCGTCCACATTGCCATGACCAGCCGCTGGTCGTCGGGACGCGCGATGCGGAGCAATAGGGGCGGTATCGCCACGACGACGGCGATGAATCCCAGACCCTCGAAAACACGCGTTACCAGCAATCCATCGACGCCTGTGCAGAGCGCTCCGCACAGGCAGGCCACGAGACTGAGCGTCGTACCGAAGATGACCAGGCGCAGATGGCCGACCCTGTCGGCCGTCAGCGCGATCGCCATGCCGCCGGCGGCCGAGATCAGGTTCACCGTCGACAGCAGCCAACCGGCCTGGCGCAAGGTGGCGCCAAGCTCGGCACGGATCGACGGCAGCGCAGGCGGCACCTTGCCGACATGGAATGCCGCCACGATGCCGCCCGCGACCAGAAGGCCGATCAACGCCCAGGGGGTGCGGCGCACGAGAGGCTCAGTACTGAACCCGCGTGGTGATCGCGCCATCGACGATGAAGTTGTCACCGCTCACGAACGAGGCAGGCGTGCCAGCGAGGAAGGCGACGCAGGCGGCG
>CAIMEE010000216.1 GCA_903839865.1 Enhydrobacter aerosaccus | reverse complement strand
CGTTGTCCTGCAGCTTGTTCATGACGCCCATGAAGCTCTCATAGAGAACGTCCTGGTCGCCCCGGATGAAAATCCGCTCGTTGGCGGGATTTCCAGCACCCACGGCCTTACGAAGATCGTCGCCGAGCGTGTCAATATCCGAAGCGTTGTCACCCACGAACACGCGGCCGTCCTTCTTGATCGAAAGGTAGATCGTCTTGGGCGGTTTGCGGGCTGCCTTGGCCGCCGCCGGCGGAAGCGCCACCTTGATCGTCACGGAGGCGAGCGGCGCCGCCACCATGAAGATGATCAAGAGAACCAGCATGACGTCCACGAAGGGCGTCACATTGATCGAGGCGTTCTGCGCGACGTCGTAGCGGCCGCCGCCTCCTCCAGAGAGTTTCGCGGCCATACGCCTTAGGCTCCCTTGTCGAGCTGCCGGGAGATGGCGTTGATCAGTTCAGCGACAAAGCCCTCGGTGCGGGAGCCGTAGCCGGTGATTTGGGTCTGGAAGAGGTTGTAGAAGATAACCGCCGGGATGGCGGCGAAGAGGCCGATACCGGTGGCCAGCAGCGCCTGGGCGATACCGGGAGCCACAACGGCCAGGTTGGTGGTGTTCGTGTTCGCGATACCGATGAACGAGTTCATGATCCCGTAAACCGTACCGAACAGACCGATGAACGGTGCGTTCGCGCCGACGGAGGCGAGGAACTGCATGCCGCCCGACAGACGACGTGCGAGCGAGGACTGAACCGCGCCGATCGCCTGGGTCGCCCGGGTGATGGTGGAGTCACGATGCTCGCCGCTGACTTGAAGGCCAGCCTGGCGGGACAGTTCGACTTCGGACGCGGCCGCGGCGGCCATGTCGGCCATCGGGTTGCCCGCGAACTCTTCCGATTCAGCGATCCGGCCCATGTCGACGATGGACTTGGCGCCGCGGAAGCTTTCCAAGAAGGCGTCCGACGACTTCTTCAGGCTGTTGAACTCAACCAGCTTGATCACGAGGAGCATCCAGGTGCCCACCGAGCACGCCAGGAGGCCGATCATCACGAACTTCACGACCAGGTCGGCCTGCATGAACATGACGATGGGGGTGAGCTTGCCGTTGGCGGAGCCGCCAACCTTGAGGCCCTCGGCGCCTTCAGCGGCGGGAGCCGCGTCAGCGGCCGGAGCCCCGGCGGGTTCGGCGGCCGGAGCCGCGGTGGCCGCGGCAGCGGCCGCGGGGGCCGCCGTCTGCGCATGCGCGGGTGCGCTAGCCAGCAGCGCGAGGGCGCCGACCATAGCAATGAGGTGAGAGGTTCGTTTCGTTTCGAGCATCTGGCGCCGGTTCCTGCTTGATCGTGCACATGATTATGTGGGCTAGGCCGCGCCGCGGCGCGCGTCACCCTTCGCATTACCGCTTTGTTAGACGAGCGGTGAGGCCCCTTTGGCAACCCATTTTTCCGACGTCAAGGGGCCGATCCGGACCAATGCAGCGATCGACGGGCTACCGAACCACGTTTACATTGCGATGCAGCACGATTTTTGCGTGCTGAAGGGCGGTTTCCGACCTCTTGGGGGATAGTTTTCTCCGCAATGCAGCATTTGTGGCCTGTTCGGCTCACGTTCTGTCAATAGGTGGGCGCTGGATCGCCGGGCGGGGGGCGTCTAGAAAACGATCAAATCAACGCCCCCGCGGAGCAGCCGTGATGAATGCCTCGGCGCCCTCCCCCTCGAAAACGCTCTGGCGCAACGCGGATTTCGTACGCCTGCTCGCCGCTGGAGGCGTCTCGGCCTTCGGCGCGCGCATCACACGTGAAGGCCTGCCCCTCATCGCCGTCCTGCTCCTTCGCGCCACGCCCGCGGAGAATCGGACTCCTGGCGGCCTTGAGGGCTGCGCCGGCCATATTGGTGGGTCCGCTGTGCGGCGGGTGGGTCGACACCACTCGCCGGCGTCGCGTCCTGATTGCGGCCGACCTCTCCCGGGCGGCTCTGCTTCTGGCAATTCCGCTCGCGGCGTTCGCCCAGCGGCTCGATATCTCGGCGGTCTATGCCGTCGGCGCGGCGGTGGGCGCGCTCAGCAGCCTCTTCGACATGGCCGATCACGCCTATCTGCCGACGGTGACGGGCCGGGACACGCTCGTGCAGGCCAATTCGGCCCTCGGCGCTGTGGAGTCCGTCGCCGAGATCGGCGGGCCTGGCCTGGCAGGGATTTTGTTCTCGATCCTGAGCGCTCCTGTGGCGATCCTTGCGAACTGTCTCACCTATCTCGCCTCCGCGCTGATTCTTGTCGGGATCCGGACCAAGGAGCACCCAGTT
>CAIMEE010000215.1 GCA_903839865.1 Enhydrobacter aerosaccus | reverse complement strand
TGCGCGAGCTGGAGAACGTGCTGGAGCGTGCGATGACGCTACGCACTGGCGAACGCATCGAGGCCAGCGATCTGCAACTGCGACAACCCGCCAGTTCGCCGTCGTTGGAGCGCACCACGGACCTGTCGCCGCCAGCCCCTGCGCTGGTGGTTGCATCAGCGCCCACCGCCAGCAGCGCACTGGGCGAGCAGCTGGAAGGCATCGAGCGGGAAGCCATTGTCAAAGCGCTGGAACAGAGCCGCTACAACAAGACCGCTGCGGCCAAGCTGCTGGGAATGAGTTTCCGGGCCCTGCGCTATCGCATCAAGAAACTCGGTATCGAGTAAGCCCGGCAAGTGATGGGTTGGGATAACGCGCTCGACGACTTCACGCACGATTGGGTCCGCAGCGCGGATCCAGTCCCTGCGGCGCGGCTTCCCACTCTATGTCCAACTCTCCTCAATTAAACCTTTAAGCCCGCCTCCAGCAACGACCGCGGCAGGCGCCCGCTGAACAGGTTTACCCTAGTTAGGGAGGGTTTGAACATGCAGCGTGTCCAGCAGGGATTTACACTCATCGAGTTAATGACCGTGGTTGCGATCATCGGCATCCTGGCCGCCATCGCCATCCCGGCCTACCAGGACTACGCGATCCGCGCGCAGGTCACGGAAGGCCTGAACATAACCTCCCCGGCCAAGACCGCGATCGCCGAGTACTTCGCTTCGAACGGCACGACGCCCGCCAACAACGCCACCGCCGGTCTCGGCGTCGACACGACCATCCAGGGCAAGTACGTCTCGCAGCTCGACGTCACTACGGGCTCGATCGTGGTCACCTTTGGCAACAACGCCAATGCCAATCTCGCGGGCACGGTGCTGACGCTCGTCCCGTATACCGACGTCAACAACGACATCTCCTGGATCTGTGGCAAGCAGGCAACCATTCCGGCCGGCCTGACGCTTGCCTCCGGCACCACCCTCGTCGCAACGACCGTGGTGTCCAAGTACCTGCCCTCCAGCTGCCGTTAATCGGCGGCCCCACCGCGCAGGCGGCCTGACCTGACAGCCCCGCCCCTCCAAAGGCGGGGTTTCTTCTTTTGGGAAGCCAGTCACGCGGCAGCCCCCCGGCGTGTGCGACTATCCCTAAGCTGATTTGACAATTGATTTGCTGGGTTTCTTGACTAGACTTTGAAAGACACACTGTCAGGGCCGACCTAAGTACATGAACGAAAACGCTTCTTTGTCCGCCTCGGGCTCTGTGCGCAACGGCCTGGGTGGCCTGCCGCAGCGTCTGGTGCACGATGGCGTCGTCGATGAGGCGACCGCCCATGCCGCGCTCGCGGCTGCCGGCGACAAAAAATCGAGCTTCGTGACCCAGCTGATCTCCGGCGGCGGCGCCCGTGCCCGGGATATCGCGGTCGCCGCCTCTACCGAATTCGGCGTCCCGATCTTCGATCTGGACTCCCTCGCGATCGATCTGGAGGTCGCGCGGCTGGTCAGCGACAAGCTGCTCTCCAAGCATCGCGTCCTGCCGATGTTCAGGCGCGGCAAGCGCTTGTTCCTCGGCGTCTCGGATCCGACCAACCTGCACGCCATCGACGAGGTCAAGTTCCAGACGGGACTGGGCGTCGAGGCCATCGTCGTCGACGACGACAAGCTGCAGAAGGCGGTTGACCGGGTACTGGAGCAGTCCGACCAGCAGATGCCGGCCCTGGGCGATGACGAGGGCGTCGACCTGGACGGCCTGGAAACCAGCGGCGGCGACGACATCGACCGGGACACGGTGACCCGGGATGACGTCGAAGACGCCCCCATCGTGCGCTTCATCAACAAGATCCTGCTGGATGCGATCCGCCGCGGCGCCTCGGACATCCACTTCGAGCCCTACGAGAAGATGTACCGCGTGCGCCTACGCATGGACGGCGTGCTGAAGGAAGTCGCCCAGCCGCCGGTGCAGCTGGCAGGTAAGATGGCCGCACGCCTGAAGGTGATGTCGCGCCTGGACATCGCCGAGCGCCGCGTGCCGCAGGACGGCCGCATCAAGATGAAGCTCTCCAAGACGAGGGCGATTGATTTCCGCGTCAGCACCTGTCCCACGCTGTATGGCGAGAAGATCGTGCTGCGTATCCTGGATCCGTCGCAGGCGATGCTGGGCATCGATGCACTGGGCTACGAGCCCTTCCAGAAAGACCTGTACATGGCGAATCTTGCCCGCCCGCAGGGCATGATCCTGGTCACCGGCCCCACCGGCTCCGGCAAGACCGTTTCGTTGTACACGGGTCTGAACATCCTCAACCGCGAGGATACGAATATCTCCACTGCCGAGGATCCGGCGGAAATCAACTTGCCTGGCGTGAACCAGGTGAACGTGAATAACAAGGTGGGCCTCACCTTCGCCTCGGCGCTGCGCGCGTTCCTGCGCCAGGATCCGGACGTGGTGATGGTTGGTGAGATCCGCGACCTGGAGACGGCCGAGATCGCCATCAAGGCCGCCCAGACCGGCCACTTGGTGCTCTCGACCCTGCACACCAATGATGCGCCGCAGACCCTGAGCCGCCTGATAGACATGGGCGTCAAGCCCTACGCCATCGCGAGCTCGGTCAGCCTCATCATCGCCCAGCGCCTGGCGCGCCGCCTGTGCCCGCAATGCAAGGTCGTGCTGGATGTGCCGCCGGAGGCCCTGCGCAAGGAAGGCTTTCCGGAGGACGAGATCGCCGCTGGCATCAAGATCTTTGCACCCAAAGGCTGCACTGCGTGCACCGACGGCTACAAGGGCCGAGTCGGCATCTATCAGGTGATGCCGGTGACCGAGGAGATCGGCCGGATCATCATGGCCGGCGGCAACTCGATCGACGTGTCCGACGCCGCTGCCAGGAGCGGCGTGTGGGACCTGCGGCGCGCGGGTCTTGCCAAGGTCAGGGCCGGGATGACCAGCCTTGAAGAAATCAACAGCGTGACGATCGAGTAGGAAGCAACCCATGGCGCAATCCACCACGGCCGTACGTTCCGTCAAGCGCGATGTCGCCTACTTCTGGGTGGGCAAGGACAAGCGTGGCACCAAGGTCAGTGGCAAGACGCTGGCCCCGAACGAGCAGGCGCTGCGGGCCGAGCTGCGCCGGCAGGGCATCGCACCGACAAAGCTCAAAGTGCAGTCCAGCAACCTGCGCGGTGGCAAGCCGAAACCGGCCGACATCGCCGTCTTCAGCCGCCAGCTCGCCACGATGCTGGCCGCCGGCATCCCGCTGGTGCAGGCCTTCGAGATCGTCGGCGCGGGCCACGAGAAGGCCTCGATGCAGAAACTCATCCTGGACGTCAAGGCCGACGTAGAAGCCGGCGTCTCGCTGCACGAGGCCCTGGGCCGCCGCCCGCTGTACTTCGACGACCTGTACGTGAACTTGGTGCAGGCCGGCGAACAGGCCGGTGCACTCGACTCGCTGCTGGACAAGGTCGCAACCTACAAGGAGAAGACCGAGGCCCTCAAGAAGAAGGTCAAGAAGGCCCTCTTCTACCCGACGGCCGTGCTCGTGGTC
>CAIMEE010000214.1 GCA_903839865.1 Enhydrobacter aerosaccus | reverse complement strand
CTGGACGGTGGAACACTCGAGTACGTGTTCGATATCGCCATGGCATATCGGAATATCGGACAGATGTTGCGGGAGAACGGCCTGTTCATCGGCATCAACCCCGCAAACAACTACCTAGGCCACGGCTTCTACCAACTCAGCCCGGAGTTGTTGTGGCGGGTCTTCTCCGAGGAGAACAGCTTCACGGTGCACTCCCTAGAACTCGTGCCGGTATCGGGTTTCCCCGCGCCGGTCGCGGCGCGGGATCCCGCCGAGTCCGGACAGCGCATGCAGATTGGTGCCACCACCGGGCCCGTGTATGTGACCGTTGCGGCCCGCAAGGTTGCCGGTTCAGGCACGACGAGCGTGCAACAGAGCGACTATGTGGCGCAGTGGCAGCACGCGGACCCTGACACGGAGAACGAGTGACGGAACCGCACTTTCCTAATCAGCCTCGGGCCGCCCTGGAGCTCGCGTTGCGGCTCGCGGCTGCCACGTCGACCTTGCCCGAGTCGTCGCGGCTCGCCCTGTTTGAGGTTTTCTCCTCGTGTCTGCCCAGCTTCGCGCCGACGACTTTCCGCGCGGAAGGCACTACGGTGATCGCACGGCAAAGGGAACGGGAGATCGCCTTTCCGAGCCCGATTCCGATGGTGAAGCTCCCCCTCATCGTGTACGGCTACGAGCAATTGCTGCAGAGGAAATACTGCCTTCCCGGGTTCGTCGAGGTCGAGGCGGGAGACGTCGTGGTGGATTGCGGCGCCTACGTCGGAGGTTTTTCCTTGAGCGCCGCAAAGGTCGCAGCCCGGGTGCACGCCTTCGAGCCGGACCGGGACAACGTCGCAAGCCTGCGTCGTAACTTTGCCGGTATCGACAATGTTTCGCTCAACGCGGCAGGTTTGTTCTCACAAACTCGTAAGATGCTCCTGAATATCTCGCCCAACAGCGTTGAACATTCGCTACTGGCGCCCGATGACGGTCAGGTGATCGAGGTGCGGGAGATCGATGTCGTGACCTTGAAAGATTACGCAGGTCTGCACGGTGTAGCCGAGTTCGATTTCGTCAAAATCGAAGCCGAAGGTGTGGAGCTCGAGGTCTTCGAGGGTCTCGGTGACCTCACGCCGCGCAAGCTGGCCATTGACGTTAGTCCCGAGCGAGACGGGGTCAGCCCCGCCGACGAGTTCCGCGATCGTCTTGCACCCCTGGGCTATGAGATCCGCCAGCGCGGCCTCGTCATGTTCGCGAAGCTGCAGCAGTGACCGCCTACGCGGGCTTGCCCAAAACCATCTATTCAGTGTGGTTCCAGGGCCTCGAGGCGGCGCCGGATCTGGTTCGCTTCAATTACGAAAAATGGTCAGCTCTCAACCCGGATTATCGGGTAACAGTCCTCGATCGGCGCGACGTTCTCGAGCTGTTGGCAGGGTCCGACTTGCCGATTCGGGATATACCGATGCAGGCCCTGTCCGACGTTGTGCGCACACTCCTGCTGCGCGACAACGGCGGCGTCTGGGTCGACCTCACGGTGTTGCCGCTCGCGCCGCTGTCGCACTGGCTGAACGACGCGCTCACCGATGCGGGTTTCTTCGCCCCCGCGCGCCCGGCGCTGGACCGGCCGATCGCGTCATGGTTTCTGGCGGCGACGCCCCAGCACCTCATCGTCCGGGAGTGGTGGAAAGAGATCGAGCGATTCTGGTCGCAACCTCGCCGAGTGCTGATAATGGGAACCCCCGCAGATCCCGTCGACTCCGTATCACCCGTCGGGGCAACCGAGAATGAGTTTCCCTACTTTTGGTTTCACTATCTCTTCCAATACCTGGTTGAGTCGAGTACCGAATTCGCACAGGAATGGGATAGGTGTGCGAAAATCGACCCAGGCAGCGTTCCTCTGCATAAGCTGAACTGGCGACTCCGTTATCCCTTGGACGTG
>CAIMEE010000213.1 GCA_903839865.1 Enhydrobacter aerosaccus | reverse complement strand
TATCCAGGGGGCAGACCACTTCGCGCAGGATGTCGGTGGCGACCTGGGTGTACAGCGCCGTGGTCTCGAGCTTCTTGTGCCCAAGCAGGACCTGGATCACGCGAATATCGACCTTCTGCTCGAGCAGATGGGTAGCAGGCCCTTGAAAGTGCGCGCATTAATTTCCGCTTCGACGCAAGCGTTCACAATCCGATATGCGGCCTTGGGTTCCGGATCGATCTTGGCGAACGCCTCTGCTGTGCGCGAATTATCATAAAGCCGCTCTAGAACGCGCTCGGCATACTTGTCCGGTGGCGGGTGCCTTTCGCGCCACACCTTGATGGCCTCGTCGAGTTTGGCGCGCCCGGCCGGGATCAACGACGGCTTCATGCGCGGAGCCGGGTGACATTGTTGCTCGCAGCCTGTTGTGGCGTGGCACAGAACCTCGCCCACTCGCTCGACAGACGGCGGCGCTTCTCGAATAAATCGCCACGACGATATGCGGCCTCAACCTTATCGCCAACGGCGTGAGCGAGCGCCATCTCGGCGACCTCGCTCGGAAAGTTTGTGCGCTCAGCGGCCCAGTCACGAAACGCACTCCTAAATCCATGAACCGTAATGTCGCGTTGCTCCATGCGCCGAAGCAACATCAACAAGGCCATGTTGCTCAATGGCTGGTCTGAGTTAGCGCCAGGAAAAAGGAACCCGTCATGGGCTTTTCCGAGAACTTCAATTGCACGAGCGCAGAGTGGCACGCGATGCTCTCGTCCACCCTTCATACGCCCGCCCGGCACGATCCACACTTTGTCACGCAGATTGATCTCGGCCCACGTGGCGCCGAGAACCTCGCCGGTGCGTCCCGCGGTTAGGATCGCGAACTCAAGCGCACGGGCTGCGGTACCCTCCTGCTTACGCAGCTTCACCATAAAGGCACCGACCTCCGCGTAGGGTAGTGCTGCGTGGTGCTCCGGCTTTTTCACCTTGGTACGGGCCGGCAACAGGTGGGCAAGGTTGCCTTTCCAGCGCGCTGGGTTCTCGCCTTCGCGGTACCCGCGTGCCTTGGCTGCATCCAGCACAGCTTCGATACGACCGCGCAGCCGGCTGGCCGTCTCAGGCTTGGTCGACCAGATCGGCTCCAGCACTTTGATCACGTGCCCGGTTTCGATGGCGGATACGGGCAAATTACCGATTTCTTCATAGGCGTAGGTTTCGAGCGTCGCCGACCATTGCGCCGCATGCTTGGCATTGCGCCAGCCCGCCTCTTGCGCGGCAATGTAACGCTCCGCCTCTTGCCGGAAGGTGACGGCCTTGCCGGCCGCTGCAAGAGCCGATGCCTTTGCAGCGGCCTTCTCGGCGAGCGGATCGCCACCATCGCGCACTATGTCGTAGAGCTTGCGAGCCTTGATTCGGGCATCGGCCAAGCCCACAGCCGTACGGCCCCAAGCCGAGCCAAGGCCCGCCTCCCGCATCTTGCCGTTGCGGACCCAGCGAAAAACCCACCACCGCATCGGCGGTCCACCGGCCTTGGGTTCGCGCACAAGCAGGTAAAGTCCGGCCCCGTCGCCGTACCTGCCAGGTTTTGCCTTGGTGACAAAAGCCGCGGTCAAACCCTTCGCCATTCGCGGCATCTGCATAATCCCCTAATTGATGCCCTAATTATAAGCGCGAACGGGGGCGGACGCCAGCGGACAGCGGCGGGGAGGCAATGTTATTAAATGCGATAATATATAGATTTTACAAAGAGTTCGCCGAGCAGGCGCGGACATGGGCGAACGGGGTAATGGCGGAGAGGGTGGGATTCGAACCCACGGTACGCTTGCACGCACAACGGTTTTCGAGACCGTCCCGATCGACCACTCTGGCACCTCTCCGGGGCCACGCTTATAGGGGGGTGTTTTCGGGCGGGCAACAGTGTCGGCGAGGCTGGGGCGAGGCTGGGAAAAACCGCCGGATTTCGGGCTTTCCGGCGTTGACTCGGGCCTTCTCCTGCGTATATTCCGCCCTCCTTCGGCGGGTCTTTCGGGCCCGCCGTGCTCTTTCATGCTTTCCGGCATTTGGGGCCCGATCCGGCCCATCCCTCTAGGGATGGTAGGACAGGCCCCGGTTGGAGAGCTTCAAGTCAGGTGTCTCATGATCGCCGTTATCCGCACGGGTGGAAAACAATACACGGTCGCCGCCGACGACACGCTCACCGTCGAGCGTCTCGAGGGCGAAGCCGGCGCCAAGATCGAGTTCACCGACGTCCTCATGGTGGGCGACAAGGTCGGCAAGCCGACCGTTGCCGGCGCCAAGGTTGTCGGCTCGATCGTCAAGCAGGGCCGCGGCGAACACTTGATCGTCTTCAAGAAGCGCCGCCGCCAGAATTCGCGTCGCAAGAACGGTCATCGTCAGGATCTGACGGTGGTCAAGATCGAACAGATCGTCGCCTGAGCTAGAGCGACTGGAGCAATACGATGGCACATAAAAAAGCAGGCGGCTCTTCGCGTAACGGCCGCGATTCCGACGGACGCCGCCTCGGCGTGAAGCGCTTCGGCGGCCAGAAGGTCGTCTCGGGCAACATCCTGGTCCGCCAGCGCGGCACCAAGATGGACGCCGGCGAGAACGTCGGCATCGGCCGCGACCACACCCTCTTCGCCACCGCCGACGGCCTCGTCTCGTTCCGCACCCGGACGGGCGGCAAGGTCGAGGTGAACGTGCTCCCGGCGCCGGCACTGGCTGCTGAATAACCGTTCCCATCCCAATGGATAGCGAAGGGGGAACGGTCCGACCGTTCCCCCTTTTCTTTTCTGGACCCAAACCATGAAGTTCCTCGACCAGGCCAAGATCTACCTCCGCTCCGGCAATGGCGGCGCCGGCAGCGCGGGTTTCCGGCGCGAGAAGTTTATTGAGTTCGGCGGACCGGACGGCGGCGACGGCGGCCGCGGCGGCGACGTGATCGTGGAGTGTGTCGACTGCCTCAACACCCTGATCGACTATCGCTACGCCCAGCACTTCCGCGGCGAAGTCGGCCAGCACGGCATGGGCGCGCAGCGCACCGGCGCCAAGGGCAAGGACGTCGTCCTGCGCCTGCCGCGCGGCACGCAGATCTTCGACGAGGACAACGAGACGCTGCTGCTCGATCTCACCGAAGTCGGCCAGCGGGTGACGCTGCTCAAGGGCGGCGACGGCGGCTACGGCAACCTGCACTACAAGACCGCGACCAACCGCGCGCCGCGCCGCGCCGACAAGGGCTGGCCGGGCGAAGAGCGCTGGGTGTGGCTGCGCCTGAAGCTGATCGCCGACATCGGCCTCGTGGGCCTGCCCAATGCCGGCAAGTCGACCTTCCTGTCGGCCAACACCAATGCCAAGCCCAAGATCGCCGACTATCCGTTCACGACGCTCACGCCCGGACTGGGCGTGGTGAAGGTCGGCGAGCGCGAGTTCGTGATGGCCGACATTCCGGGCCTGATCGAAGGCGCGCACGAAGGCGCGGGCCTCGGCACGCGCTTCCTGGGCCATGTCGAGCGCTGCCGCGCCCTCCTCCATCTGGTCGACGGCACGCAGGACGATGTCGGCCTCGCCTACAAGACGGTGCGCGGCGAGCTCAAGGCCTACGGCGGCAATCTCGTGCGCAAGAAGGAAGTCGTGGCGCTCAACAAGACCGATGCCATGACCGAAGAAGACATCGAGGCCAAGCGCGCAAAGCTCGCCAAGGTGAGCCGCAAGACGGTGCACGTGATCTCCGGCGTTGCCGGCCACGGCGTGCAGGCGCTCCTGCACGAGCTGATGAAGCTCGTCGACCGCCAGCGCGACGGTTCGAAGGAAGCCGCATGACGCCCCAGGCTGGCTTTCTTTTGGCCAGCACGAAACGGCTGGTCGTCAAGATCGGCTCCTCTATTCTCGTGGACGAAGCCAAGGGCGAGATCCGGCGCGACTGGCTGGACGCGCTGACGCGCGACGTCGCGGGCCTGCACAAGAAGGGCTGCGAGATCGTGCTGGTATCCTCCGGCGCCATCCGCCTCGGCCACACGCACCTCAAGCTCGCCTCCGGCACGCTCAAGCTCGAGGAAAGCCAGGCCGCCGCCGCGACCGGACAGATTCGGCTGGCCCACGCCTACCAGGCAGCGCTCGCAAGCCACGGAATCACCGTCGCGCAAGTGTTGCTGACCCTCGACGATTCCGAGGAGCGCCGACGCTATCTCAATGCGCGCCAGACCATGGCGACGCTGCTCGGTCTCAGGGCGATCCCGGTGATCAACGAGAACGACACCGTGGCGACCGACGAAATCCGCTTCGGCGACAACGACCGCCTGGGCGCCCGGGTGGCCGAGATGATCTCGGCGGACACGCTGGTCCTGCTGTCGGACATCGACGGGCTCTACACCGGCGATCCGCGCAGCGACAAGAACGCCAAGCACATTCCGGAAATCCGCGAGGTCACGCCCGAGATCGAGGCGATGGCCGGTGTCGCAGCGTCGGAGCTTTCCAACGGCGGCATGGTGACCAAGCTGATGGCCGGCCGCATCGCCATGGCCGCGGGTTGCCGCATGGCGATTGCCGACGGCCGCGCGGTCGGCGCGTTGGGCGCACTGATCGACGGCACGGCGCGCTGCTCGTGGTTCCTGCCGGAAGCCTCACCGCTCTCGGCGCGCAAGAAATGGATCAAGGGCTCGCTGAAATCGTCCGGCACGCTGGTCGTGGATGATGGCGCCGTGCGCGCGCTTTCCTCGGGCAAGAGCCTGCTGCCGGCCGGCGTCACCTCGATCGACGGCGAATTCAAGCGCGGCGACGTAGTCGATGTGAAGGACAGGAAGGGCCACGTGCTCGCCCGCGGGCTGGTCGCCTATGCTGCCGACGATGCCCGCCGCATCGCAGGGCGCAAGAGCGCCGAGATCGAGAAGCTGCTGGGATTCCGCGGCCGCGACGAGATCGTCCACCGCGACGACCTCGTGGTCGAGTGACATACTGGAAGACGCGATGAACGTTCATGCCAAGCCCTCCCCCGATCATGGGTCGGACGCCGCCTCCATCGTCGCGGCGCTTGGCCAGCGCGCCAAGAAGGCCGCGGCCACGCTGCGCAATGCCCCCACCGCCGCCAAGAACGAGGCCCTGGCCGAGGGCGCTCGCCTGATCCGTACCGAGCGCGCCGCCATTCTGGCCGCCAACGCGCTCGACATCGCCGCCGCCAGGAAGGCGGGCATGAACGAGGCGATGCAGGATCGCCTGCTGTTGAACGCCACCCGCATCGAAGGCATGGCCGCGGCACTCGACGATATCCGCACGCTGCCCGACCCGGTGGGTGAAGCCATCGCACGATGGGATCGTCCGAACGGCCTCCATTTCACCCGCGTGCGCGTGCCCATCGGCATCATCGGCGTGATCTACGAAGCCCGCCCCAATGTGACTGCCGACGCCGGCGCCCTCTGCCTCAAGTCGGGCAATGTCGTCGTGCTCCGCGGCGGCTCGGACAGTTTCCATTCCTCGCGCTGCATCGTCGATCTCCTGCGCCGTGCCCTCGCCACGGCGGGCCTGCCCGAGGACTGCATCCAGCTCGTGCCCAGCACCGACCGCGCGCTCGTCGGCGAACTCCTGAAGGCGATGGATTGGCTCGACCTGATCGTGCCGCGCGGCGGGCGCTCGCTGATCGACCGCGTGACCGCCGAAAGCCGCGTGCCGGTGCTCCGTCACTATGAAGGCCTCTGCCACGTCTACGTCGACCGAGACGCGAATATCGACATGGCGCGCGACATCGTGGCCAACGCCAAGATGCGCCGGGTCAGCGTCTGCGGCTCGGCCGAGACCCTTTTGATCGACCGCGCCGCTCTCGACACGCATTTCAAGGCGATCGCCGACCGGCTGTTCGATCTCGGCTGCGAAGTCCGCGGCGACAGCGAGGCGCAGAAGCGCGACAGGCGCGTGCTGCCCGCCACCGAGCAGGACTGGCGCACCGAATACCTGGCGCCGATCATCTCCGTCGCCACCGTCGATGGCGTAGAGGGCGCGGTGCGCCACATCGCGACCTACGGCAGCCAGCACACGGATTCGATCGTCACCAACAACGAAGCGACCGCCGAGCGCTTCCTGCACGAAGTCGACAGCGCCATCGTGATGCACAATGCTTCGACGCAGTTCGCCGACGGCGGCGAATTCGGGCTTGGTGCCGAGATCGGCATCTCGACCAACCGCATGCATGCGCGCGGACCGGTCGGCCTGGTCGAGCTCACCACCTACAAGAACGTCGTGCGCGGCAAGGGTACGCTCAGGCCGTGACCGCCGCGTACCATCCGATGCCGGGCGTGCCGCGCGACACGCAGCGCCGTATCGGCCTGCTGGGCGGTTCGTTCAATCCGGCGCACGAAGGCCATCGCCATGTCAGCGTCGAGGCGCTGCGCCGTCTCGATCTCGACGAGGTGTGGTGGCTGGTTTCGCCGCAGAACCCGCTGAAGAGCGACGACGGCATGGACCTTCTCGCGACCCGCGTCGCCCGTGCCCGCCAGGTTGCGCATCATCCCCACATCAAGGTCGAGGCGCCGGAACTGCTGCTCGGCACGCGCTACACGCTCGACACGGTGCGGGCGCTGAAGCGGCTCTATCCCAAGGCCGAATTCGTCTGGCTGATGGGCGCCGACATCCTGCCGCAACTGGTGCACTGGCAGGGCTGGCGCGATCTCTTCGCCGCCATCCCGATTGCAGCCTTCGCACGGCCCGGCTGGAGCTACGCCGCCCTGCAGTCGGCAGCCCCCCGCGCCTTTGCGCGTTATCGCCTGAAGGCCGAGCAGGCCCGGGAGCTCGCCTCTTGCGAAGCGCCGGCCTGGTGCTTTATCCCGAGCCGACTGGATACCCATTCCGCGACCGCCATCCGCGCCGTCCGACCGCGTCGACCCAAAGCGAAAGGAAAGACCATCTCCGACAAATCCCGCACGCTTCCCGACCGAAGCAAAGCCTCCGCAGCCCAGCTCGAGCTGGTGCGCAAATCCCTCGACGATGACAAGGCCGAGAACGTCGTGGTCATCGACCTCAAGGGCAAATCGGCCTTCGCCGACTACATGGTCATCGCCACAGGCCGCTCGACTCGCCAGGTCGTCGCCATCGCCGAGCATCTTGCCGACAGGCTGAAGCACGCCGGCCATGGCTACACGCCGGTCGAAGGCAAGGAAGCCGGCGACTGGGCGCTGATCGACGGGGGCGACGTGGTGGTCCATGTCTTCCGTCCCGAATCGCGCACCTTCTACGCGCTCGAGAAGATGTGGCAGCTCGAGACCGATGCCGCCGCCAAACCCGCAGCCGTCCCGCGCCGCCGCGGCGATCCCGCGCGCTCGCGCCGGCGCCCCGCCGCCCGTCCGGCTTAAGTCCAGAGCTGCGTGAAGCTTACGATCGCCGCCATCGGCCGCGCCGGGCGCGGGCCGGAACGCGATCTCTATGAGCACTATGCCGGGCGCATCCGCTGGCCGCTCACGCTGCGCGAACTCGAGGAAAAGAAGAAGCTGCCGCCCGCCCAGCTGATGGAACGGGAAGGCGAATTGCTGCTCGGCGCGATACCCGACAAGGCGGTCATCGTGGCGCTCGATCGGCGCGGCAAGGTTCTGGACAGCGAGGCCTTCGCCGGCCGCCTGGGACGCTGGCGCGACGAGTCGGTGGCCGAGGTCGCGTTCCTCATCGGCGGTGCGGACGGCCACACCGAAGCGCTGCTGAAACACGCCTCGCTGGTGGTGTCGTTTGGCGCGATGACCTGGCCGCACCAGCTCGCCCGGGCAATGCTGGCCGAACAGATCTACCGGGCCCAGCAGCTGCTGGCCGGGCACCCTTATCACCGCGCCTGAAGGCGGGACAAAAAGCGCCTAAATTGCCTCTGTTCTGACGAAAAACCGGGGCTACATTGGGGGCATGTCATTGCCCCTCCTGCGGCGGCTCGCCGTCGTCACCGTGCTCGCCTGTGCCGGTCTTTCGACCGCCGCCAGCGCCCAGCCCCCCGGCAAGCCGAAGCCCACCGCCGACACGCCCGCCGAGCGGCCCGCGAGCAAGCTGCGCAGCATCCCTTACGTCTCGATCACCGGCCTCGACGGCAAGCAACGCCATTTCGAGACCAACGCCATTCCGCTGCTCTACAACCGCGCCTGCTTTGGCTGGCGCATGTACCTCGGCGGGCCAAACCGCACGGTGTCGCTCATGGAGGTGCTGACCACCTCGCAGCCGGCCGAGCAGGTGATTGCAGGTCCCGAGACAGTGGTCAGCAGCGACAAGACCCAGGCCACGACACGCATGACGGAGATCGTCCAGGACGGCGTGCTGCAGCGCTCATGGTGCATCATCCCGGGCGATCCGCCCGGCACGTATACCTATGACATCACGATCGACGGCGAGCCGCGCGGCCAGTTCGTGTTCTGCGCCATCGAGATTCCCGACCAGAGCCCCAACACCGATCCGCGCGACCTGAACTGCCCCAACAAGTTCAACGCCGTCGAGCGCGCACGGCCAGCCGGTTCTCTTTCTGGGTCGAAGGCCGGCTGATGCCCTCGTCGCAAAAATGTCCGCGCCCCGCAGTGCTCTGCATCCTGGATGGCTGGGGCTTCAGGCCCGATCCCAGGGACAACGCGATCCTCGACGCCGCGACTCCGAATTTCGATCGCCTGGTCGCGACCTGCCCGCAGGGCCTGATCGACGCCTCCGAGTCCTTCGTCGGCCTGCCCAAGGGTCAGATGGGCAACTCCGAGGTCGGCCACATGAATCTGGGCGCGGGCCGTGTCGCCGTCCCCGACATGCCGCGTATCGACAACGCCATTGCCGATGGCTCGCTGGCCAGAATCCCGCAGCTCAAGGACCTGATCGCGACCCTCAAGAAGAATGGCGGCGCCTGCCACCTGATGGGGCTCGCCTCGCCGGGCGGCGTGCATGCGCACGAAGACCACCTGATCGCGCTCGCCAACCTGATCGCGGCCTCCGGTATCAAGGTCTGGATCCATGCCTTCCTCGACGGCCGGGACATGCCGCCGCGCAGTGCATACGAATGCCTGGCGAAGGTCGTGGTCGGTCTCGAGAAGGGCCTGCCGATCTCGTTCGCGACGATCACCGGCCGCTTCTATGCGATGGACCGGGACAAGCGCTGGGAGCGCGTCGCCAAGGCCTACGCGGCGATCGTCGACGCCAGCGGCGAGAGTGCGCAGACGCCGAAGGAAGCCGTCGACAAAGGCTATGCCGCCGGCCTCGACGACGAGTTCGTTCTGCCCACCGTGATCGAGGGCTTCAAGGGCATGCAGGACGGCGACGGCCTGCTGATGTTCAATTACCGCTCCGACCGTGCGCGCGAAATCCTGACGGCGTTGCTCGATCCGATGTTCGATGGCTTTCATCGCCCCCGCCTCGTGAAGTTTGCCGATGCGGTGGGCATGGTCGAGTACTCGGCGGCGCTCAATCCGTTCCTGAAGGCACTGTTCCCGCCCGAGGTGATCAGGATGGGTCTGGGCGAGACCATCTCGAAGGCGGGGCTGAAGCAGCTCCGCATCGCCGAGACGGAGAAATACGCCCACGTCACATTCTTCTTCAACGGCGGCGAAGAGAAAGTGTTCGAGGGCGAGGACCGCATCCTGGTGCCCTCGCCCAAGGTCCAGACCTACGACCTGAAACCCGAGATGAGCGCGCCCGAAGTGACCGACAAGCTCGTCGAGGCAATCGGCTCGGGAAAGTACGATCTGATCGTCGTGAACTATGCCAACTCCGACATGGTCGGCCACACCGGTATCCTGGCAGCCGCCGTGAAGGCGATCGAGGCGGTGGACAAGGCGCTCGGCCGGCTCATGGAAGCGGTCGGAAAGGCGGGCGGGGTCATGCTGGTCACGGCCGACCACGGCAATGCAGAGCAGATGTACGACGAACAAAGCCACCAAAAGCACACGCAGCACAC
>CAIMEE010000212.1 GCA_903839865.1 Enhydrobacter aerosaccus | reverse complement strand
GGGCATCGCCAGGACCGCCGGAAACGCGGCTGAGCGCTCCATACACCTGGTTGATGAGTGCGGGGATATCGGCCGCTGCGACGGTGTTATTGCTCACATAGGCCGAAACGATTTCGGCGGTCAGTTCGATAAAGTTTGCACTTATCGCGTTTTCGCTCATCGAAGCTGCCCCGCCCTATTTTGGTCGTCGGCCCTAGCAACCCGGCGCATACCCTCGAAAAACGAGTTTGCGGGCCGTAGACCGGAGTCGCAATGAATGCCGCCTGAGATTCTTATATTTGAACAGTACTATGAACAGTACTATTACAATTCAACTGCTGCAAGTCGAGCGAGGCAAACATCGTAACTAGTGGATGGAATCTAACACTTGGTGCCCGCGTCTGACGGCTTGGATAATTTTGTCGGGATCAGCGGTCCACGTGAAGGGTTTTGGTTCGGCGTTGTGTTCAACGACGAAGCGATTGATGGCGGCTTGCAAATCGACGACCGATAGGAAGACGCCGCGCTTCAATCTTCGTCTTGTGAGCTTGGCGAAGAAGCCTTCGACGGCGTTGAGCCAGGATGCCGATGTGGGCGTGAAGTGGAAGGTCCAGCGGGGATGCCGTGCCAGCCATTGGCGCACCTTCGTATGCTTGTGGGTTGCGTAGTTGTCGACGATGGCGTGGATTTCCTTTCGCGCCGGCACCTGCGCCTCGACGGTGTTGAGGAAGCGGATGAACTCCTGGTGCCGGTGGCGCTGCATATTGCGGCCGATGACGGTGCCGTCGAGGACGTTGAGGGCCGCGAACAGCGTCGTCGTGCCATGACGCTTGTAGTCGTGGGTCATCGTCCCGGCGCGGCCCTTCTTCATCGGCAGACCGGGCTGGGTGCGGTCGAGCGCCTGGATCTGGCTTTTTTCATCGACCGAGAGGACGACGGCATGGGCGGGCGGATCGACATAGAGACCGACAACGTCGCGCAGCTTGTCGACGAAGCGCGGGTCAGTGGAGAGCTTGAACTGCTTCACCCGATGGGGCTGCAGGCCGTGCGCGCGCCAGATGCGTTGGACGGAACTCGCGCTGATGCCGACGACCTTCGCCATCATGGCGGAGGTCCAGTGGGTTGCCTCGGCAGGCGGGTCGGTCTGGGTGAGCGCCACGACGCGTTCGGTGACGTTCGATCCCAGCGGCGGGATGCGCGAGGGGCGTGTCTTATCGTGCAGGAGGCCGTCGTAACCCGCCTCCATGAAGCGTTCCTGCCAGCGCCACACACATGTCTTCGACTTGCCAGTCCGGCGCATGATGGCATTGGTGCCAATACCGCCCGCGCTCAACAGCACGATCTCAGCCCGCCAGACATGCTTGTGAGGGGTGTTTCGATCCCGCGCGAGCGCCTTCAGGCGGCGGCGATCCGCAGGCTTGAGGGTGATGGAAATTCCTGTTCGCATGCCCCAGACTCGCATGCATCCAGTGAGTTGGGAATCCCCTCTCGGATTCAAATGTCAGACGCCATCCACTAGAGCGGTTTCCGTGGCAATGTCCCGGGCTGTGTTGAAATTCGCTCAGCAGGCGTGCTCAGTTTCTGAGCCTATGCGGCCTTGGCGTGCAGTTCAAGGTTTGGGCTGATGGCGTGCCTGGCCTGATGGGCCAG
>CAIMEE010000211.1 GCA_903839865.1 Enhydrobacter aerosaccus | reverse complement strand
TGTCGTCACGCTCAGTTCCGCGACCGAGAGCCGGCACGCACGAATCGTTCTGGAGTCGACGCCATGCCAGTTGGGCGGCGAGCGCTGGTGGCTGCTCTGCCACGGCTGCGAGCGTCGGACAATGCACATCTACGCCCGATTCGAAGGGCCAGCGCTTCTCTGCCGGACCTGCGCCGGCATCCCCTACGCCACGCTCACCGCCAACCGCCTCGACCGCATCCGGATCGCCCGCGACAAGGTGGCGCGCCAGCTTGGCCTCGACGGGACCTCGCGGCTTCCGCCGTTCGGCTTCCCTACCCAGCCGCCACGGATGCGCTTCGATACGTATGCGCGCCTGGCAGACGAGGTCTGGCGCCTTGACCTCGCGGCGCTCGAAGCCAGCGAGCGTTGGGTGACGTGGATGCAAGGCCGGTTCTTTCCGGCCGGTCGAACGCGGGCCAACGCGCGTCGTACCGCGGCGCGACGAGACGCGCGGGAGCAGCGATGAGCGTCGACACGCGGCCGCGGCGTCGCCGAGCAGGTCCGACGGAACCACCAACCGTCGATGAGGCCCGTGCGGTGGCCGAGAGATGGTTCGAGGCGCACATCGCCCGGCTGAGAGAGTGGCGTGCCGCGCCAAGCCGCGAGAAGCGACGACGGCGACGCGGCGCGGGTCCGTGTGGAGCGATCTTGGACGGCCTGCGAGTGCCGCGCGGTAAGCCAGCCGTGACACTCGCTTGGGTTGAGCTGACGCACGAGTTGGTCAAGCGCGGTCTGGCGTCCGGCGAGCAGTTGGCGCTGATTTTCGAGACGACCGAAGCCATCGCCGACCGCCTGCTCGACCGCGAACGCAAGCGCTTCGCCGGGCCTGACAGCCTCGCAGCGGTCGAAGCGCGCTACCCGCGTCATGCCGCGGCTCTGGATGAACTCGCGTCGTCCGTGTTTCGGATCTCGTTGGCGACGCCGGACTGGGAGACGCGAGCGCAGCGCTTGGCTATTGCGCTGCGAGCCCAGACCGAGTTGGGGCGCTTGCTCCTCGTAACCGGCGCGATGAGGCCGCCGCAGGCCGAAGCGCCAGTCGCCGCGGACCAGCTCTGCGCCGGCCTCGGACTGTCGCCGAAAGATGATGTGGACTTCAGACGGTTCTTGGCGCGACGTGCGGTCGACCGAACGGCGGACGCGGATGCGGATGAGGACGGCGACTCCGACGACGGCGCGTTTGCGGATTGCGAAGAGTGGCCCAAGTAGCCGCGACGCGTGGCGAGCACGATTTCGGGTGCCACGCCGCCGTCACGGCCGCTCGGTGACGGTCTCCCGACTCGGTGTCGTTCGCTTAGTCGCCGCCTGAAAGAGGTCGATCAGCGGAATCTCCAACGCCGCCGCCAACTTCTCCAGGGTGTTCAACGTCGGGCTCTGCTTCTTGTTGAGGATGTTGGACATCGTGCCATGTGCGATCCCCGCCGCGTCCGCCAGCCGGTTCATGCTCCACAATCGGCGTCGCGCGAGGCGTTTCAGGTGTTCGACAAGCTGGTCGTGCGCGTCCATGTGGACAACTTACGCCACCGGGAGTAGCTTACTGTTCAGTCTACTGAACGGTCGTGCACGTGGAGGGCGAGGGTGGATTCAATCTTTACCGTCCTGCTGTTCCCGGTTTTCGCGGTGATCTCTGCGTTCATCGCAGCCATGATTGGCGACCGGAAGGGCCGGTCGGTGCCCGGATTCTTCCTTGGACTGTGCTTCGGGCCGATCGGCATCGCCGTCGTGCTCGCGATGAAGGGCAACCGTACCCCGTGCCCGCACTGTCGCGAGCTCATCCATCGCGATGCGACTGCGTGCCCCCGGTGCACCCGCGCCACGTACGACGACGCGATCGAGCCCGTGCTGTCCGTCGACAATAGCGGACGACGGGTCCTTTTCATCGCATTCATCCTTGCGGTCTTCGCCGCTGTCACGTTCGCGGCGACGCGCAGCTGGAAGGAACAGAGCTCGACTCAACCCACTGACCGTGCAGAAGTTCTACCGGACACGGCCCGAGCTGAGACTGGCCTCCGGCTGAACGGTAAGGTATGCA
>CAIMEE010000210.1 GCA_903839865.1 Enhydrobacter aerosaccus | reverse complement strand
GATCTTCCGGCGCAGCGAATCGCCTTTGAGTTTGAGACGATGGGCGTTGTGGACAATGCGATCGAGGATGGCGTCGGCGATGGTCGGCTCGCCGATGATGTCGTGCCACCGATCGACCGGGATCTGGCTGGTGATGAGGGTCGCCGCCGCCGCCGCCAGTTCCTCGGTGGCAGGCGCGAAGGACAGACGCGGCATGACCGGCTCCTCCACGTCCGACAGCTCGCTCACGAAACGCGCGAAGCGGGCCAGCGTGGCGAGATAGCGCTGCACGAGGATCGCCGTGACGACGGCAATGCCGGCGAAGGCAGCGAGCGCCGGGCGACCAGCGAGATGGCCCAACCAGTAGAGCGCGCCCAGGGCGACTGCCGACGGCAACAGCGCCGCCAGGTTGGCGGATAGATAACGTCGAAAAGGAAGCGCCCGGTCGGCCATGCCTGCGGACTAGACCATATTGGTCAAGGCGTCACGAGGGATGCGCGGCCGGCGCGAGCTGGATCGGCTTACGACGCTCTTCGATGCGTTGCAGAACCGCGAAGAACGACGGCACGAACAACACGGCCAGACAGGTCGAGGCGATCATGCCGCTGAACACGCACAGACCGAGGGAGATACGCGCATTGGCGCCGGCGCCGGTCGCGGTAACCAGCGGCACCACACCCAGGATGAATGCAAAAGACGTCATCAGGATCGGCCGCAGACGCGTCCTGGCCGCCTCCAGGGCAGCCTCGATGATCGGCTTGCCGTGAACCAGCCGCATCTCGCGCGCCACTTCGACGATCAGGATGGCGTTCTTGGCGCTGAGCGCGATTAGAAGCATCAGCCCGATCTGGGTGTACATGTTGTTGGCTGCACCGAGGCTGCCCAGCGCAATCGCCGGACCGAGCAACGACAGCGGCACGGCCAGGATGACGCTGATCGGCGCGATCCAGCTCTCGTACTGTCCGGCGAGGCAGAGATAGACCAGCAGGATCGCCAGCGCGAACACGAACATCAGCTGATTGCCGACGACGGCCTCCTGGTAGGACATCGCGGTCCATTCGTGGCTCGTGCCCGGAGGCAGGGTGCGTTCGGCCATGTCCTTCATCAGATCCATCGCTTCTCCCGACGAGAAGCCAGGCGACGGGGAGCCGACGATCGCCGCGGACGGGTAGAGATTGTAGAGGCTGATGATCGGTGCTCCGACCGCCGGCTGGAGTGTGGCGAGCGCGCCCAGCGGCACCATATTGCCGTCCGTGCTCCGCACGTAGAGCTTGAGCACGTCCTCGGGATGGGTGCGATACTGCGAGTCGGACTGCACGTAGACCTGCAGGCTCAGCCCGAACTTGTTGAACCGGTTGACGTAGGTCGAGCCCAGATAGGCGGACAGCGTCTGGAATACGTCGCCCACATTGACCTTCAGCGTCTCGGCCTTGGACCGGTCGACCTCGAGCCGGATATTGGGCGCCCCAGCACGGAACGAACTGATCGGGTTGGTAATCGAGCTCTGGGTCGCGGCCTGCTCCAGCATCGCGCGAGTGGTCGCCTGCAGCTTGGCCAGGTCGAAGCTGCCGTCGCGCTGCTCGATCTGCATCTGGAAGCCGCCGGCATTGCCGATGCCCTGGATGGGCGGCGGGACCAGCGGGAAGGCCCGGCCATCCTGCATGTTGGAGAGAGCGCCTGCGATGTGAACGACGATTGAGCGCAGGTCCTGGCCCTTCTCCTTGTCGCGAATCCCCCAATCCTTGAGGACGACGTAGGCAACCCCGGCATTCGCCAACGGTGCACTGCCGTCGAGGATCGACATGCCGGAGATGCCGACCGCCGTCTTCACGCCCGGCGTCGCCAGCGCGACCTTCGTGACCTCGTTGATGGCCGCGACGGTGCGCTCCAGCGAGGCGCCATCGGGCATCTGCACGCCCACCATCAGGTAGCCCTGGTCCTCGTTGGGAATGAAGGCGCTGGGAAGACGCGCGACACCCCAGCCGCCGAGGCCGGCGAGGGCCAATGCCAGCGCGACCATCAGCCAGCTGCGCTGGACCATGAAGCCGACCAGTGCCGTGTAGCTGCGCTCAAAGCGGGCATAGCCTGCGTTGAACCCGCGAAAGAAGAAGTTGCGCTTTTCCGGCGGCACCGAGGGGCGGAGCCACATCGCGCACTGCGTGGGCTTCAGGGTCGCGGCATTGATCGCGCTGATGAATGCGGTGGCGGCGATGACCAACGCGAACTGGGCGAACATGCGGCCGGTCAGGCCGGGCACGAACGCCGCCGGGATGAACACCGACATCAGCACCAGGGTGATGCCGATCACAGGACCCATCAGTTCATTCATCGCCTTGATGGCCGCGTCGTGGCCGGACATGCCTTCTTCGATGTGCCGCGCCACGCCCTCGACGATCACGATCGCGTCGTCGACCACGATGCCGATTGCCAGCACGATGCCGAACAAGGTTGACAGATTGATGGTGAAGCCCAATGCCGCCATCGCGGCGAAGGCGCCGATGATCGTCACCGGGATGGTCGTGGCCGGCACCAGCATGGCGCGCCAGTCCTGCAGGAAGATTACGATCACGATCAGCACGAGGACGCCGGCCTCGATCAGTGTCATGAACACTTCGTGGATCGACGTCGTGACGAAGGCCGTGGTGTCGAACGGCACGCTATAGGCCAGGCCCGGCGGGAAGGCCTTCTTCAGCTCCTCCAGCTTGACCTGCACGGCGCCCGCCACGGCGAGCGCGTTGGCGCCGGGCAACTGATAGATCGCCATTCCCGCAGCCGGCTTGTTGTCGATGCGGAAGTCCTGGGCATAGGTCTGCGCCCCAAGCTCCACTCGGGCGACGTCCTTCACGCGCAGGATGCGTCCGCCGTCGGCACTCTGCGCCTTGACGACGATATTCTCGAACTGTGCCGGATCGGTGAGCTGGCCCTGGATGTTCAGCGTGTACTGGAAGTCCTGCCCCTTGGCGGCGGGCGGAGTGCCGACTTGGCCCGCGGTGACCGATTGGTTCTGGCTCTGGATGACGCCGATCACGTCCTTGGGCGTCAGCTGATAGGTGTAGAGCTTCTGCGGATCCATCCAGACGCGCATCGAATACTGGCCGACGCCGAGCACGTTCACGTTGCCGACGCCCGGCACACGCGCCAACTCGTTCACCAGGTTGATGGTGGCGTAGTTGCTCATGTAGAGGCTGTCGTAGCGCCCGTCCGGCGAGGTCAGCGCCACGATCTCCAGGATCGAGGTCGACTTCTTCTGGACCACGACGCCCTGCGCCTGCACCGACGGGGGCAATGCCGCCATTGCGGCACTGACCTTGTTCTGTACCAGCACCTGGGCGAAATCCAGATCGGTGCCGATCGCGAAGGTAACCGTGAGCGAATAGGTGCCCTGATCGGTGCTGGTCGAGCTCATGTAGATCATGTTCTCGACGCCGTTGACCTGCAGCTCGATCGGCAACGCCACGTTGTTGACCAGCGTATCGGCCGAAGCGCCGGGATAGTTCGCGGTGACCTGGACCGTCGGCGGCACGATGTTGGGGTACTGCGACACCGGCAGGGTCGCCAGCGCGACACCGCCGATCAACACGATCACGATCGCCAGCACGTTGGCCAGCACGGGACGCTCGATGAAGAATTTGGAGATCATGATGCGGTCCCGCCCGCTATTGGTTCGGCGGCGCCTGGAGGGTCGTCGGCTTTGGCGTGACCTTGTTGCCCGGCACGGCACGGCCACTGGTCGTGAGCACGACCCGGTCGGCGGCGTCGAGGCCGCTTTCGATCACGCGCAAGTCGCCGGCCAGCAGCTGGCCGGTCTTGACCCGTTTCTGCTCGACCACGTCGTCCTTGTTGACGACGAGAACGTACTTGCCGGCCTGGTCGTCGGAGATGGCACGATTGGGCACCATCAGGATGTTCTCGGCGCCGGCTGACACCGGCACACGCACCCGAATGAAGAGGCCGGGGAGCAAATCGCGTTTCGGGTTCTCGAACAGACCGCGGACCTGGATCGTGCCGGTTGCCGGATCGACGCCGGGTGAAACGTAATTGAGGTGGCCCTTGTGCGGGAAGCCCTCCTCGTTCATCAGCCCGATATCGAGCGGCACCTTCGACAGCATTTCAAGGGTGAGCTGCTCCTTGAAATTGGAGCGGATCTTGAGCACTTCCTGTTCGCTCAAACTGAAATAAGCATAGATCGGGTCGAGCTGGACGATCGTCGCGAGTTTGGTGGCACCCGCGGCGCCGACCAACTCGCCGACCGAGATCAGGTGGCGCGTGACGATGCCGTCATAGGGTGCCACCACATTGGTATAACCAAGATTGGCCTGTGCGACGGCAAGCGACCCCTTGTTGTTCTCGGCATCGGCCAGCAGCGCGTCGCGCTTTGCCTTGGCGGAATCAAAAGTATTCTGGGCGGTGACCGCCTTGAGCAACAGGGTTTCCTGCCGCGTGAATTCCGCCTGGGCCTGGACGATCTGCGCCTGGGTGGCCGCGAGTTGAGCCTCGGCCTGCTTGACCTGGGCGATGTAGGTGGTCGGATCGATCTGGAACAGCAGATCGCCCTTCTTTACGAAGGCGCCGTCCTGGTAGCCGATCTTGATGAGAAATCCCTCGACGCGGGCAACGAGGTCGACGGAGTTGAAGGCCTGCGTATTGCCGGTCTGCTGGGTAAACGGAACGAGCGACTGCTTGAGGGGCACCGCGACGGAAATGTCCGGCGGCGGCGGCGCAATGAATTTGTTCTCAGGTTTGCAGCCGGCCAGCGATGCCAGCAGAAACACCGCCAAAAGGCCGGCCCCGACGCGCGCGGACATGCGATCAAGCTCCCCCGGAATACTGCTTGAGCGATAGCCCATCCAACGGCGGAACGCTACCCAGACCGCATCAATTCACGCCGGAGGGCGCGGCACGAACAGGCGGATAGCTGCGAGACCGAAAAGAAAGCCCGCGATATGCGCGGCCCAGGCGACCGGCTGGTCACCCGCGCCGGGCGTGCCGCCGACCACGCCGAAGAAGACGTTCATCGCGATCCAGACGCCCGCGACCGGCAGCAGCGAGGTGATACCACCGCCATTGCGCAGAAGAATCAGCACGCCGCCGAAGATGCCGCTGATCGCACCCGAGGCACCCACCACCGGATCGATAGAGTCCGAATAGATCAGCACATGCACGGCGGCGGCGGCGATGCCGGCTGCGAGATAGAAGAGCACGAAGCGGCGCGGTCCCAGCGTGCGTTCAACCGGCGCGCCGAACGCCGCCAGGCTCAGCATGTTGACGCCGAGATGGACCCAGCCGCCGTGCAGGAATTGATAGGCGATCGGAGCCGCGATCAGCGATAGCCAGTCATCGGTGGCGCCGGTGGTGTAGCGCGCCGGGATCAGGCCCAGCTGCAGGATGAGCTTGTCGTCGACGCCGTCGCTCAGGAGTTGCCGCAAGCCCTGGACCGCAACGTTGATCACGATCAGCCACAGGATCGCCGGCGGCAGGTTGATGGCCCGCTCGTAGGTCCCACGTCCCGGGATCCCGCGTTCCGGTCCCGGCCGCTGTTCCTGATCGAAGGGCATCGACGCTCCCTTTGGCTAATGCGCTTGGGCTAACGCTTGGGCTTGTTGCCCTGTCCGATGGCCCGCAGACGCAGGCGCAGCGCGTTCAGCTTGATGAAGCCTTCGGCGTCACGCTGGTTGTAGGCACCGGCATCGTCTTCGAAGGTGACGTGCTGCATCGAATAGAGCGACTTGGGTGACTTGCGGCCGACCACCGTGGTGTTGCCCTTGTATAGCTTCAGCCGCACCGTGCCCGTGACGTTCTCCTGGCTCTTGTCGATCAGCGCCTGGAGCATCTCGCGCTCGGGTGAGAACCAGAAGCCGTTGTAGATCATCTCGGCGTACTTCGGCATCAGCTCGTCCTTGAGATGACCCGCGCCGCGATCGAGCGTGATCGACTCGATGCCGCGATGGGCCACGTAGAGGATCGTGCCGCCCGGCGTCTCGTAGATGCCGCGGCTCTTCATGCCGACGAAGCGGTTCTCGACCAGGTCGAGGTGTAAGCGCCGGAGACAAAATCCCTCACTG
>CAIMEE010000209.1 GCA_903839865.1 Enhydrobacter aerosaccus | reverse complement strand
TGGGCCGTCCCTCGGTCGATCCTGTGCTGATGTTGCGGATGCTGCTCATCGGCTACCTGTTTGCGATCCGCTCGGAGCGCGCGCTGTGCCGGGAGGTCAAGGTCAACCTGGCCTATCGCTGGTTCTGCGGCCTGAGCATCGAGGACAGGGTCCCGGATCATTCGGCGTTCTGCCGTGCGCGCAATGAACGGTTCCGCGACAGCGACCTGTTCCGTCGTGTCTTCGAGCGGGTGGTCGAAGACTGCATGGCGGCGGGTCTGGTCGGTGGCGAAGGCTTTGCCGTCGATGCCAGCCTGATCGCGGCAGATGCCAACAAGCAGCGTTCGATTGCCGGCCCGGACTGGCACAAGGATCGCGATCCGGCGAGGTCCAGCCGCGCGGTGAAGGAGTATCTCGCGACCCTCGACGATGCGGCATGGGGAGCGGCCAGCGACGTGACCCCGAAGTTCATCTCGCCATCCGATCCCGCAGCCCAGTGGACCGGGGCTCACAAGGGCCCGGCGTTCTTTGCCTACGCCGACAACTATCTCATCGATGTGAAGTTCGGCGTGATCGTCGATGTCGAGGCCTCTCGGGCGATTCGCCAGGCCGAGGTCGGTGCGGCCAGGACCATGATCGAACGGACGGAGGAGCGCTTCGGCCTGAAGCCTGCCAGGCTTGCCGCCGATACTGCCTATGGATCGGCTGCCAACCTCGACTGGATCGTCAACGACAAGAAGATTGCTCCGCACATTCCCGTCATCGACAAGTCCAGACGCGACGACGGCACATTGAGCCGACAGGACTTCACCTTCGACGCCGGTCGCGATGTCTATGTCTGCCCGCAAGGCAAGCTGCTGCATACGACAGGCCGGGTCCATGATGGCGAGACGCTTCTGTATCGTGCCAGGACTTCCGATTGTGGCCCTTGCCCGCTCAAGGAAAGCTGCTGCCCGAAGACACCCGAGCGCAAAATCCCGCGCAGCACCCACGAGGCCGCTCGCGATGTTGCCCGCGCACTGGCCGGCACCGAAGCGTTCGAGCGATCGCGCTGCGATCGCAAACGGGTCGAGATGCTGTTCGCCCATCTCAAACGCATTCTCAAGCTGGGTCGCCTTCGGCTACGTGGCCCGCGCGGCGCGCAGGACGAGTTCACGTTGGCCGCCATTGCACAGAACCTGCGCCGGCTTGCCAGGCTGATCGCCAGGCCACCGCCCTCAGTCGTTCTCTGTCTTGCCTAGGCAATGCCGAGGTCACCATCCACCAGGCAATGCCACACCGCCCTATGAAGGGCGGCCGATAAATTACCGCTTCAGCGAATCGAGGAAGCCGCCTCGACATTCATATCGCCGACTTCTGCAACAAAATCGGCCCTAAGCAGACATGGCAAGCGTCGCAACCGAAGTCAGCTTTAGACCCAGGAGTCGCCAGGCTCGGGGCCGTCCAAGCGTCTGCCAATAAGGCTATGCCCTAGCGTGGCCGGCGCTTCACGCGGGCGGTCGGTTCGGCGACCAGCGGATCGTCGGGCCAGTAGTGCCTTGGGTAACGCCCCTTCAGTTCGGACTTCACGTCGCGGTAGCCGGTCTTCCAGAAGCTGGCGAGGTCGCGCGTCACCTGCACCGGGCGGCGCGCGGGCGAGAGCAGGTGGATCGTCACCGGCACCCTGCCGCCGGCGAGGCGCGGGGTTTCGGTGAGGCCGAACATCTCCTGCAGGCGAACGGAGAGCGTGGGCTCTGCCGGATTAGCATAGTCGATGGCGACGCGGCTGCCGCTCGGGACCTCGATGTGCGTGGGCGCGGCGCTGTCGAGCCGGCGCGCCTGTTCCCACGGCACGAGTGTGCGCAACGCCGCACTGAGATCGACCCGCTGCAGGTGCTCGCGCCGGCGCACGCCGTCGAGAAACGGGCCGAGCCAGTCGGACAGGTTTGCCAGCAGGGCTTGGTCCGAGAGATCGGGCCAGCTCTCGTCGGCGGCGCGCAGGAAGGCGATGCGCTCGCGCCAGCTCTTCATCTCGTCGCTCCACGGCAATGCCGTAAGTCCCATCTGCCGCACACCGTCCAGCATCGCGGCCTTGAGCTTCTCCGGATCGGGCGTCGTGAGCGGCTTGTCCTCGAGCAGCAGGGCGCCGAGGCGGCGTACCCTCCGCGCCTGGACGACGCCTTCGCGCGCACTCCAGTTCAGCACTTCCTCGCCGACGATGCGCTCGGCGTAGAGTTCCTCGATCTCGTTCGCGGTAATGGGCGCGGCGAGGAAGATGCGGGCGTTCTGCATCGAGCCGTCGAGGTCGGCCACGACGACGAACTCCTCGTTGCCCATCGGATCGCCTTCGGGCATCGCCGCTCCCTGTCCGCCCGACAGGAGATAGCGGCCGGCGGTGCCGGCGCGGCGGCGGCCGATGCGGTCGGGATAGGCGAGCGCCAGGAGAGCACCGGTCACCGACGAGTCGTTGTCGTTGCCCTTGGTGAGCCGGCGCGCCATTTCCATGATCACGCGCGGCGCCTTGCCGGAGAGGGCGATGTCGACGCGGTGGCGCAGGTCGACATCGCGCTGGCCGGGCGGCAGGCGCAGGAAGTCGCGCTCGCCCAGGATCGCCGCCAGCAGTGCCGCGACCTTGCCATGGCCCCTCTCGCGGCCCTCGAGCACGAGATGCGCGATGCGCGGATGCTGGCCGATCCGCGACATGGCGCGGCCGTGCGGTGTGATCGCTCTCGTGGCGTCGACCGCGCCGAGATCGAGCAGCAGGGCGCGCGCCGTGGCGAGCGCCGCGGCGGGCGGCGGCGTCAGCCAGGGGAGCAACGCGGCATCGGCCACGCCCCAGGCCGCGAGTTCGAGCGCGAGCGGGGCGAGATCGGCGTCGAGGATTTCGGGTGCGGTGAAGGGCACGAGTCCGCGCTGCGCCTCTTCCGTCCACAAACGATAGCAGACGCCCGGCTCGAGGCGGCCGGCGCGGCCGCGCCGCTGGTCGGCCGAGGCCTGGCTCACCTTCACGGTCTCGAGCCGCGTCATGCCGGAGCGCGGCGAGAAGCGCGGCAGGCGCATCTGGCCGCTGTCGATCACGATGCGCACGCCCTCGATGGTGAGGCTGGTCTCCGCGATCGACGTCGAGAGCACGACCTTGCGCCGGCCGGGCGGCGAGGGGCTGATGGCGCGGTCCTGCTCGGCGGGCGAGAGGTCGCCATAAAGTGGCGCCACGTCGATGGTGGCGTCGAGGCCCTGCAGCCGTTCCTGCACGCGGCGGATCTCGCCGACGCCCGGCAGGAACACCAGCGCGCTGCCGCTTTCTTCGTTGAGTGCACTTCGGATCGCGGCGGCCGTCGCGTCCTCGAGCCGGCCGGCGGCTTCGCGATCGAGATAGCGCGTTGCCACGGGGAACATGCGGCCGGCCGATTCGATGAGGGGCGCGCCGCCCAGGCGATCCGACACGGGGCCGGGATCGAGCGTCGCCGACATGGCGATCACGCGCAGGTCCTCGCGCAGCGCGGTCTGCGCTTCGCGGACCAGCGCGAAGGAGAGGTCGGTCTCCAGCCCGCGCTCGTGCAGTTCGTCGAAGATCACGCAGCCGATGCCGTCGAGCGACGGATCGTCCTGCAGCATGCGCAGGAACAGGCCGTCGGTCACGACCTCGATGCGGGTGCGCGGGCCGACCTTGGTATCGAGGCGCACGCGATAGCCCACCGTCTCGCCGACCGGCTCGCCGAGTGTCCCCGCCATGCGCCGCGCGGCGGCGCGGGCGGCCAAGCGCCGCGGCTCCTGCATCACGATTTTGCGACCGCCGAGCCACGGCGCGTCGAGCAGGGCCAGCGGCACGCGCGTGGTCTTGCCGGCGCCGGGCGGCGCCACCAGGACGGCCGCGTTGCGCTGCAGCAGCGCCGCCTTCAGGCGCGGCAGGGCTTCGTCGACAGGAAGGGAGTCCATCGCGGCTGCTTATACATGATAGGCTCGGGCCATGCTGAAACGCCTGCTCCTCGCCTTCTCCGCCGTTCTGGTCATCTGCGGCCCCGCGGTTGCCCAGCAATATCCCAGCAAGCCGATCCGGCTGATCGTTGGCTACTCCCCGGGCGGCGGCAACGACCTGATTGCCCGCATCGTGGCGGCACGGCTGCAGACCAAGCTCAACCAGCCCGTCATCGTCGAGAACAAGCCGGGCGCGCAGTCGATCGTGGCCGCGGAGCTCGTGGCCAAGGCCGCCCCCGACGGCTACACGCTGCTGGTCGCGCCGAGCGGGCCGATGACCATCAACCCCGCCGTCTTTGCGAAGTTGCCCTATGATCCGGTGAGGGATTTCGTGCCGGTGACCATGCTGGCGGAATTCCCGCTGCTGCTGGTGGTGGGCGCCGAGCAGCCGGTGAAGTCGGTGAAGGAGCTTGTCGACTACGCCCGCGCCAATCCCGCGCTCGCCAACTATGCGTCGAGCGCCACGCCGTTCCAGCTCGCATCGGAGCTGTTCAACGTGCGCACCCAGTCGAAATTCCAGCACATCCCCTACAAGGGCAGCGGCGATGCCGTGCAGGCCGTCATGGCGGGGCAGGTGCTGATGGCGCTCGCGGATTCGGGCCCGATCGCGGCGCCGCTCAAGGCCGGCAAGCTGCGTGCGCTCGCCATCACGACGGCGCGCCGCCCGCCGGACTTTCCCGACGTGCCGACGATGGCCGAGGCCGGCGTTCCCGACATGGACATCGCGCTGTGGACGGGCCTCGTGGCGCCGAAGGGGACGTCGCCGGAGATCGTGATGCTGCTGCAGGACGTCATCGCCGACATCCTCGAGGAGCCCGCGATTCGCAACGCGTTCGACGCCATCTCGGTCGATGCGCGCGCCATGTCGTCGCGGGATTTCGCCGACGTGATCGTCCGCGACGCGGCGCGCTGGAAGCAGGTCGCCCAGTCGGCCAACATCAAGATCGAGTGAGCCTGTCATGGACAGCAACGAGGCGCGCCATTCGGCGGCACACTATTTCCTCGAAGGGCTGAACGAGGTCGGCTTCGACTATCTGTTCTGCAACTTCGGCACCGACCATGCGCCGCTGATCGAGGCGATGGCCAACTTCCGCAAGCTCGGCCGCAAGCTGCCGCAGGTCCTGCTCTGCCCGCACGAGAACACGGCCATGCACATGGCCGCGGGATACTATCTCGCCACCGGCCGCGGGCAGGGCGTGATGGTGCATGTCGACGCCGGCACCGCGAACTCCGCGATGGCGATGCACAATCTCTGCCGCGCCCGGATCCCGGTGATGCTGATGGCAGGCAAGGCGCCGTACACGACGCGCGGCGAGCTTCTGGGCACACGCGACAACTATGTGCACTTCGTGCAGGAGCCGTTCGACCAGGCGGGCATCGTGCGGCCGTATGCCAAGTGGGAGTACGACCTGCCGTGCGGTGTGATCGCCAAGGAAGCGTTGCGTCGCGCCCACACGGCGATGGAGAGCGATCCCAAGGGGCCGGTCTACATGACCTTCCGGCGCGAGATCCTGACCGAGGATTGGGACGAGGGCGCGATCCATTCCTATCCCGCCGAGCGCTTCGGCGCCGTTACGGCCCGCGGTGTCGATACGGCTGCGCTCGAGCCGATCGTGGCGAAGCTGCTCGAAGCCGAGCGGCCGCTGCTGATCACCGCGTACGCCGGACGCAATCACAAGACGGTGGCGGTGCTCGACGAGCTCGCGCGCTTCGCCGGCATCCGCGTGATCGAGTTCAGCCCGTCGTGCGTCAGTCTTCCGCACGACTCGCCCTGTCATGGCGGCTTCGCGGCAGGCAAGGCGCTGGCCGACACCGATGTCGGCCTGCTGGTCGATGTCGACGTGCCGTGGATCCCGAGCGACACGCCGGACAATCCCGCGACCTGGTGGGCGCATATCGATGTCGATGCCGAGAAGCGCAATTTTCCGATGTGGAGCTTCCCCGGAAACCTGCGTCTGGGCGGCGACAGCTTCCGCATCCTGTCGGATCTGCTGGCGCTGCTGAAGGCGCGCGCCGACGCGGGCTTCAGGACGCGCGCCGCGGCGCGTGTTGCAGCACTGGCGGAAGAGGGCACGGCGCGGCGCGCGCTGGCGGCGAAGGCTGCCGCCAATCGCGGCGTTGCGGGCCAGGTGACTCCGGCCTTCGTCTGCGCCGCGCTCGCGAAGGCGCTCGAGCCGTCGGCGATCGTGCTGAACGAGGCGATCCGCAACGGCCCCGTCGTCTTGCAGCAGATGCCGCGCACGCTGCCCGGCACGTTGATCGGCTATTCCGGCGGCGGCCTGGGCTTCTCCGGCGGCACGGCGCTCGGCTTGAAGCTCGCGCTGCCCGACCGCACGGTCGTGCAGATCGTGGGCGACGGCAGTTTCTACTTCGCCAATCCGCAATCCACCTTGGCCGTGGCGCGGCAATACAGGCTCGGCGTCCTGACGGTCGTGCTCGACAATGGCGGCTGGTCGGCGGTGAAGGAAGCGACGCTGAAGGTCTATCCCGACGGCGACGCCAGGGCGGGCGGCGACTTCGGCGCGGCACTCGTGCCCGACATGGATTTCTCCAAGGTGGCCGAAGCCGCCGGCGCACACGGCGAACTGGTGAGCGACCCCGACCGGCTCGAGGCCGCCATCGCGCGCTGCCTCGCCGCCGTGCGAGACGGGCAGGCGGCCGTGCTGCACGTGCGGGTGACGAAGCTCTAGGCTCATAGGAGCGCGCCACTGGAGTAGAGCGCTCCGGTGAGTGATAGACTTGAAGCCATCGGCTTGGGGCTGGGCTACGATCCAGTCAACGGGTGAGGAGACGCGAGCCATGCGTACGAGCCGCCATGTTCACGGGCGACCTGATTCATTCGCCCATCCAGGCGCGCTATCCCGATCTGGTCATGCGGGTCGACACCGACCGCGAGCCGTCGGCCGGCCGTATCAACCGCTGCGGCGACGGCTTCCGCCTGGAATACGCGAAAGACTGAAGGAGGACGACCATGGGAAGGCTCGATGGCAGGCTCGGGGGCAAGATCGCGGCGGTGACGGGCGGAGCGTCCGGGATCGGTGAAGCGACGGTAAGGCGTTTCGTCGCCGAGGGTGCGAAGGTGGCCTTCTGCGATCGCGACGGCGAGCGCGGCCAGCGTGTGGCGGCCGAGCTCGCGGCTGCCGGCGCCACGGTCGCATTCACTGAGGCGGATGTCGGGACCGAGGCCGCCTGCCTCGCGTTCGTGAACGGTGCCGCGGACAACTTCGGGCGCCTCGACATCCTCGTCAACAACGCCGGCATCCGCAAATACGAGACAATCGACGTGGCGAGTGCTGAGAGTTGGAACGAGATCCTCAACGTCAACCTGATGAGCTACGCCTTCTGTGCGAAGGCTGCGATTCCGCTGATGCGGCGCGCCAAGGGTGGAGCCATCGTCAACGTCGCCTCCGTTCGTTCCGTCGTCGCCGGTGGCGGCAACCTGCAGTACGACACCACCAAGGCCGCGATCGCGGGCCTGACGCGGGCGCTCGCCGCCGACCACTCGCCCGAGGGTATTCGCGTGAATGCAGTGGGCCCCGGCCCGATCTTCACGCCCTTCCATGAGCGCCGCATCGCAGCGGCGGGTGAGTCCGTCGCGCAGTACAGCGCCAGTGCCGCTAAAGGGACCATGCTGAAGCGCCCGGGCAGGGCCGACGAGGTCGCCGCCGCGATCCTGTTCCTGGCCTCCGACGATGCCTCCTACGTCACCGGCGCCCTGCTGTTCGTTGACGGCGGCATGACGGCGATGTGAGGTATCTTCACGCTATCGCGCGTCGCGCTTTCGAGGGCAGAGCGGACATCGACCAAAGGCGCACCAATGTCCGCTAATGACCGAGGCTGTGTGAGAACGCGGCGTTAGCGGTGCAGGGGCTGGTTTCTATATCGGCGTGATGGATCGCAGGACCGTTCAGGCCCGGATCGCC
>CAIMEE010000208.1 GCA_903839865.1 Enhydrobacter aerosaccus | reverse complement strand
CTCGATCCCGATGCCACGCCTCAAGCGCACCGAACTGGCGCTCGTCACCTGTTCCATCGTCCTGTCGTTCTGTGGCATTGAGTTCGCGGCCCGGCTCTACGACCACAAACTCACCCGCTGGACCAATTTCGTGCGCGATGCCTATGTCGAGATGGCGCGCCCCAAAACCCAGGAACACATCTACGATCCCGAGTTGGGCTGGCGCAACCGGCCGGATTTTTCGGAAGCGGGGCAGCATATCGACGAGCGTGGCCTGCGGCTCGCGGGTCCGTTGCCGTCTCCTCCACGCGGCGGCCCCATCCTTCTGGCAGGCGACTCGAACACCTTCGGCAACGAGGTCAGCGACGACGAAACCTGGGCGGCGTACCTGCAGACGCGGACCGGCCGGCCGGTGCTCAATGCCGGCGTCTCCGCCTATGGGTTCGACCAGAGCGTCCTGCGCGCGGAGATCGAGGCGAAGGCCACGCGTCCGGCCGACATCGTCGTCGGGCTGATCGCCCACGACCTTCCCCGGATGGAGGCCTCGCGCCTGTGGGGCGCCAACCGGCCTTACTTCGACATCGAGGGCGGCAAGGCGGTGCTGCGCAACGTGCCGGTACCGCCCCCTCCCCTTCCCGATCGGCCGATGCCCTGGCCGCAGCGCATCCTGGGTTATTCCTACTTCATCGACTTCATGATCAGGCGCGTGAACCGCGGCGCGCCGTGGTACGGCGAGACCATCATCGCCAACCCACGCGGTAAGGGCGACAGGATCGCCTGCCTGCTGATGGAGCGGCTGCGCACCTTGCAGGACGCAACGGGCGCGCGCGTCCTGGTCGTCGCGCAATACGATACCGAGACCTGGCATTCGCAGAAGGAAGCCGACGAACGCCGCCAGGCGCTGGGCCCGATCGTCGCCTGCGCGCGCGAGCACGGGCTACGGGCGCTCGACAGTTTCGATGCCATCGCTGCATACAAGGGTCCAGGCGGACCCGTCAGCCTCTACCTGGAGCATCACATGAACGGCGCGGGAAACCGCCTCTTCGCCGAACTGATCGCGAGGACGCTCGCCGAAGCGCCGCCGGCGCGCTAGCTGCTTCGCGGCCGGCCCCCGGAGAACCGACCGCGCGCATTCGGACGTTCAGATTACTTGGCCGTCATCGCCGCGATTCCCGCCGTGGCGCACTGGGCATCCTCGTTGCTCGCCGCACCCGAGACGCCGATCGCACCGATGATCTTGCCGTCGACGACGATCGGCAGGCCGCCCTCGATTGGCAGCGCGCCGGGAAGAGCGAGGAAGCGTACGCCGGCGCCGCCCGCCGCGAGCGCGTCCTGCAGCACCTTTGTCGGGCGCTTGAGATTGTTGGCACTCACCGCCTTGCCCACCGCGATCTCGTTGCTGGCGATCTGAGTGTTGTCCATGCGCTCGAAGGCCACGAGCTTGCCTGCCGTGTCGACGACGGCGATCGCCATCCACCAGTTGTTCTTCTTCGCCTCGGCCTCCGCTCCGGCAATCGCCTTCTTGGCGGCCTCGAGCGTGATCGAGGGACCGTAGGGCATCGGACCGGCTGCCGGCGTCTGAGCCGACGCCGTAAAAGGCGCAACGCAAAGAGCCGCGATGGATGCGGCCGTCATCAGTCGAATCATGATTATTTCTCCCTGTGTACCGCCCGGTTCGACGGCCGCAGGAAGTATGCGACAACCGGCAGAATGCGCCGGTCACATCTCGGTGTTCAGTGCTTCAGGCTCGGCAATTCCGTGAGGGGCACGATCCGGATGCCGGCGGCCTCGAGGCCCTTGCGGACGGCCGAGGAGACCTCGATCGCCGTCGGGCCATCGCCGTGTACGCAGATCGAATCGACCTGGCAGGGAATGCGCTTGCCCGACGTCGAATAGATCGCCTGCTCGTCGACCATGCGGCGCACGTTGGCCACCGCGGTCGCGGCATCCTTGACCATCGAATTGGCT
>CAIMEE010000207.1 GCA_903839865.1 Enhydrobacter aerosaccus | reverse complement strand
GTGGGCAACAGGAGACAGACCCATGGTCGACACCGTCATCGTTGAGAACGAACCGGCACCGAGTTCGGCCGTATCCTGGTCGGCCATCCTCGCCGGTGCCGCGGTCTCGGCCGGCCTTTCCTTGATCCTGCTGGCGATCGGCAGCGGCATCGGCTTCAGCGTCCTGAATCCCTGGTCGAACGGCGTCGCCGCGACGACCACGAAGGCCGCGACCGTTGCGGGCATCTACATCACCGTGACTGCCGTTCTGGCCTCGGCGGTCGGCGGCTATCTGACCGGGCGCCTGCGCCACCTGTGGCGCGGGACACATCCGCATGAAGCTTTCTTCCGCGACACCGCCCACGGTCTCGTGACCTGGGCAGCCGCGACCGTCGGCGGCGCGATCCTGCTCGGCACCGTGACCACCAGCCTGACCGGAGCCGCGGTCCACGGCGCGAGCACGGGTGCGGGCATGGTTGCCGCACGAGACGGCGTCACCGCAGGCTTCACCGATCAGCTCTTCGCCTACGACTACGTCGCTGTCTCCCACGCCCAGGGCAACCAGCCGAACACCGGAATCGCGCGCGACTATAGCGGCGACCGCGCCGTGGCATCGCGTCTGCTGACACGCCTTGGTACCGGCCCTGCCCTCACCACCGACGAGCGGCAGAACCTGGCTGTGATCGTCGCTGCCCGTACCGGCCTCTCTGGTCGTGTCGGGAATGAACGACGTGCTGAACTCGCAGGGGTATACCCAGGCGGCCTGGTGGAATCGAATTCCGGTGTCGGCGTGGATCCTGATGACGACAATCGCCATGGCTTGCAACTTCATGGTCAATTACGGCTCGCGGAGTTCGCTGCCGGGAACGACCCTGCCGTTCATCCTGCCGTTGCTGATTTCAGTGGCCTTCGGCCTGATCGCCGATATCGACGCACCACGTAACGGCATCATCCGGGTGAAGCCACAGAACCTGACGAGTCTTGCGGGCTCGCTGCCCCGGCTCTGAACGCCCGCCGGTACGCCGACTCTAATTGACGACCTCGTCGGATGCCACCCGGATACGTCCCGTGCGGCGCGCTGCATCGAGGAGATCGTAGTCCCGGTCGGTTCGTTTGGCATAGGTCAGCGAGAACTTTGCGATCGCGTCGTCGAGTACTTCGCTCTTTCCGCAATAGCCAGCGATCGTCGCTGCATCTCCCGATTTCGCGTGGGCGAGAGCCAGCGCCCATCCGCACAGCGCCCAATACTCCGTCAGCGACGACAGGGACTCGCGTTTGCCTTCCTGGAATTTCACACTGCCTTTCAGGTCGGCGAGTTGTCTTACGTAGAAATGTGACTTCGGCCCGTCGCTCCAGCCCAGAAAGATGTCGGGCGATCCCTGTATGAGGCGTTGACCGGCCACCACCCGCTGTCCCTGGTGCTCATGGGGCAACGTACTGGTGGCATAACCGGCCAATACCGACGGCGGCGCCTCCTTGATCTGGAGAAACAGCGGGTCGTCGTTGTCGAGACCAAGAAGCAGGGCGATCCAGCACCTGGTGCCGACGCTGCCGACCCCGACCACTTTCCGGGCGACATCGACAAGGCGATAGCGCGACAGTAGGTGACGGCGGTCCGGGCTCAATGACGCGCCATAGGACTTGAGGAGTGCATTCACGGGGCCTGCGATCGGGGCACCGTCTTCGTTGTGCGTCTCGCGGACGATCAGCGGCGGCTCTTCCAGGATGCGGCGCTCGCCGTCTACGTCTTCCGTCAGCTTGTCGAACATCTGGATGTGACCCTTCTGACGGGCCTTCGCCATGATCCGCTTGGCCGCGCGGCTTGCTCTGGGACTGAGCGTATTGAGGATCGCGCTCTCCTCGATGCGGCTGTACCAGACCTCGAGGAAGCCCATCTGGGAAAAATCGCGCATGCGTCGCCTGTACGCCTGCGCGATCGTTCGGGCGGCGTCGAAGGCATCGTGCTTGTCGCCGCCGACGAAATTCGCAGCAACCGCGGCGCTGGCAGCCAGGCGCTTGAGATCCCATTCCCAGCAGCCCGGATGGGTTTCGTCGAAATCGTTGATTGCGAAGATGAGGTTGCGCTCGGCGGAGCCGAACACGCCGAAATTGGCGACGTGCATGTCGCCGCAGGCCTGAACCATGAGATTCGTTGTCGGCGTTCCTGCCAGATCGCTCGCCATCACGGCCGCCGATCCGCGCAGGAACGTGAACGGGGAGGCGAGCATGCGGGCGAATCGCACCGGGACCAGCTTTTGCACCCGCGCGAGATTTTGCTGCTCCAGAATCGCGACTGGATCCGGCCGGTTCGCTAGCTGCTCGAAGACCGCATGATCTTCTCTCGGCACCTTCGCTCGCAACGCTTTGCCAGCCTCGAATCGCTCCTTAAGCGAAGGGCGCTTGCTTCCGAAATTCCGAAGCAGCTCGACATCCGCGCCTGCCGCTTCGGCTGCCGACAGCCGTGCATCGACACCGCCGCTATCCGGCCTGGCCGTCATTCCCAAACTCCTGGGCTTTTGATCTTTCGGTAGCTTGAAACTTTCGATGCAGTCGCCGAACGACTTGGATCTCTCTCTTTGCCGGTCACATGGGTGGCGCGTACATGAGGCCAACGTCGCGAGGCAGCGAGTTTATGCCGCGGCTGAATTTGAGAGGCGAACCCATGCCGACATTTCGTTCATAAACCTCGCCGTAATTGCCGACCTGCTTGATGATGTTGTAAACCCAGTTGTTGTCGAGTCCGAGCGGTTTGCCTATGCCGGGATCGACTCCGAGCAGCGTACGCACGCCACCCTCGACCGCGTCCTTGCGGCGGTTCTCGACGGTGCTTGAGCGAATGTTGCGCTCCTCCGCGGTTATCATGGCGTAGTGGGTCCAGCGGACGATATCCAGCCACGCATCGTCCCCGCTGCGGACATAGAGGCCGAGTGGTTCTTTGGAGATCGTATCCGGCAGCATCTTGAACAACGAGGCCATTCCAGCCCTTACGATTGCTGAAGCCAACGCCGTCCTGTCCTTCGTGATCCCCACGCATTTGTTGTTGAGGAACGCGTCGAACATCGCGCGCTCATCGTCGACCACCACCGGGGTAATCTTGATGTCGAATAGCTTCGCCCAGTCCGTCAGGTTCGTGGCGGTCGTTGTCCCCTTCGTGACACAGACCGTGTGCCCACCCAATTGCGCAGCCTTGTCGATGTTTCGTTCCTTCGGCACCGCAAATCCCTGGCCGTCGTAGAAGTTGACGGTCGTGAATCTCACTTTCGATCCGGCCGCTCGCTCCAGATTGTAGGTGGAGTTACGGGCGAGCACGTCGATGTCGCCGGAGATGAGCGCCGTGAACCTTTTTTCCGCTGTCAGCGGGACGAATTTTACCTTCGTGGCGTCCGCCAATGTTGCCGCTGCAACCGCGCGGCAATACTCGACATCGAGGCCTTCCCACTGCTTCGCGGCGTTGATGGCGGAAAAGCCCGGCAATTCTCCATTCACGCCGCAGATCAGTTCACCCCGTTTCCTAACGATCTCGAGGGTAGGTTCTGCGGCCGATGCCGGCCCTTGCGGCAGGAGGGTGAGCGAGCAAAAGAAGGACAGAAGCGCAAGAGTTCGAGACATCATAATTCTCCCACGGGAGCGCGGAGGACGGTTTCCGCAGCGCCCGAGCATTGGGTAGCATAATTGCTCGCAGCAATTTGATCATACACGATCAATCGAGACAAGCGGGCCGCTATTTTAGCTTCGCCGGCAATGCGCGGCCTTGCCCTCCGCTGGTGGCACCCATCAGAGCAGCGGGTTGAAGAGACGGAGCGAGTTCTCGAGCAGGCGTTCTCTGAACGGGCGCGCGGCCCACGCAACGGTATCGAGCCGGATCGACCGGGCGACATAGGTCTGCTGAAGAGTGTGCAAAGCCGCGCCGAACCCCGGGTGGTAAACGAACAGTGCCACTTCGTAGTTCAGCCAGAGGCTGCGCATGTCGAGGTTGACGGTGCCGAACATCGACATCGTCCTGTCGACCGTGATCGACTTAGTGTGAAGAAGTCCGCCGCGATAGAGCTGGATCGCAACACCGGCGTCGAGGAGATCGTCGTAGTAGGACCGGCTGGCGTAGCGGGTAAGGACGGAATCGACCTTCTCCGGAACGATCAGCGTGACCTGCACGCCACGGCCCGCGGCGCCGCGCAGCGCCACGATCATTGCGTCGTCGGGTACCAGGTAGGGCGTCGTCAGGACCAGTTCGTGCCGGGCGGCGTTGATGAGGGCCAGGATCATCTGCAGCAGGCCGTCCGTCGTCTGCCCCGGTCCCGACGGGACGACCTGGATGTTTGCGGTGCCCTGCAGTTGCACGGAGCCCAGTCCGTTGCTGTCGATCAGTTGCTGCAGGGGATCGCCGGTCTCCAGGATCCAGTCTCCGACCAGTGTCGCGGCGAGCACATTCACCACCGGACCCTCGAGCCGGGCCATGGCGTCCACCCATTCGCCGACGCCTGCGCCCTGCTTGAAATGGCGAGGATCGACCAGGTTCATGCTTCCAGTCCACGCTGTCGCTCCGTCGATGACGACGATCTTGCGGTGCAGCCGAAGGTCGGTGCGGCCGATCAGCGTTCGCAGCAGTCCGACGGGTAGGGCTGCCCGTAGCTGGACTCCCGCGTCGCGCAGGCGCTGGGGCTGCGAGCCCTTCCACCACGGCCTGGCGCCCAGAGAATCGACCAGGACGTGACATTGCACGCCGCGCCTGGCCGCGCGAATGACAGCCTCAAGAACCTCGTCTGCGGCCCCGCCCTCGTTCCAGATATAGAGTTCCATCAGGACGCTGGTCCGTGCGGCATCGACATCCCGCGCGATGGCCGAGAGTATCGCCTGTGTCTCCGAGAACAGCTCGAACGCGTTGCCACAAACAGTGGCGCCGCCGATTAGTGAACGCCCCAGATGATTCATCGCCTGGGCTGCGGGGGGGAGGGGCTGCCAATCGACTTCCGTGAATTGCGCGGGAAGGGTCGCTCTGGCGATGTCTCTAAAATCGCTGCGCAACCGGCCAATGCCCCTGGTACGATCTCGGCCGATCCGGCGCTCGCCGATCAGCAGATACGCGAGCGCGCCCACATAGGGCAGGCTGACGACGAGCAACAGCCAGGAAAGCGCAATGCCCCGCGCGGATCGCTGCATGATCACGCGCAGCGCGATGACGACGACAATCGCGACATGCATCGCCGTCAGAAGCGCGGAGGACTTGAGGAGGAAATCCACGTATCGAGACTCCATTTGCGGAGACCGCGGCCGCGCGGCTCCGTCGTCGATTGGCATCATGGGCGGGCAAATGCCGGCGCCCCCAGCCTTGCCATCGGACGCCCGATGTCCAGTTAATAGTGCCGCGTCTATCGCGCAATTGTTCGCGGGCGATTAATCGGGTGACGCCCGAGATTGATCGCCGATGGTGATTCGTCGCGAGGCCACGCCGAAAGAGGGCGTCGGTTGGGATATCGGCGAAGTTCAACCTGAGCCCAGGTCGCAACGATGATCGCTCATGGCTGAAAGCGGACATGGGTTAGTAAACGCGTATTGCGTTGTTGATCGCCGTCGCAGCGATCATTGCCAAGGCAAGGTCGGCAGCAAGCTGACAAACGTGGACAAACGTCTCGACAGCGATGACTTGCTTCTTCGAGGGACGGGAGAGACAGCGGGGCGATCGACCTAGAAGCAGGTCGGCGGGGTCTGCTCTTGGCCCCTTTCGGGCATCGCGCGATGTCCATTGCAAGTCTGCTTTCGAGGGTGAAGCGGACATGCTGTTCGTGTAGCCGCTGTCCAAGGCTGGCGTCGAGACGACAAGCAGGTGGCAGGCTGCATGGAGCGGAGAGAACCTTGAACAAAGTCCCTGACAGCCGAAGTGGTCTTGTGGACGGGTTTGCAGTGGCTTATCAGGCGACCTTCTGAAAACCCTGACACGCTGAGCTTATTTTGCTAGTGCTCTGCGCACGTCCCCGTAGCTCAGCCGGATAGAGCAGCGGTTTCCTAAACCGGAGTAATGTGACGCTACCTCGTTGAATATATTGATTTTATGGTGTTCTTAGGCATGTCCAAGGCATTGAAGCATGGTTGCAGCGCGACCCCGGCGTGATTCGAACACGCGGCCCCAAGTTTAGGAAACTTGTGCTCTATCCGGCTGAGCTACGGGGTCCTTGCGCTGCAACGATTGGCGTATAGCAGTCTACTTCTTTTGCGTCACGAGTCCGAGGAGGAACACGACCAATGACACGCGCAGGTGGGGCTCGATGGTCTCAAGAAAGCGCGCCACGAACGGGTAGAGTTGGTTGTCTTCGAGGTCGTCAGCTCCGGTGAGGAAGTCAGCGATCATTCCCTTCACCTCAACTTCCTTCGTGCGGCTCTCGACGTAGCCAGGCAACGCATCTGCAAACGCTGAGAGTGCCTTCTTGCCGAAGAGCTTCTGGTCGATGAGTGGGAAGAAACGCTTACGCGCCTCGTCCATCGCTCGCGGGTCGGCCTCTTCCACAAGGGCGAGGAAATCTTCGTAGAACTGGAGACCTGGCTCGCCCTTGAAGGAGTCTGCCAGCTTGGTCTCGAAGAAGACGAACGCCCGTTCGCGCTCGGCACCGCCCGCCCGGATCGCCGTCAGGAAGGCGGCCTTGAACTCCTCGTTTGACATTATGCACCCCCGGCTAATGGTTCCTACGGGGAGAGGGAGAGTCAACTTCTTCTGCGGGAATGTAAGGTACTGACCGTGCAGCGCTCCTAGATGTTGCCTGGGAAAACTTCCGAAGATCCACGATCGCGCCACGTAGGGGTGAGTCGCAAAACAGATATTGTGCGACCCTCAAAGAATGGCTCTGCTGAGCCATGAATTGGCGGCCCCCTTTCCACGGCGTCACCGGTTACTCCGATGTCGCCGCGCGACCTCGGCATCCAAGTCGCATTCTGATTCAGGATGGCGACTGCTGCGGCCGCTTTAGTCGGAAGACAAAGCCGAGTGCTGAAATGACACCGCCGTTATCTAGAACTATAGGCAGGCCTATCGTCAGCTAATCCGCAGTGCTGCCTCTCAGAAACGCCGGAGGCGACCTTTATGGGCTCCCTTCCTCATTGAAAATGCATCCCTGAACTGAGTCTTTTTATATGGGTCTAATTCATTGAGTCTCATTAATAGAGGATCGAGCGTTTTCGAGCGCTCTAGAGGGCACGTTTTCGCTTGGTCTAGGCCGAGCGTTTTCGCTCGGTCTGGATCGGCTCACTGCTTCTTCGCTTTGAGGTTCAACGTGTAGACGTTGGTCTTACCCTGACCCCGCCGGGTGATGGCGAGGAGCCCCATTGATTCAAGGGACTTGAGGTGCTTCCGGACGTTTGTCTCGTGCAGGCCCATGTCCTCGCCGAGGCGCTTCTGGCCGGGAAAGCAATGATCGTTCTGCCACGCGTAGCTGAGCAGCATGGCGAAAGCCAACTTGTCGCCTGCGCTGAGGTTCGGAGCCTTGAGAAGAAAGTTCGGGACCTGGGTGAAGCCGCCTCGCGTCGCGCGGTCTGCACCTTTCAGGACAATGTTTCGTTCTTTGAGAATTGCACCGATGTGCCGCGCTGGATTTCCGTGCATGCCACGAATTATATACTACGCTTGGAGAGCGGATGCGGCTTATCCCCTCTCGATGATTGTTTAGTGCTGCTCCGGTAACGAATCGGATGGCCGACCGGGATTTAGTTGTAGGAAGAGATTCTGTAATCCCTGGATCAGAAAGTTCGTCTCGCGAGCGCGCTCGGTGAGATCTTTGATCTGATCGTCTTTCACTCCGATCTGTTTTCTCAGGAATTCATTTTCACTTTCGAGACGGTCCACATAGACCGTCGCGACATGTCGTGACGGGTCGTGAGTTGACGCAGGATCATTCGGAAGTTCGTCGTGGCTCTCTACCGGTGCGACGGGTGCCGCGACTTGTCGTGACGCGTCGCGACTGGTCGTTGGACTAACTTCTTCGATGTAGGCGATATGCTTGTCGATCGACGCCGGAGTGATGAGGTATTTTTCGCCGAATGTTGTCTCGATGAGACGGCATTCGAGATGACCTTTGGCGCAATAGCGCTGAATACTGCGAGGGGTGCGGGGGAGTCCGGCGCCGGCATACCGCTCCAGAGCTTCTTCGATTGTCAGGGTGAAATCGCTGTCGGAGCTGGTCGCGACTTGCCGCGACTGGTCGAGGTTCATGTCATTGATGATAACGCGTTGCCGCCTGAGGATCTGCGGTTATCCCCATGCCCGAATAGTTGGGATAGTATGCGATCGATGCCCAACGAATGAGGGGCCGTTTGTTCACACATAGAGCTTGCTGAGCGCAGCTTGCTCAATGTCCGCTTTTCCTCCAGCAGCAGACGTCGCCAGACCGGCCCCCGACTTCCGAAAAGGGCCAACTCCGGAAGTGGCAGCACGTCGATGAAGGCCGCCGGCGACGTTGTTGTAGTTGCCCGCTCCCGTCATCATGTTTCCGATATGACGATTGTCGCGCAGCTTGCCTCCGACGGGGTGCTGGACAGCGCCTATGAGTGGCTCTGTCGGCGACGACGTGACTATTCGGCCAATGCCGACATATGGCAGTTCAGACGTTGCTGGCTGCGCGAGAAGGAACAGATCAGGAGCGAACTGCGGTCCGGCAATTATCGCTTCTCGTTGCTCTCCCGCGTCACGCTGAAGGATGGCGAAGACATCGCACCGGCGGATAGTTTCCGTCATTCTTTGACCTCGCCGGATGAACCGTTAGCGATGGGGATTGATGATGTCGTCTCGATCAAAGAGAAAAAGCCGGCGAGCGTTCCGAGGCGGCACTCGCGACGGTTCCGCGAACCCGCGCGGGCCTTGCACGGCGACATCGAAGTTGTCGGGATCGTCGGACGAGAGACTTACATAGCACCTGGCTTCGTAGGCGCCCGACTCCTTCGAGCCGATCTCGAACGTCGGGCCGACGATATCGGGCAGCGCCACTCCCGCTGCGCGCAGATCCTCGTAGAGCCGGTCGATCTCGTCCTTGACCCGCATCACCGCGCCGCTGGCGAGTTGAGCGGCCAGCCGTCCCTTCGCCTTCGACGACTGCATGTTTTCCTGCAAGCGCTGCAGCAGATTGAGCTTCGCCTGGGCAAGCACCATCGGCGTCGCGATGAGCGCTTCTGCACGGCCAGAGACGCCGATCGAATTATTGCAGATATTGCGCGCCTGCATGTCGATTGGAATGGCCGGACGGTCGATGCCGATCGGGCAAACGTGGAACGACAGGAACTGGTCGACGGTCTCGATGTACAGAAAGCGGTCGACAGGGCGGCCGATGAGGTTGGCCACGAAGTTCGGCGGCATTCCGAGATTACCGGCATATTTTGCCAGCAACGCCGTACCGCTTCTGGCATCCGTGAAGCCCTGGAGACGGCTTTGCACGGGATCGACCAACGTGGATTCACGGAGTCCATTGGGATTGAGAAAGAAATTGTGGAAGGCGACCTCGCCCCCGATCGCGAGGTTGCATTCGGTCGGATACACGGATGACGGCGCATGCACGTTGCCCGCGAGAAAGGCGAGCGCGCAGGACGACATGCAAAGGTCGCCCTTGCGCACGACCGCCATGACGCCGGATTTCCTCATCAGCATGCCGATCTCGAATCCATCCGGCAGGCTTCCTCCTATCGAGCTGAACTCGACTGTCGCGACCGGCGCGCCTGACTTTGACGGCGTCAAAGCGCCGATCTTACGGAGCGCCGCACTCAGCTTGTCGGCGTCGCCGGGTTCGATCATCCCGGTCACCCGCAGCGTCGGCATCGAGGGCGCGCCCGGTTGGGTCGGCACCGTCGCAGGTGTCACCTCGGCGATACTGATGGCCTGTGCGGCCAGCCCCCAGAGACACACGACCGACCACGAGAACACCGCGGCCAGGCCATGGCGGATGATGGCGCCAAGCATCGCCTTTACTTCCTGTCCAGCGTCTGGCGAATCATCTGAGCGAGATCGCTCTTGCGGAAGGGCTTGTTGAGCCGGCGCACGTCGCCGTCGACCTCGCCGCCCTTGCCCAGCACATTGTCGGTGTAGCCCGACATGAACACGATCCTGGTCGCGGACCATCGCGCCGCCACGGCATCGGCGAGCGCCTTTCCGTTCATCCCAGGCATGACGACATCGGTCAGCATCAGGTCATAGGGTCGCGATGCTGCCTCGCAGGCCGCCAGCCCCGCCGCGCCGTCCTCCGCTTCCGTCACCGCATAGCCCAGGCTCTGGACCTGGCGCACGACGCTGGCGCGTACCTGGGGATTGTCCTCGACGACCAGGATGCGCTCGCTGCCGCCGACGGCCGGCGTGTCCGGGCGCGCCGTCACTTCCGGAACCGCGCCGGCAAAGCGCGGCAGCAGGAGCCGGAAGGTCGTGCCGTGGTCGATCTCGCTGGTCACCGAGATATGGCCGTTCGACTGCTTGATGAAGCCGTAGACCATGCTGAGCCCGAGTCCCGCGCCCTTGCCGCTCGCCTTGGTCGTGAAGAAGGGCTCGAAGATCCTGTCGAGATCCGACGGCAGGATGCCGCGACCGGTGTCGCTGACGGTGATCTGCACGAAGGATCCCGCCGACACGCCCGGCAGGCGCGCCGCTTGCGCCGCATCGATCGACACGTTCTGGGTCTCGATCAGGACGCGGCCACCGGTGGGCATGGCGTCGCGCGCATTGAGGCAGAGATTGACCAGGGACGTCTCGAGCTGCGCGCGGTCGATATCGACGGCCCACACATCGTCGGCCAGGATCGACTCGATCTCGATCTGCCCGCCCAACGTGCGCCGCAGCAGCTTGCCGGTCCCCGCCACCAGGTCGTTGACGTTGGTCGGCCGCGGCCGCAGCGGCTGCTTGCGCGAGAATGCCAGCATCTGGCGGGTCAGGTCCTCGGCACGTTGGGCAGAATCGGAAATGCGGTCCAGCCCCTTGCGGGTTTCCGTGTCGATGCCGTCCTTCTCCGCCAGGGCCTCCGCACTGGCCATGATCACCATGAGGATGTTGTTGAAGTCGTGGGCGATGCCACCGGTCAACTGGCCCAGCGTGTCGAGCTTCTGCGAGTGCCGCAGTTGCTCCTCGGCGGCGCGCCGCTCCCTCTCCGCACGCAGGCGGTCGCTGACATCCACCGCGACGGTCAGCAAGGCGGGCCGGCCGTTGTAGTCGATACGCCGCACAGCCAGCTCGACATCGATCGTCGCCCCATCCCGGTTGAGGTGCTGCTGCCCCAAGATGACGGTCGCGACGCCCGGCGAGAACTCGCTGTGGCGGGCGGCGAGCACGGAGAATTGGTGCGGCAGATCGAAGCCGCTTCCGGGCTCCCAGCCATATTGCTGTACGGTGGCGTCGTTGAACGCCACGATGCGCTGGGTCTCGTCGTCGGAAACGATCACAGGATAGGGAATGGAGTTGAACAAGGCTTGGTAGCGGTTTTCGAGCGCGCCACGGGCCTTCATCTCCCGGGCGAGCCACGCGCCCAGCACGCCGAGCAACAGGGACGCGACGAGCCAGCTGGAGCCCACGATCCAGACGATCCGCTTCCATCCCTCCAGCACGATGTCCAGAGGCTGCGCGATCAGGTTCACGAGGTCGGGATAGCCGGCGACCCGGCGATAAGCCACGAGCCGGGTCTCGCCGCCCGCCGGCCCGCGGACCTCGAGGGTTGCGGCGTCACGGCCCGCCAGTTGCGCCAGTGCTTCGCGGTCGAGCGGCGACTGTCCCAGCATCCGCTCGTCGAACGGACGGCCCATGATGAGCGTGCCGTCGGCAGAGATCAGCGCAATGCTGAGACCCTTGATCTCGGAGTCGAAGGTCCACGCCCGGTCGAAGTATTGGCGGTCCATGAGGCCCACGATCACGCCGGCGAAGTCGCCGTTGGACCGGTGCCAGGCGTGCGCGACCGGAATGAACCATTCGCCCGCCGCCGACTGGGCGACGGCAGCCGTCGCCTGGACGCCGCGCTTGAACGGAGTGCCGAGGCTGAACTTCAGCGCCGGATTCTGTTTGAACTGGGTGAAATATGGCCGGTCGGACCAATCGCGACCGACGTCGGCGCGGCCCGTCGCCTGGTGGACGACCTTGCCTTGAGCATCGAGGACGAGGATGTCCTTGAGGCCGCGGGCATTGGACGCCACGTCCCGCAACATCGCGGCGATCGAGTCCTCGTCGGCCGCGCCGGAGCCATCGGCAACGGAGAGCGTCGCCTCGGTAAACTTCAAGGCCTCCTCGAGACCTGCCGCGACCTCGAACGTGTGGCCGGCAGTGAGCTGGGCGAAGGCGCTGAGCTCGCGTTTGCTAGCGACGATCGCCTCGGAACGAAGCTGCATCAGCAGGGCCGCGAGCAGGCCGCCGGTGACGATGACATAGGCCACCGCCAGCCAGACCGCGCGCCGGGTGATGTTGGGTTCGCCGCCGGGCCGTGTCACGATGTCGTCCCGCTCAGCACTTCCTTCACCTTTTGGGCGAGGTCCTTCTTGCGGTACGGCTTCACGAGGAGATTAACCTCCGTCTGCAAGTCCCCTTTGCCCACCAGCGCCCCCTCGAAATAACCCGAGGCGAATAGCACTTTCAGGCCAGGACGGATTTGCAATGCTCTATCGGCAACCTCGCGGCCGCCCATGCCGCCCGGCATGGAGACGTCGGTGAACAGCAAATCGATGTCGGGGTTACTGGCAAGCATCTCTAGAGCTTGCGCGCCATTCGCTACGGCGATCACTCGATAGCCAAGGCTCTTCAGTTGGGTCGAAGCCACTTCGAGGACCGCTTTGTCGTCATCGACGACGAGAATCTTTTCGCCTCCTTGGCGAGAAGCAGCGGCCATTGGTTGTACGGAGGCAGTGGCAGTCTTCGAACTCGTGACAGCGCTCCCCCAAGCTCCATAGCCGACAAGCACTTTCATTTGATTGTAGAGCGGAATGATCACTCGCTGGACCTCGACCTCCACTCCGTCCTTGCGGACCCGCCGTCCTACCTCATCGTGCCGGCCCATTTCTCGAGCCTCAGCAAGGACGCGCGAAGGTTTACCGCGCGTGATGTCTTCTTTGGTATAGGCGCAAGAAAAATGCTTGCCGATGATTTCCTTCTGGTCGTAGCCTAGGATCGCACGCGCGCCCGAGTTCCAGATCTGTATGGTGCCTTCGGCATCGAGCAAGACCACTGCGTAGTCGGGCAAGGCGTCGATAAAGAGCTGCCGCAGAATGCCATGATCGAATTCGTTCATGCATCACTCCATAAGTCGAGATAGAGGCCTTTGACCCGAAGAGACGCCTCGGGCGTGAATTGTGGAACGCAGAGCGGGAAGCCAGCGTGCCGCAGTATACCGTGCCACAGTATACATAGTCAGACCGTGGTCTGTGAACCTCAGCCCATGAGCCCGCTCGGTGCGAACAGCGGTGTCGGCCGCTTCAGCGGCGCGAGGAGGAAACGCCACCTCGCATCATTATTAACCGCGTCAAAATTCATTTGCGCATACCTGAACAAATGATTGGGCATATTCCGCGTCAAGTTGTAGAATTTTCAATAGTCAGGCGTCAACCTTTCGGAGACAGACCTTTTCCGGAGACTTATGGAGTCCGATCAACAGCGGTTCGCCGACTTCGCCCGGATCGGCTTGGACTGGTTCTGGGAAACCGACAGCCAGGACCGCTTTAC
>CAIMEE010000206.1 GCA_903839865.1 Enhydrobacter aerosaccus | reverse complement strand
GGAAGGCCGGAGACCCGGCCGGGAAAGACAGGGCGGTCCAGAGGCCTTTCGGCCCCGGACCGCCGTGCCGTTCTTACTTGCGGCGCGCCTGACGCGCGGCGTAGCGGGCGTCGCGGATCGCCTTCTGCTCTTCCGGGCTGAGCGCGGGCTTCGACACCGGGCGCTTGCCCGAGCGGATGCGCGCAGCTTCGGCTTCCGCTTCGGCGGCCTTGCGGGCGGCCTCGGCCTCACGCTCGGCCTTCACCAGCGCCTGCTCGGCCAGCTTGGCGTTGCGCTTCTCGGTCTCGCGCTCCTCGCGCAGGCGAGCCGCCTCGATGCGGGCGGCCTGGCGGGCGGCGAACTCGGGATCGTTCGATGGATCCTTCTGGCGCGCCTTCTCGAGGAGCGCCTGCTTGGCCTTGGCGGCTGTCTCGAGCCGGTCGGCGAACGTAAGTCCTTGGTTCTTCAAGTGTCTTCCCTTGTTAGTTCGTTACTCCGCCGCGGCGGCGTTCTGCTTCTTGGCGCGCTTGCGATCCTCGTTGTTGAGGAAGCGCTTGCGCAGACGGATCGACTTCGGCGTGATTTCGACCAGCTCGTCTTCTTCGATATAGGCGATCGCCTGCTCGAGCGACATCTTGCGCGGCGGCGTGAGCTTCACGGCCTCGTCCTTGCCCGCGGCGCGGATGTTGGTGAGCTGCTTGCCCTTCAGCACGTTGACCTCGAGGTCGTTGCCGCGGCTGTGCTCACCGATGATCATGCCCATGTATACCGGCACGCCCGGATCGATGAACATCGGGCCGCGTTCTTCGAGGTTCCACATCGCGTACGTCACCGCATTGCCCGGCGCGTTGGCGATCAGCGCGCCGTTGCGGCGGCCGGCGATCGGGCCGCGATAGGGACCGTACTCGTGGAAAATGCGGTTCATCACGCCGGTGCCGCGCGTGTCCGTCAGGAACTCGCCGTGATAGCCGATCAGGCCGCGCGAGGGTGCGTAGAACACCAGGCGGGTCTTGCCGGCGCCCGACGGACGCATGTCCTGCAGCTCGCCCTTGCGGATCGAGATCTGCTCGACCACGGCGCCGGTGTAGGCGTCGTCGACGTCGATCACGACTTCCTCGATCGGCTCGAGACGCTGGCCGGTCTTCGGGTCGGTCTGGAAGAGCACCTTCGGACGGCCGACGGCGAGCTCGAAGCCCTCGCGGCGCATCGTCTCGATCAGCACGCCGAGCTGGAGTTCGCCACGGCCGGCCACTTCGTAGGAGTCGGCGTTCTCGGAGTCGCTGACGCGGATGGCGACGTTGCCCTCGCCTTCGCGCATCAGGCGCGCGCGGATCATGCGGGTCGTGACCTTGTCGCCTTCGGTGCCCGCGAGCGGCGAGTCGTTGACCGAGAAGGTCATGGCCAGCGTCGGCGGATCGACCGGCTGCGAGGCGATCGGCTCGGAGATCGTGAGATCGCCGATCGTGTCGGCCACGGTGGCGACCTTCATGCCGGCCACGGCCACGATGTCGCCGGCCTCGGCCACCTCGAGCGCCACGCGCTCTAGTCCACGGAAGGCGAGCACGCGCGTGATGCGGGTCTGCTCGAGCTCCGTGCCGTCGCGGCTCAGCGCCTTGACCATCGTGTTGGGCTTGATCGAGCCCGACAGGATTCGGCCCGTGAGGATGCGGCCCAGGAAGTTGTCGGCCTCGAGCGTCGTCACCAGCATGCGGAACGCGGGGTCGGGATCGACCTTCGGCGCCGGCACGTGATTGACCAGCAGTTCGAACAGCGGATCCATGTCCTTGTGCTCGGCCTCGAGCGAGGTCGCGGCCCAGCCCTGGCGGGCCGAGGCGAAGAGCGTCGGGAAGTCGAGCTGTTCGTCGGTGGCCTCGAGCGCCGAGAACAGGTCGAACACCTCGTCATGCACCTCGTGCGCGCGGGCGTCGGAACGATCGACCTTGTTGATCAGCACGATCGGCTTCAGGCCGAGGCGCAGCGCCTTGCCGAGCACGAACTTGGTCTGCGGCAGCGGACCTTCCGCGGCGTCGACCAGCAGCACGACGCCGTCGACCATCGACAGGATGCGCTCGACCTCGCCGCCGAAGTCGGCGTGGCCCGGCGTGTCGACGATGTTGATGCGCGTGCCTTTCCATTCGACCGAGGCAGCCTTGGCGAGAATGGTGATGCCGCGCTCGCGTTCGAGGTCGTTGGAGTCCATCGCGCGCTCGGCGACCACTTCGCCAGTTCGGAACGAGCCTGCTTTTTTAAGCAGACCGTCGACCAGCGTCGTCTTGCCATGATCGACGTGCGCGATGATGGCGATGTTGCGGATGTCGGTATTAACGGCAG
>CAIMEE010000205.1 GCA_903839865.1 Enhydrobacter aerosaccus | reverse complement strand
GTGCACGATGACCAGCCGATGCCGATGAAGGTGCGCAAGGGGAAGTTGATCAGCGTGCCGTACTCGCTGGAGGTGAACGACGTGCCGCTGTTCCAGCTGCGCAACACGCCGCCCGCGCGCTACACGGCGATGGTGAAGGCGCAGTTCGACCAGCTCTACGAAGAAGGCGCCGAGAGCGGCACGGTGATGTGCCTGCCGCTCCATCCCTTCCTCACCGGCGCGCCGCAGCGGATCTCGGCGTTGGACGAGGCGCTGGCCCACATCGTGAAGCACGACAAGGTGTGGCTGGCGACCGGCCGCGAGATCGCCGCCTGGTACACCGAGCATTATTACGATGCGTTCTCGAGTTGGTTGGCGGCCGGCACGCCGGGAGGCAGGCGATGAGCGACAAGAAGGGACTGCCCGCGAGCTACTTCGAGTATCCGTGGCGCCGCAAGGGCCTCGACCACGACCGCTTCCCGTTCCGCATCCTGCCGCGCATGGCGCCGGTTACGTGGCCGGGCAAGAAGGGCGTGGCGCTCTGGGTCGCCGTGCACATGGGCCACTTCCCGATGGACATGCCGGAGAAGCCGTTCCGCGCGCCGGGCGGCATGGAGCGGCCCTATCCCAGCTACTGGGATTACACGCAGCGCGACTACGGCAACCGCATCGGCATCTACCGCCTGATGAAGGCGCTCGACACGCGCGGCCTTCGTGCGACGGCGCTGATGAACTCGGTGCTGGCCACGCGGTACCCTGCGCTGATGAAGGAGATCGCGGCCTCGAAGTGGGAGGTGGCGGCGGCCGGCGTCGACATGGGCAAGATCCATCACGGCGGCCTCAGCGAAGCCGACGAGCGTGCGCTGGTGAAGGAGTCGGTCGCGACGTTACGCGGCGTCTTCGGCAAGAGCGTGCGCGGCTGGCATTCGCCGGCGCATTCGCAATCGATGCACACGCTCGATCTCGTGGCCGAGGCGGGGCTCGACTACGTCACCGACTGGATCAACGACGACATGCCGTACGAGGTCACGACGTCGTCCGGCAAGCTGACGGCGATGCCGCTCGACTGGGACATGTCCGACCAGCGCCTGCTGTTCGGCCAGCATATGGCGACGGAAGACTTCACCGATTCGGTGAAGCGCGCCTTCGCCACGCTTTCCGCCGAAGCGGCGTCCACCGGCAGCGGCCGCATCCTGACGCTGACCATCACCCCCTGGCTGATGGGCCAGCCGCACCGCATCCGCGCGCTGGGCGAGCTGCTCGATCATCTGCTGGGTCACGGAAACGTGTGGCCGGCGACGGGATCGGAAATCGTCGACGCCTACGTGGCACAGGCAAAGGCGGATCAGGCCTCGCCGTAAAATAGAAATCGCGCGAGTCCGGAACCGGCGGGAAGGGCCGCGCGTAGACCTCTCAACTACAACAGAGAGGTCTTCTTCAATGTCCAAACGTCATGTCGTGCTCGCGGCCGTTGCGGCCGTTTCGTTCCTCTCCGCCGCCACCACATTCGTGCCGGCCTTCGCCGCCGGCGAGCCGATGGTCGGCGGCGCTGCGATGTATCCCAACAAGAACATCATCGAGAACGCCGTCAATTCGAAGGATCACACGACTTTGGTCGCAGCCGTGAAGGCTGCCGGCCTCGTCGACACGCTGTCGGGCCCGGGTCCGTTCACCGTGTTCGCGCCCACCAACGCCGCCTTCGCCAAGCTGCCGGCCGGCACGGTCGAGACGCTGCTGAAGCCCGAGAACAAGGCGACGCTGGCCAAGATCCTGACCTGCCACGTGGTCGCGGCCAATGCGATGTCCGACGCGATCGGCAAGATGATCGCCGATGACAATGGCACGCATCCCGTGAAGACGGTGGGCGGCTGCATCCTGCAGGCCAAGATGTCCGGCAAGGAGATCACGCTCACCGACGAGAACGGCTCGACCGCGGTCGTGACGATCGCGGACGTCAAGCAGTCGAACGGCGTGATCCACGTCATCGACACCGTGATGCTGCCGAAGAAGTAATCGGCTGCCGACACGGGGAAGCGGCGGAGTCCCCCCGGCTCCGCCGCTTTCGTGTGTCCGCTCCTCCGCCGCCGCGCGCCGGCCACCGTCTTGAGGTCGCCTTGCATAGTGAGCGCGGCGACCGCATGGCGGCTTCTTCGAGTCACGGTGGAGATGTTACGAGGTGTGAAGTCGGTATGGCGGGCCTCACCGGATGTCGCGACTACGATCTCGCGCACCTGCGCGAACAGAACTACGACGCGGTCGTCGCCAACTCGGTGTTCCACTGGCTGCCCGACAAGACGGCGGCGCTGCTCACCTTATGCGGGCGTTGTTCGAGATGACGGGTTTCGCCCCAGCCTGATCGACGGCCGCCCGGTCGAGCGGAACTACGCCACCGCCGAGCAGGCCGTGCGCTTCCTCGAGGCGTCCTCGTTCGGCAATTTCCTGGGCCCCCTGCCGACCGATCTCGTCCATCGCGCGCGGATGACAATCCTGCGACGGCTGGCGGGCATCGCCACCGAGCGGGGGATCGTGCAGCAGCGCGGCCGCCTGGTGGCGATTGCACACAGGTGCTGAACCGGGGGCCGCTGAACCGGGGCACGGCTTAACGAACGGGCTTGCCCGCCGCGCCGGAGAATCGCATCGTGGCGCCATGCGTCCGCTGCGACAGATCAATTTCTTCGTCGGGTTGCTGCTGCTGATCGTGGGCGGCAGCGCGCTGGCGTACGGCCTGCGCAACATGGCGGCCGGCTTCCGCCAGGGCGGCTTCGACGCCGCCTATCACGTGCCCAACGGCGTCGTCGACGCGGGCATGGGGCTGGCCTTCATCGTGGTCGGGCTCGCGATGCTGCGGCAGCCGCTGCGCCGCCGCCTGCCGCGCCTGTTCGTCATCCTGTTCGCCGTGCTGATCGTGGTGCTCGGCATCCAAGCGGGCTACGTCAGCTAGGCCCGATCAGAGTTTCTCGAGAGCCTGGCGCAGGGCGTCGCGGCTGAACGGCTTCTCGACCACGAGCACGTCGGAAAACGCGCTGGCCAAGACACTGTCGCCGTATCCCGTGGCGAACAGGAACGGAATGCCGCGCCCGCGCAGAACTGCGGCGACCGGCAGGCTTTCCTTGCCGTTGAGGTTGATGTCGAGCATGGCGAAGTCGACGGCAACGGTGTGGGCGAGTTCCAGCGCCTCCTCGAGAGTCGACGAGACGGCCACGACCTCGTAGCCCATCCGTTCCATCAGCTCCTCGAGAAGCATGGAGATCAGCCCTTCGTCCTCCACGATCAGCACACGTTTCTTCACAATCCGGGGGACCTTTCCTGGATGACGTCGAGCGGCGCGTCGACGGTGCAGACCACGCCGCCCGGCCGGTAGTCGATCTTCACGCTGCCTTGCAGCTCGACCGCGAGTGCGCGCTCGATCATGCGCGAGCCGAAGCCCTTGCGGGTGGGCGGATGGACCGCCGGACCGCCGATCTCCTCCCACGTCAGGCGGAAGCGGCCGCCGGCGATCGTCCAGCGCACCGCCACCGAACCACGCTCGCTCGACAGGGCGCCGTATTTCACCGCGTTGGTACCGAGTTCGTGCAGCGCGATCGAGACGGCGACGGCGCTCTTCGGCCGGATGCGGATGTCTTCGCCCACGAAGGAGATGCGCTCGCGCAGGCCGCCGAGATGGGCCTTCAGCGACGTCTGGGCCAGCGCCATCAGCCGCGCCCCGTCCCAGTTGCCGTCGGTCAGCAGGTTGTGCACGCCGCCCAGGGCGAGCAGCCGCTGCTCGAAGTCGGCGCGCACACCGGGGTCCGTGTCCTTGAGGGCGAGGGCGGCGATCGACTGCACGATGGCCCGCGTGTTCTTGACCCGGTGGTTGAGCTCGTTGACCAGCAGCTTGAGGTGGTCCTCGTAGCGGTGCCGCTCGGTCACGTCGGCCGCGGCGCAGACCGCGCCCTGTGCATTGCCGTCGCCATCGCGCAGCGCCGCCGCGCGCATCAGCAGGATGCGGCTCTCGCCGTCGGCGAAACGCACTTCGAGGGTCTCGAAGGGTACGTCCTCGCCACGCGCCGCGCGCTGCATCGGCAATGTGTCGGTCGCAGCTTCCACGCCATTGCGGAAGAAGCGATAGCTCGGCCGCTCGCCCTCGGGCGCGCTCAACGTCGTGGCAATGCGGCCGGGCGTCCGCAGCAGCTCCTGGGCCCGCGGGTTGGCGACCAGGTGCCGGGCGTCGCGATCGTGGGTGAACCAGACCGCGGTCGGAACGGTCTCGAGGATGGTCTCGAGCTCGACCGTGCGTTTGCGCAGGGCAGCTTCCGCGGCGTCGCGGTCGGCCTCGGCGCGGCGGCGGTCGGAGACGTCGTAGAACATCACGCCCAGCCCCTCGCCGACGGGGAAGATCGAATAGGAGACGATGTTGCCGCCGATCAGCGACACCGCCTCGCCGCTCACCCTTTTGCGCTGCTCCATCGCTTCGGCGAGCATGCGGCCGCGCTCGCTGTCGCGGTCCGAGAAGGCATCCCACAGCGTGCGCCCGAGCATTTCGGACGCGGGCCGGCCGAAGTAGCGCGCGGCGGCGCCGTTGTAGAGGACGAAGCGCCAGTCGCGGTCGACGACGTAGAGCGGTTGGCCGATTCCCTCGAGAATCGTGGTCAGCAGCAATTGCGGATCGGTCGCCGTGGGCATGAAGAAGGCAGCGCTATTCCGCCGTCCTGGTCTCGAACTCCGCCGGCAAGGTGATCTCCAGCACTTCGAAGTCGTCGGAGTGCGCGATCTCTTTGTGCTTGATCCCGGGCGGCTGATAGACCGTCGAGCCCGCGACGAGCCTGTGCTCGCCATAGCCTTCGTAATCGAAGATCGCCCAGCCCTTCAGCACATAGACGAACTGGAAGTCGAGCGTGTGCGTGTGACGCGGTGCGTCGGCATGCATGCCGGGCTTGGCGCGGATCACGTGCGCGCCGACCCGGCCGTTGGTCAGCTCCTCGATCCCGAGCTTGCGGTATTCGAAGAACGGCCGCAGCCCGTCGGGCTTGAAGGAGTCGGGGCCGAGGTGATTGACGATACCGATCTCGCGCGTCTGGTCTTGGGCGGCTTCCTCGGTCGTCGGGAAAAGGTCGGGCATCGGATCCTCCTTTTTTGCTGGGAAATCAGCGCTTAAGGGCTGCCTTCCTTTCGTCATCCACAGGCTCTACAATGCCTCGCTTTCCCGGCGTTTGGCATCTGGAAAGCACAATGGCTCACATCAGACTGAATACTCACCCCTCCCAGGGCGGCGTACAGGCCCCCCCGGTGATCTGGGGTGCGCGTGATCCTAAGCTGCGCGGACCCGTGGTCGGTACGGTGTCGGACCCCGCCAGGCGCAATGCCATCGGCGTGCATTCCGGCAGCTACGGCATCTACCGCGCGCTCGCGATCGCGGCGCAGGAGCTGAAGGCCGATCACCGTCCGGACTTCACCAACACCTCGCCCGCCGAAAAGATCGGCCCGTTTGAGAGCTGGTTCGACCCGAAGAAAATCGTGTCGCTCGATCCCTGGGGCCACCTGATTGCCGACGTCTTCTCCGACAAGCTGGCGGCGGGCTGGGACATCCGCCCGACCATCGCCGTCACCAAGGCGCATGTGAACATGCCGGAGATCATGGACGCGATGGCGGCAGGCCGGCTGAAGCCCGACAACGACATCCTGAGCGGCTCGGGCGACGTGAAGGTCACCAAGGCCGCGATCGAACCGGTGTGGTGGCTGCCCGGCATCGCCGAGCGCTTCGGCGTCAAGGAAGTCGACCTGCGCCGCACGCTCTTCGAGCAGACGGGCGGCATGTACACCGAGCTGGTGACGCGGCCCGACCTCGAGCTGTTCCTGCCGCCGATCGGCGGGTCGACGATCTATTTCTTCGGCGACGTGTCCAAGCTCGGCAAACCCGAGACGAAGATCGCCTGCCGTCTCCACGACGAGTGCAACGGCTCCGACGTGTTCGGCTCCGACATCTGCACCTGCCGCCCGTACCTCGCGCACGGCATCGAGATCTCGATCGAGATGGCGCAGAAGGGCGGCGTCGGCGTCGTGATCTACAATCGCAAGGAAGGCCGCGCGCTGGGCGAAGTCACCAAGTTCCTGGTCTACAACGCGCGCAAGCGCCAGCCCGGCGGCGATTCGGCGGCGCAATACTTCAACCGCACCGAATGCGTAGCGGGCGTGCAGGACATGCGCTTCCAGGAGCTGATGCCCGACGTGTTCCACTGGCTGGGCATCTCGCGCATCGACCGCTTCGCGTCGATGAGCAACATGAAGTCCGATGCGCTGCGCGAACAGGGCATCGAGATCGTCGAGCAGGTGCCAATTCCCGACGAACTCATCCCGGCCGACGCGCAGGTCGAGATGGATGCGAAGAAGGCCGCCGGCTATTTCACGCAGACCAAGCCCACCGCCGACCTCACCAAGCCCAAGGGACGGGGCCTCGACGAGTGAACGTCCTTCACGGTGATCTTCAATACCTGCGCACGCCCGTGGCGATCCGCGAGCGCGCGGAGCACGTGCTGAAATATGTCGAGGACGGACGATCGAGCTGGTTCTCGGTCAATCCCAACGGCCTCGAGGCTGCCGTGCAGGCGACGCTCGACGTGACGCGCAAGCGCTTCCCCGATCCGGCGGCGATCCCTTTCCATTCGCGCTGGCGGCATTTCGAGGCGGGCGGCCGCGATCGCTGGGCGGCGCTGGCGCCCAGGCTCGCGTCGCTGCCCAAGGAAGAGGTCGCGCGCCGGCGCATGGACCTTGCCGTCGTGTCCGTGTTGCTAGACGCGGGCGCGGGTCCCGACTGGCGCTATCGCGAGCCCGGAACGAACGAGACCTACGCGCGTTCCGAGGGATTGGGTGTCGCGAGCTTCCACATGTTCGCCAACGGCCTGTTCAGCCGCGACGCCAAGGGCGACCCGCTGCGGGTCGATGCCGAGCGGCTGGGCAGGCTCACGCCCATGGATATCGCGCTCGGTTTCCAGGTGAAGGCGCACAATCCGATGACCGGCCTCGAAGGCCGCGCCGGCCTGCTGCAGAAGCTGGGCAACATCGGCCTCGAACGGCCGGGGGCGTTTTTCGACATCGTGGCGACTGGCGGAGACGTGAAGGCAGCCTCCATTCTGGCTGCGGTGCTGGAAAAACTCTCGCCGATCTGGCCGTCTCCGTTGGGCGATGTGTGGGAGCATCCCGTCATCGGGCTCGTGCCCTTCCACAAGCTCTCTCAATGGATGTCCTACTCTCTGGTCGAGCCGCTCGAAGGGGCTGGCCTCAAGGTCGTCGATCTCGATGCGCTGACCGGCCTGCCGGAATACCGTAACGGCGGCTTGCTGGTGGACGCGGGCGCGCTGCGGCCGAAGCAGTCGTCGCTGCTGACGGCAACGTTCGCACCGGGCGACGAGGCGATCGTCGAATGGCGCGCACTCACCGTGGCGCTGCTAGACAGGATCGGCCAGCATGTGCGGCTGCATCTCGGGATGGATGCCGAGCATCTGCCGCTGGTCAAAGTCCTGGAGGCGGGCACCTGGTTTGCTGGCCGCGTTCTCGCCGCCGAGCGCCGGCCGGGCGGCGGCCCGCCAATTTCCGTCGCGAGCGACGGCACTGTGTTCTGAGGGGAGAGAGAAATGTCGCTACCGCATTCGATCCATGTCGTGACGCACCCGCTGGTGCAGCACAAGCTCACCAAGATGCGCGACAAGACGACGTCGAGCGCCAATTTCCGCCGCCTGCTGCGCGAGATCGGTCTGCTGCTGGGGTACGACGCGACCAAGGACCTGCCGCTCGGCACGGCCGAGATCGAGACGCCGATCGAGGCGATGACCGCGCCGATCCTCGACGGCAAGAAACTGGTGATCGTGCCCATCCTGCGCGCCGGTCTTGGCCTCGCCGAAGGCATTCTCGATCTCGTGCCGCTCGCCCGCATGGGCCATGTCGGCCTCTATCGCGACCCCAAGACGCTGCAGGCGGTGGAGTATTACTTCAAGCTGCCGGGCGACGTCACCGACCGCGACGTAATCGTCTGCGATCCCATGCTCGCGACCGCGCATTCGGCGATTGCTGC
>CAIMEE010000204.1 GCA_903839865.1 Enhydrobacter aerosaccus | reverse complement strand
TGCGCTTCTTCCCGCCCGACAAGCTCGAGCCGGGCGACGTGCTGATCACCAACGACATCTGGCTGGGCACGGGCCATCTGCCCGACATCACCTTGGCCAAGCCGATCTTCAAGGACGGCAAGCTGATCGCCTTCAGCGCCACGACGGCGCATGCGCCCGACATCGGCGGCAAGATCAGGAGCCCCGAGCCGCGCGAGGTGTTCGAGGAAGGGCTGCAGATCCCGCCGATGAAGATGATCGCGGCGGGCAAGACCGACGAGACGCTGGTCGCGATCATCCGCAAGAACGTGCGCACGCCCGACCAGACGATGGGCGATCTCTATGCCCAGATCGTGGCGCTCGACGTGATGGAAGACCGGCTGCGCGTGCTGATGGACAGCTACGACCTGGCCGACCTCACCGACCTCGCGCGCGAGATCCAGGGCCGCTGCGAGACGGCGATGCGCGCGGCGATCCGCGAGCTGCCCGACGGCACCTATCGCAGCGAACTCAAGACCGACGGCATCATGGAAACGCCGATCACCATGAAGCTCGAGCTCACGATCAAGGGCGACGAGATCTTCATGGATTTCGCCGGCACCGACGCCCAGGTCGATCGCGCCATCAACTGCGCGCTTTGCTACACCTCGGCGATGGCGATGTACGGCGTGAAGGTCTGCACCAGCCCGAACCTGCCGAACAACGAAGGCGCATTCCGGCCGATCACGCTCTCGGCGCCTGCGGGCTGCATCGTCAATCCGCAATTTCCCGCGCCCGGCGGCTCGCGCATGCTGATCGGCCACTATGTGCCGATGCTGGTGTTTGGCTGCCTGGGCCAGATCGTGCCCCAGCGCGTGATGGCCGCGTGCGGCAGCCCCATGTGGGGCATGAACCAGTCGGGCGTGCGGCCCGACGGCAAGGGCGGCGGCAAACCCTACGCCAACATGTTCTTCTACAACGGCGGCATGGGCGGCAACTCGCTGCGCGACGGCATCACCTGCCTCAGCTGGCCCTCGAACGTGTCGTCGACCTCGATCGAGATCAGCGAGCACATCGCGCCGCTGCGCTTCCATCACAAGAAGCTGCGGCCCGACAGCGGCGGCCCCGGCAAACAGCGCGGCGGCCTCGGCCAGGAGATCCTCATCGAAAGCCGCAGCGACACGCCGATCGCGGTTTCGTTCCTCGCCGAGCGCACGATCTTCCCGGCCTTCGGCATCGAAGGCGGCAAGGATGGCGCGCCCGGCCAGCTCCATATCAACGGCAAGCTCACCGATCCGAAGAAACAGTACGTGATCCACAAGGGCGACACCGTCTCGCTCGGTACGCCGGGCGGCGGCGGCCATGGCGATCCGAAGCAGCGGCCGGACGCCGCCCTCAAGGCAGATCAAGCGGCGGGGTACGTCACCAAGACGGCGGCGTACCGCTAGCCGCTCTTTCAGGCCGGATCGCGGTAGGGCATGTCGCCGAGATAGTTCTTCTTGCCGATCGGCACGCCGTTGTGGCGCAGGATCGCGTAGGCGGCGGCGATGTGGAAATAGAAATTCGGAATGACGTGCTGCAGGAGGAATTCCTCGCCTGAGAGCGACTTGCCGTTCCAGCGCGGTTGGGTGATCCGCCGCGCCGCGGCGTCTCCAAAGGCGTCGGGCTTGAAGCTGCCCAGATAGGCAATGACGCTTTCGATGCGCGCCCGGATTTCAGCCATCGTCGCTTCCGTGTCGGCATGCGAAGGAGCGTCCTTTTCGGTGCCGGCCAGCCGGGCGGCGCCGAGTTTGGCGGTGTCGCACGCCGTCTGGATCTGGCGAATCAGATTGAACTGATCCGGCGCCAGTCGCGCCTGCAGCAGCACGCCCGTTTCGAATTTCTTTTCGCCGGCATATTTCTCGGCTTCGGTCAGAATGGCCAGGAGGTTCGTCAGCATCTTGCTGAACTGGGTGACGACGATCTTGTAAATCATGCTGACCTCGAGGCTGGAGTGAATTTGAGCCTTGCACTAGAGCATTCGATCGACGCCCGCTACCTTCGCATGCCCGCATCTGTATCCCGCTAGATAAAGCCTGCGAGGCAGGGCACACTCCCTCAGCAAATAAAGAATAATGTTGGAGGAATTAGTGCCGCTTACTGTGAAATTCACAGCGACCCTTATCTCTAGTGTCGCTGCGTTCGCCATCGTACCGCAGGCGGGCGCCTGGACTCCCACGAAGCCGATCGAGTTCATCGCCACGGCGGGGCCCGGCGGCGGCACCGACAACTTCACGCGCGCCGTGCAGGCGGCGATCGTGAAGAACAAGCTGGTCGACCAGCCGATCGTCGTCGTGAACAAGCCGGGCGGCAGCGGTGCCGAAGGCTTCACCTACACCAAGGCGCTGACGGGCGATCCGTACCACCTGGTGTTCGGCACCTCGAATGCCTGGTCGCAGCCGCTCGTGTCCAAAGTGGCGTTCAACTACACCGACTTCACGCCGGTCGCCGCCATGGTGCAGGACGAGTTCCTGCTCTGGGTGAAGCAGGATGCGCCCTACAAGAACGTGCAGGAGTATCTCGCGGCGATGAAGGCCAAGGGCAGCTCCGCCAAGATGGCGGGCGCGCAGTCCAAGGACACCGACGAGACGCTGACGCGCCTGATCGGCAAGGCCGCCGGCATCAAGTTCATCTACGTGCCGTTCAAGAGCGGCGCCGAAGCCGCGGTGCAGTTGGCGGGCGGTCATGTCGACAGCCACGTCAACAATCCGAGCGAGAGCGTCGGACAGTGGAAGGGCGGCACGCAGCGGCCGATCTGCGTGTTCAACACCAAGCGCCTGCCCGACACGGGCAAGGTGACGGCGACGCAGGGCTGGCAGGACATCCCGACCTGCCAGGAGCAGGGGCTCAACATTCCGCTGTTCCAGCAGCCACGCACGATCTGGCTGCCGCTCAAGGTCACGGACGAGCAGACGGCCTTCTATGTCGACCTGATGAAGAAGGTTCAGCAGACGCCGGAGTGGAAGGACTTCATCGAGAAGTCGGTGCAGACGAACACGTTCCTGTCGGGCGATGCCTTCACCAAGTACGAGATGCAGGACTTGGAGCAGTGGAAGAAGGTCGCGACGGAAGAGGGCTGGCTGGTCAAGTAGCCGGAGGCTTCTCGGATGCTTTCGCGGCGCACGCTCGAAGCGGCGACGGCGATCCTGACCGGCGCGTTCGGCGTGGCGGTCGTCGCGTCGAGCCTCAACAACGGCATCGACTGGTCGGAGTCCGGCGTCGAGTCGGGCACTTTCCCGTTCATCACCGGCACAATCGTCGTGATTGCCAGCCTCTACAATCTCGCGCGCGGCTGGCTGCGCGGCACCGGCGTCGTGGCGACGCGCCAGGGCCTGCAGCGGACGGCGGCGCTCTTCCTGCCGGCCGCGTTCTTCGTGGCGCTCATCCCCCTGATCGGAATGTATGTCGGCGCGGTGCTCTATCTGTTCGGCAGCCT
>CAIMEE010000203.1 GCA_903839865.1 Enhydrobacter aerosaccus | reverse complement strand
GCCTTGGCGAGCGACGCCACCGCCGGCAGATCGTCGTCGCCCTCGTCGAGCGCGGCCGCGGCGTAGTAGGCCGCCGACTTCGCCATCTCGACGTCGACCAGCATGTCGGCCGCCTTGTTCTTGGTGGTCTGGAACGAGGCGATCGAGCGGCCGAACTGCATGCGCATCTTCACGTATTCCAACGCGTCCTGGCGCAGCCGCTCGGCGCCGCCCACCATCTCATTGGCCAGGCACACGATGATCTGCTGCATGGTCCTGGCGAAGGGCGTCGCCGCGGCTCCTTCGGTGCCAAGCAACCGTGCCTCGACGTTGTTAAAGGTGAGGCGCGCGAGCTTGCGCGTCTCGTCCATGGACTTGAGCAGCTTGCGCTCGAGGCCCGGGGCAGTGCCCTCGACGGTGAAGAAGGAGAGGCCGTCGTCGCCCGACGAGCCCGGCCGGCGCGCCAGCACCACGATCAGGTCGGCGGTGTGACCGTCGAGCACGAAGCTCTTGGTGCCTTCCAGCCGCCAGGTCGCGCCCGACTTGGTGGCGGTCATGGCGACGGAGGCGGCATCGTTGAGGCCGCTGTCTTCGGAGAAGGCCAGCGTCGCCGTGGTCTCGCCGGCGGCGATCGCGGGCAGCAGCGCCTTCTTCTGCTCTTCGGTGCCGGCATTCAGGATTGCGGCCGTGCCCAGCACGGCGGTCGAGAAGAAGGGCGCGCACAGCAGATTGCGGCCCATTTCCTCGAGCACGATGCCGAGTTCGCCGTAGCCGAAGCCCGCGCCGTCGTAGGCCTCGGGGATGTGGATCGCGGTGAGGCCCAGTTCCTGGTTGAGCTTCTTCCAGCTCTCGCGGTCGAAGCCCGTGTCGGTCGCCATCAGGCGGCGCACCTCGGTCGTGGGTGAGCGCGCTTCCAGCGCACGCCGCACACCCGAGCGGAATTCCTCCTGCTCGTTTGAGAAGCTGAACTTCATCGACTAATCCTCCCAACTCGACGCCTTTGGCGCTATTTTCACTGGAATGACCGTCCCGACAAGAGCTTCACCCATGGAACTGGCACTCGCCGAAGCGCGTGCAGCCGCAGAGCGCGGCGAGGTGCCGATTGGCGCGGTGATCGTGGGCCCGGACGGCGCGGTGCTGGCGGCCGCCGGCAACCGGACCGAAGCCGACAGCGACCCCACCGCGCATGCGGAGATGCTGGCGATTCGGGTCGCCGCTGCGAAGCTGGGCTCGGCGCGGCTGGTCGATTGCGATCTTCATGTCACGCTCGAGCCGTGCCCGATGTGCGCGCAGGCGATTTCCTTCGCGCGCCTTCGGCGGGTCTATTACGGCGCGAGCGATCCGAAGGGCGGCGGCGTCGAGAACGGCCCGCGTATTTTCGCGCAGCCGACCTGCCATCACCGTCCGGAGGTCTACCCTGGCATCGCGGAACGGGAAGCGGGCGAGCTCCTGCGCACGTTCTTCAAGGAGCGGCGATGAGGGCAGGCCTTTCGCGCGCAGTCGTCCTCGGCGTCGCGCTGGGCGGCCTGTTCGCGCCGTTGGGGATGCCGGGTGCGCAGCCGGCCACCGAATGGACGGCCTATTCCAGGATCGAAAGCGGCGGTTGCGAAAGCGGCGCCATCGTCGAGGTCCATGAATTGCCGGGCTCCATGCGGCTCCGGTTTCGCGTCAACGAGATGCGCGTCATAGAAGTGACCCTCGATCTTGCGGCCGATGGCAGTGGCCGGGGCGAATTCCACGGCAAAATGCCTCACGCCTTTGCGAACATCGGCAAGACGGTGAGCAACGCGCATGACACCGACGAGAATCGGGGCCTGTTCAAGCACGAGATCCTCCGCGTGCCACCGGGGACCGGCAAGCGCCCGCTCGAGAGCCGGCAGTCGCGCAATGCCGGAGACTGTCACTGGACCTGGGTGCCGAAGTAGCGCCGTGCCTTAGGGCTTCACGAATTTCACGACGAACTCGTCCTTGGGCTGCGGCGGGTCGGGCGTGTTCTTGTCCTTGGGATCGTTGGGATTGGC
>CAIMEE010000202.1 GCA_903839865.1 Enhydrobacter aerosaccus | reverse complement strand
TGGGCAAGCCTGGCGATGCGGCGTTCCAGACGCGCGTCCTGCGCGCCCAGCTCGACATGCTGAAGCGCACCGACGGCCCGCTGCTGGTCGACTATCCCGAAGACGTGGAAGGCGAAGCCGATCTCACCGGCTGGGCCTGTCCGATCAGCCTGGCGCCACGACCGAGCGATACGCTGGGCGCCGAGATCGATCGCCTCGCGACCTGGTACGACCGCGCCGTGGCGGCGCGGGGCCGCACGACAGTAGGCACCTCCGGTCTCGACATGCCGGCTGCCGGCAAGCTCGTCACGCAGGCGCTCGAGAGCACGTTGCCGCCTGCGCTGGCGCTGAAGCTCGCGGTCGACGATCTGCGCGCCTTCTACCTTGAGGCCGCGTCGGCCTTTCCTGATCCCGGCACGTCGAAGACGCGCAAGGCGTGGTTCTGGGACGAGACGCTCTTCGCCAAAACGCTGCTCGCCTTGCAGCCCAAGCTCGCGGCCAGCGCCGATCCGCATCACAAGGCGCTGGGCGCCCTCACCCTGATCCCGGCGACCGAGCGCTATCGGCTGGCAGCGTCTTCATGAGCCGTCGCGACATCTTCAGCCTCGACCGCAACCAGCGCGCCGACGTGTTCTGTGCGGGCGGCACGTTGCGACTGATCGCCGACCACCCGTTGAATGCGCCGCTGATCGGCATGTGCGGCAAGGCCGCCTTCGTGCGCGCGACCGAACTCACCGTTGAGCAGGGCGACAAGACCGTGGTCGTTTATGCGGCACGGGCGGGCAGGGAGCAGCGCGTCGCCAGCGCCGCGATCCAGCGTCAGCCGAACGGCGCGATGCTGCTGACGGACTGGCAGGTGGAAGAGGGCTTCAGCCATCGCCGCGAGCCTGTCGACGGCGTCTCGGTGCATCGCATCGTTGCGGTGCCGGCTACGAGCGGCGCCGCCAGCGCCGGTAAAGCGCCGGCAAAAGCGCCAGCACGCCCAGCCCCAACAGCGGCAGCAAAGTCCTCACCTGGAAAATCGCGCCGAGATCAGGCGTCTCGCCGTCTCTGAAGAGCAGGCCGAAATCGGCGCCGATGCCGGCGAAGACGAAGCAGCCGGGGATGATGCCGACCACGGTGGCCGCGATGAAGATGGCGGGCTTCACGCCGAGCAGCGCCGACACGATGGTGGTCACCCAGGACGGGAAACCCGGCACGACGCGCAGGAAGACGAGATAGCTGAAGCTGTCGCGCCGGAATCCCTCTTCCAGTCTTCCGATGGCGGCGCCCGCGCGTGCCCGGAAGAGATCGTAGAAGGCCGTGCGGGCGGCGAAGAACAGTGCGATCGAGCCTACGGTCGTGCCGACGATCGACATCAAGGCGCCCTGCCCGACGCCGAACAGGGAGCCGCTTGCCGCTGCCATCACCACCGACACCGGCAGCGAGAATGCGACCACCATCGTATGGATGGCAACGAACGTCAGGGTCGCGAGCAGGTGATTGTCTGCCACCCATGCCCTGATCTCAGCTTCGTTGCGGCTCAAGGTCTGCAGCGACAATTGCCGGTTGAGGCCCAGGGCGAAAAACATCACGAGCCCCAGCAGCAGGATTGCGAAGGGCAGCATCCGCCGCAGGGTGAGGTGCTTCATCGTGGATCGGTGGCAACAAAACTCGGGCGCGTCGACAAGGTCGTAAACCACTTCTGCAGTTTCGGATACTGCGCGAACATCGCGGCACCTTCCGTTGCCTCGACGAAGTACGCCATCATTGAGACAAGATGAAGATCCGCCAGCGACAGCGCAGATCCGAGGAGAAATGCGGGCTCGCTGGCCTGGGCGTCGAGGAGGGCTTCGAGTGCCGCGAGGACCTTCGCGGCAGCGGCCAGTCCACTCTGTACTTCCCTGTGATCCCCCGACTGGCCGCGGCGTGGCATCGCCACGGCGTGTACATATACTTGGCGCACCAGCGGCCAGTAGACGTAAGCGTCGACGATGCCGATGATCTGGTCCATGCGCGCCAACGTCCGCGGATCGGCGGGCTGCAGCGCGGGACCGACGAACGCGCGATCGATGTAACGTGTTATGGCGCCGGTCTCGTAGAGGACGAAGCCGTCATGGACGAGCGTCGGCACGCGATTGAACGGGTGAAGCGCGAGATATCCGGCCGCCGGTTCGGGCGCGAACGGATTCACCTCCGCCAGATCGTAAGCGACGCCTTTCTCGGCCAGGGCCAGGCGGGCTGCGCGGGTGTAGACGCTGGGACGGTAGCCATGAAGGGTGAGGGACATGGGCTCTTTTAGCGCCTTAGCCTTTCATTGACTCTAGGGAGCGGCCTCAGTATTACCCTCGCCCACGGATTTCGCCCCCGCCGCATCGTGCGGGGGCTTGTGTTTAGAGGAGTTGCGTCATGAAACGCACGTATCAGCCCAGCAAGCTGATCCGCAAGCGGCGGCACGGCTTCCGGTCCCGCATGGCAACGGTCGGCGGCCGCAAGGTCATCGCCAGCCGTCGTCGGTCGGGCCGTAAGCGCCTTTCTGCCTAGCTTTTCGGCTTTTTCCTTGGCCCCGGTCCGCCCCGGGCGTCTCCCGAACCGTCGTGACTTCCTGCGTGTCCAGGCCGGGCGGCGGTGCGCCATGCCCGGGTTTGTGCTGCAAGTCGCCCCGATCCCGGCCGATGAGGCGATTCCCGGCGTCCGGGTGGGCTTTACCGTGAGCCGCAAGGTCGGCAACGCCGTGATCCGCAATCGTGTCCGGCGCCGCCTCCGCGAAGTGGCCCGGTTGGTGATCGGCCAGGCTCGGCCCGATCTCGACTATGTTCTGGTCGGCCGGCAGGGGGCGTTGGGCCGCGATTTCACGGTCCTGCAACAGGAGCTGGTCGAGGCCCTGAAACGCCTGAAGGCCCTCTCGCCTGAGCGCCCACTCGCGACCTCATGACCAGCCACGGACGGCTTGCGCCGGGCCCCCTAAATCGCCAGTTTCCCGCCGGCATGATTTCGCGACTGAGCTCCGGGGCGCTGCGTGGCGCGATCCGCTTCTATCAACTGACGCTCGCCTATTTTTTCGTCGGCGCCTGCCGGTACGAACCCTCGTGCTCGGCCTACGCACTCGAGGCCGTGACCGAACACGGCGCCCTGAAAGGCAGCCTGCTGGCCGCCCATCGCTTCTGCCGCTGCAACCCCTGGGGCGCCGGCGGCTGCGACCCGGTGCCGGCTGCGCGCGCCAACCTTATCTGCCGTTAGAAATTCGCCGAGAAAAATCACGCAATGGACCAGAAGAATCTCATCCTCGCGATCGTGCTCTCGGTGCTGATCATCGGCGGCTGGCAGTACGCGTTCCCGCCGGCCAAGGTCGTCCCGCCGACACAGACCGCGACGCAGACCACCGCGCAGCCGAATGCGCCGGCCACCGCTCCCGGTTCCAGCGCCCCCACGGCGCCCGGCGCATCGTCCGCGCCCGCAGCACCAGGTGCCGCGGGCACGACGCCTGAAGCGCTGCCGCTCGACAAGGCGCTCGCCCAGTCGCCGCGCATCACCTTCAGCACGCCCGAACTGCTGGGCTCGATCTCGCTCAAGGGCGCGCGGATCGACGACGTCGAGTTGGCCAAGCATCGAGTCGAGCTCGATCCCAAGAGCGCGCCGGTCGATGTGCTGGCGCCGCTCGGTACCGCGCATCCCTATTACGCCGAGTTTGGCTGGTCGGCGTCCGACGCCGCGCTCAAGATGCCGGGACCCGATTCGGTGTGGTCGAGCGACCAGAAGACGCTCGAGCCCGCCAAGCCCGTGCACATGACGTGGGACAACGGCCAGGGCCTCGTGTTCGCGCTCGACGTCGCCATCGACGAACAGTTCATGTTCACCGTCAAGCAGAGCGTCGAGAACAAGAGCGACAAGCCGGTCACGCTTTTCCCGTGGGCGCTGATCGTACGCCACGGCGAGCCCGCGGCGGAGGGCACCTACGTGCTGCACGAAGGCCCCTACGGCGTCTTCAACGGCAGCCTGAAGGAGTTCGGCTACAAGGACTTCAAGGACAACAAGCGCGAGAAGATCGAGACCACCGGCGGCTGGGTCGGCATCACCGACAAGTACTGGATGGCCGCCCTCATTCCCGACCAGAAGACCAAGGTCGACGTCACGCTGAAGGGCACGGGCCCGACGCCCGCAACCACCAAGTACCAGGTCGACTATGTCGGCCCCGGCATCGCGATCGCGCCCGGCGCCACGGGAAGCACGGAAGGCCATCTCTTTGCCGGCGCCAAGATCGTGCGCGTGATCGACGCCTATCGCGAGAAGCTCGGCATCGAAGGGTTCGATCTCGTCATCGACTGGGGCTGGTTCAAGTTTCTGACCAAGCCGATGTTCTGGCTGCTCGAATGGCTCTACGTGCAGATCGGTAACTTCGGCGTCTCGATCCTGATCCTGACCGTGATCGTGAAGGCGCTGTTCTTCCCGCTCGCCAACAAGTCGTATGCCGCGATGAGCAAGATGAAGCGGCTGCAGCCCGAGATGGAGAAGATGAAGCAGCGCTATGGCGAGGATCGCCAGAAGCTGAACCAGGAGATGATGCAGCTCTATCGCCGCGAGAAGGTGAATCCCGCGGCGGGCTGCCTGCCGATCCTGCTGCAGATCCCGGTGTTCTTCGCGCTCTACAAGGTGCTCTACACGACGATCGAAATGCGTCACCAGCCGTTCTTCGGCTGGATCAAGGACCTGAGCGCGCCCGATCCGCTGACCGTGTTCACAGGCTTCGGCCTGTTCCAGTGGCAGGTGCCGGAGTTCCTGCACTTCTTCAACATCGGCCTGTGGCCGCTCTTCATGGGCGTGACCATGTACCTGCAGCAGAAGCTGAACCCGGCGCCGACCGATCCGGTCCAGGCGCGCGTTTTCCAGTTCCTGCCGATCATGTTCACCTTCATGATGGCGCCGTTCTCGGCAGGCCTGGTGATCTACTGGGCGTGGAGCAACACGCTGTCGATCGGCCAGCAGTACTTCATCATGAAGCGCCATGGCGCGCCGGTCGGCAAGCAGGCGGCGGCCGCCGCCGTGCCCGCGACGACGCCGCCCGCGGACAAGAAGCCGAACAAGCCCAAAAACAAGAAGGGCTGATGCCGGACAAGGACCCCGAGGGCCGCGCTCTCGCCGAGATCGAGGCGGCGCGCAAGCTCTTCGCAGGTCCCTGCGATTTCGTGGCGGGCGCGGCCTCGCTCGAATCGATGCCGGGCTTCTCGCTGCCGGAAGTGGCCTTCGCCGGCCGCTCCAATGTCGGCAAGTCGAGCCTGGTGAACGCGCTCACCGGCCGGCGCACGCTGGCGCGCACGTCGTCCAGTCCCGGCCATACGCGGCAGATCAACTTCTTCGACCTCGCGGGCAAGCTCTTCCTCGTCGACCTGCCCGGGTATGGCTTCGCCCAGGTATCGCGGTCGATGAAGGAGACTTGGCAGGATCTCGCCTCCGCGTACTTGCGCGGGCGGCCGACACTGAAGCGCATCTGCGTGCTGATCGATTCGCGGCACGGCGTGAAGGACAGCGACCGCGAGACGATGAAGAACCTCGACTCCGCCGCCGTCTCCTATCAGCTCGTGCTGACCAAGGTGGACTATCTCAAGAAGGCCGACCTGCCGCGCGCGATCGCCGCAGCCGAAGCGGTGGCCCGCCAGCACGGCGCCGCGCATCCCATCGTGCTGCCGACCAGCAGCGAAACCGGCTTCGGCATTCCCGAACTGCGCGCGGAGTTGATGACGACCGCGCTTTAAGCAGCATCGTGGAAGATGATGCCTAGCGTGAATCGTTCGCCGCGGTGCAGCCGGGAAACGCCATGGCGCATCGCGCGTCGATGCCATCCGCGTGCACCGCGCGCGGGATACTCGTTGACGGCGAACAGGACGGCATCTCCCTGTTTCAGCGAGACGACCTCTCCGACGGATTGCTGGCGCGGCCGCTGCTCGACCAGCATGAACTCGCCACCGTCGAAGTCGCGGCCCGGTTCGCTCAGCAGCACCGTCGCCTGCAGGGGGAAGACCATCTCGCCATAAAGATCGCGGTGAAGGCAGTTGTAGTCGCCGGCGCCGTACTTCAGCAGCAGCGGCGTCGGCCGGGTCTGACCTGCTTTGTGACACTCCTGCAACCATCCCTCGAGCGTCGGCGGAAAGCGCCCGTCGCGGCCGAGTTGCTCGTTCCAGAGGTTGGCCACGCGAGCGAGCTGGGGATAGAGCGCCTGGCGCAGCCGCTCGACCGGCCTGGGAAGCGGATAGGTGAAATACTGGTACTCGCCCTGGCCGTAACCGTGGCGCTGCATGACGATGTGCTTGCGGAACGCGGCTTTCTCGGGCCACAGGGCCGCCAGCGCGCGGCATGCGTCGGGATCGATCAGGCCCTTGGCGACGGCAAAGCCGCGGCTGGCCAGGGAGTCAGTGTCGAGGGAAAAGGTCATGCGGACATCCTGCCGCGCCCGCGCCGCTTCTTCTATCCGCGCCCCGCCTGATATATACTGCCGCCTTAGCCCTCCCCCACCCTTGGGGGAGGGCTTTTGCCAACTTGGAAGGCGCGCGAGACATGGCCGAGCCGGTTCACAGCGACAAGGAACAGAAGCGGCTTATCCGCATGGCGGAGACCATCTCCAAGGCGCTGCCGTACATGCGCCGGCACAACGACGCGACCTTCGTGGTGAAGTACGGCGGCCACGCCATGACCGATCCCAAGCTCGGCGACCTCGTCGCGCGCGATATCGTGCTGATGAAGCAGGTCGGCATGAACCCTATCGTGGTCCACGGCGGCGGCCCGCAGATCAACAAGATGCTGGAGCGCGTCGGCCTCAAGAGCACCTTCGTGAACGGCCTGCGCGTGACCGATGCGGCAACCATGGAAATCGTCGAGATGGTCCTGGCCGGCTCGATCAACAAGGCGATCGTGGCCGACATCAACGAATGCGGTGGCATCGCCGTCGGCATCTGCGGCAAGGACGGCAACCTGATCCTGGCCACCAAGGTGACCGAGATGCGCGACCCCAAGACGGGCGAGTTGCTGAAGGTCGACCTCAAGCAGGTAGGCGAGCCCGCCAAGATCAACGTCATGGTGCTGGAGCAGCTGCGCCGCGCCGACGTCATTCCCGTCGTGGCCCCGATCGGCTTCGGCGTGAACGACGAGCTGACCTACAACATCAACGCCGACACCTCGGCGGGCGCGATCGCCGGCGCCATGAAGGCCAAGCGCCTGCTGTTCCTGACCGACGTGCCGGGCGTGCTCGACAAGAACGGCCAGCTGATCTCGGAGATGAACATCGAACAGGCGCGGGGCCTGATCGCCGACGGTACGATTTCGGGCGGTATGATTCCCAAGGTCGAGAACTGCATCGACGCAATCAACCGCGGCGTCGAGGCGGCCACGATCCTGGATGGCCGCGTCCCGCACGCCCTGCTGCTGGAGATCTTCACCGAAGCCGGCATCGGCACGATGGTCAAGCGCGCCTGAGGCGCGGTGGCAAGGCGTGCCTAGAAGCCCTCTAAACTGGACTTGAAACCGCTGTTTTCACTGCATATTTAAGCGCCATGGCCATCAAGACGATCCTCACCGCGCCCGATCCACGCCTCAAGAAGAAGGCCCTGCCCGTGGCCTCCGTCGACGCCGACGTGCGCCAGCTCATGGACGACATGCTGGAGACGATGTACGCGGCGCCTGGCATTGGCCTCGCGGCACCCCAGGTCGACGTGCTGAAGCGCGTGATCGTGCTCGACATCGACCGCGAGGACACCAAGACCGGCCCGCTCATGATGGCCAATCCCGAGATTGTCGAGGCCTCCGACGAGGACGCGACCTACGAGGAAGGCTGCCTGTCCCTGCCCGAGCATTATTCCGACGTGGTGCGCCCGGCCAAGGTGACGGTGCGCTACCTCGACCGCGACGGCGTGCAGAAGGATCTCGCCTGCGAGGGCCTGCTCGCGACCTGCGTGCAGCACGAGATCGACCATCTCGACGGCATCCTGTTCGTCGACCATATCTCGTCGCTGAAGCGCAACATGATCCTGCGTAAGCTGCTCAAGGCGCGCAAAGAGAAAGAGCGCGAGGACGCCGACGCGGCATAGAACTTGCGGCGCCTCTCCCCATCACCTCGGGGGAGAGATCGATGACGCCGCAGCAAGTCGAACTGGTCCAGAAGAGCATCCAGAAGGTCGTGCCGATCGCCGCGACGGCCGCCGATCTATTTTACACCCGGCTGTTCGAGATCGCGCCCGAGACCCGCGCGCTCTTCCCGGCCGACATGGCCGAGCAGAAGAAGAAGCTGATGGCGATGCTGGTCACCGCTGTCTCCAACCCGCATCGGCTCGACGAGATCCTTCCCGCCGTGAAGGACCTGGGCAAGCGCCACAAGGGCTATGGCGTCACCGCCGACCAGTACGCACCGGTTGGCGCCGCGCTGCTCTGGACGCTGGAAAAGGGCCTCGGTCCCGACTGGACACCCGAGGTGAAGGCGGCGTGGACGGAGACCTACACGGCGTTGGCCGGGGTGATGACGAACGCGTAGGTCTTCCGGACCGCGAGCCTCCGGCT
>CAIMEE010000201.1 GCA_903839865.1 Enhydrobacter aerosaccus | reverse complement strand
GAGCGCCGTATCGATCGAGCCCTCGCGCACATTCGCCTTACCGAGCGTGAGGTTGAAAAGGTCGGCGGAAACCCGGGCCTGGGCGCCGGTGTCGGCCATGAAGACCATGGCGGCGATCGCGGATTTCTCGTCCCCCGCGGCAGTGAGAATCTGGGCAGACGATGAAGTGGCCATGGTCAGCCCTCAGTTGGTCGAGCCGGCAGGCGAAGCGCCCGCTCCGCCCGCTCCGCCCGCTCCGCCCGCTTCGCCGACGGCGCCGCCGGCGCCGGTCGCCCCTGCAGTCGTGGTCCGCACCCGGCCGTCGCGATAGCGCTGGATCGCCGCCGAACTCACCGTGGCGTCGGCCGGGCCGGCGTCGCGGCCGATCGCGGCATCGCGCGGCCGCGCCAGCATCTGGCCCATGTTGTATGCGTTGGCGCAGCCGAAGTTGCTCATCGGGGACTCGTTCGGGTTCCACTGTGTTCCGGACCCAAAACTGGGGCAATCGCGCGTGCCAATCCGATACTCGGAGCGGACGACGACGACCTGGTCCGGCCCCATCGCCATCGCCGGCTCGACGGCGGTGCCGACCCAACGCGCGCCGACAGTGGCAAGACTTTGGCGCACACGCTGGGCGCGGGCCATCTGAATGGGACCGCCGGATCCATCGGTGACGACGACGAACTCGTCGCGCTGGGCACGGCGTCCTTCTGCCACCATCGCCCGCAATGCGCCGACCTGGCCGGCGTCGAGCTGCCCGCTGCTCGGCGCGAACCCGACGGCCAGCATGGTGTCGGCTCGCACCGCGTCGAAACGCGTGTCGATCCTTGCCTGTTCGGCGACGGGATCGCCGCACGCGGCGAGAAAGGCGGCAGCCAGCGTTGTGAGGAGGATCGATCGCATGGGCGTTCCTAGTCGAGCCTGAAGCCGGGAGTGGCGCCAACGGAGGCCTGGCTGCCCCCGCTCACCGCCATCGTCGATGGGGGGGTCGGGTGATTGAAGCGCTGATACAATATCCGGTCGGCATCGCTCGGCGGCACGCGGCCGGTCAACGGCGTGCGCAATTGCTGGCCGGTCGGCTCAACGAAGTACGGCGTGACAACTATCACCAGTTCCGTCTCGTTGCGCTGATAAGCGTCGGACTTGAACAGCGAACCGAGCACGGGAACGTCGCCCAGGCCGGGCACTTTCTGGACCGTCTGCGACGTGGAGTGCTGCAGCAAGCCGCCGATCGCGAAACTCTGGCCACTGCCCAGTTCCACCGTCGTAGAGACGCGCCGAGTGGAAACCGCAGGGACGATGATCGACGCAGTCGCACTGATGGGGACGCTTACCTGGCCGTTGGTAGTTATCTGACTGACCTCAGGCGCGACCTTTAGGTTGATGCGATCGCCGATGATTGTCGGGGTGAAGGCAAGCGAGACACCGATCTGCTTGTACGTGACGGAGATCGCAGCAGTATTGCTTGCCTGCGGGGCGATGACCGGGATTTCACCACCGGCCAGGAAGTTTGCCGTTTCGCCGGACATCGCGACAAGGTTGGGTTCGGCGAGGACGTTGGCCTCTCCCTGGGACGCCAACAGGTCGATAAAGCCGGAGAGCCCGCCGGAAGTCTGTAGTCCCGCCGCGGCGGTCGCCGTGCCGCCAACCGCTTGGACGGTTGAGGTGGCAAAACCCGTGGTCGGCCCGGCGCTGAATAGCGCGATGCTACCAACGTTCTGCAAGTTGACGCCAATGCGTTTCAGCGAGTTGCGCTGCACCTCGGCGATCTTGACGCGGAGCTGAACCTGGTTCGGCGCGTCGACGCGGATGTTGTTGATCACCTTGCTGGCGTTGCCGCCGACGTGCTGCAGCGCCAGGCGGCGCGCATCCTCGGCGACCGCGGCCGACCGCACGGTGCCGGTCAACACCACCGTCTCGCCCTGGTTGTCGAAGCTCACCCCGTTGTCGGGGTGGACGGCATCGAGGCCGGCCTTCATGCGGCTGATCTGCGAGGTGACGTGGACGATCGTGTTGAGCAGCACGTGGTCCTGAGCGTCGACGGCGTAGAGGACCGTGTCGCCGGCCTTCTTGGCAAAGACGTAGATCATGCCCGGCGACTTCACCTGCACGTCCGCGATGTCCGGGGCGGCGACAAACACGGTGGAGGCGGCGCCCGGCAGCTTGAGGGCGGTACCCTTATTGACCTCGAGCGAGAGCGTCGGCTGCTGGGTCGGAACCTGCTGGCTTTGCCCGAAGGCGCGGCTCGGCGCGTCGACAACCGGCGTGGCCTGAGATGGCGCACCCGACGTCGGCGCGGGCGACTGCACGGGTGTCGGGCGAAGCGGAACAGGCTGCACCGGTTGGGCCGGCGGCGGCGCGGCTTGCGCCTGCTGCAGCGGTACCGGCACCGAAGGCTGGACCGCCGGAGCGGCTCCCTGTCCCATAACCGTCGGCGTCAGGGACGCGGTGACCACCGGCGGCGGTGCGGATGGTGCGGGAGGCGCTGCGCCAGTGGCGGAACTGGGCACTGACTCCCTTATCTGCTTCAGCATCTGCTCAACCCGTGCGCTCTCGCGCCGATTGAGATCGTCGGAAACATTGTCCGTCGCGGTGTGCCGGGAGACGACTTTCTTGGGCACCGATCGAGGTTGGGACTGCAGCTTGTCGGGATCGAGCACGGGAGCGCCAGGCGGCGTCTGCGCCATCAACAACGGCGACGGAAAGGCGAGCCCGATCGTTGCGGCGAGCGCCAGCGCCGATCCAGCGCGGCGCCAGGCCGGCAAGCCGGGTGCAAGGATGTACAGGGCACTCATTGCTGATTACTCGGCACTGTTCGGGTGAAAGGCACCTGGCGGCGAGTCGGCTGCTTGTCGTCGCCGGGTTTCGTATCAAGCGATGCGCCATCGGCGCCAAGCTCGCCGCCTTCGGCGTC
>CAIMEE010000200.1 GCA_903839865.1 Enhydrobacter aerosaccus | reverse complement strand
TGCACATCCAGGCTCGCGGCGGCGTCCCGCTATTTTCTCGTTATTTTGGCGGTTACTGCACGGTAACTGCCAAGCGGCGCGATCTGGACCGCGCCCGCGCGGGGAGCGTAAAAGGCGCGCGATGAGCGGGACTTTTTCCTACGATGTCATCGTGGTCGGCGGCGGCCATGCCGGCTGCGAGGCCGCGGCTGCGGCGGCGCGGCTGGGCGCGCGCACCCTGCTGCTCACGCACCGGCTCGATACGATCGGCGAGATGTCGTGCAATCCGGCCATCGGCGGGCTGGGCAAGGGCCATCTGGTGCGCGAGATCGATGCGCTGGACGGCGTCATGGGCCGCGCCATCGATCGCGCCGGCATCCAGTTCCGCACGCTCAATCTTTCCAAAGGTCCCGCCGTGCGCGGGCCGCGTGCGCAGGCCGACCGCAAGCTCTATCGCCAGGCCATGCAGACGCTGCTGGCCGAGCAGGCGAACCTCGAGATGCGCGCGGAAGCCGTTGCAGACATCGTGGTGGATGCGCGCGGTGCGTGTATCGGCGTCGTCACGGAATCGGGCGCGGAGATCGCTGCCGGCAGGGTTGTGCTGACGACGGGGACCTTTCTCCGAGGCCTGATTCACTTGGGTGAAATCAAGATCGCCGCCGGGCGCGCGCGCGGGCAGCGTGACGGCACGCCGGCGGACCTCGCCGAGGATGCGGTCGAACCGGCGTCCACATTACTCGCGCAACGGTTGCATACGCTCGGCTTCGCCCTGGGCCGGCTCAAGACCGGCACGCCGGCACGCCTCGACGGCCGCACGATTGACTACAGCGCGCTCGACCGGCAGGACGGCGACACGCCGCCGCTGCCGTTCTCATATCTGACGCGCGAGATCACGACGCCGCAGATCGCCTGCCATGTCACCGAGACGACGCCCGCGACGCACGCGCTGATCCGCGCCAACCTTCATCGCGCGCCGATGTACTCGGGCCAGATCGAGAGCGTCGGGCCGCGCTATTGCCCGTCGATCGAGGACAAGGTCGTGCGCTTCGCCCAGCGCGAGCGGCACCAGATCTTCCTGGAGCCGGAAGGACTCGACGACCCGACGGTCTACCCCAACGGCATCTCGACCTCCCTGCCCCGCGAAGTGCAGCAGCAGCTTTTGCAGACCATCCCTGGGTTGGAGCAGGCAGTCATGCTTCGGCCGGGGTATGCCATCGAATACGATCATATCGATCCGCGCGAACTGCACGCGACCCTGGAGACCCGGCGGGTGCGCGGCCTCTACATGGCAGGTCAGATCAACGGTACGACCGGGTACGAGGAGGCGGCGGCCCAGGGGCTGATGGCCGGGCTCAACGCCGCGCTGGCGGCGGCGGGCTCTGTGCCCTTCTCCGTAGACCGTGCCGACGGTTATCTGGGCGTGCTGATCGACGATCTGGTCAGCCTGGGCGTGACCGAGCCCTACCGGATGTTTACGTCGCGGGCGGAATACCGACTGTGGCTGCGGGCCGACAACGCAGACCAGCGCTTGACGCCGCGCGGGCTGGAAATCGGCTGCGTGGGGTCGGAGCGCGCCGGAGTGTTTCACGTGAAACAACAGGCGCTGGCCGACGCCAAGGCGCTGGCCCAGGGTTTCAAGACCAGCCCGTCGGCGCTGGCCCGGCATGGCGTTGCGATTAACCAGGATGGGGTGGTCCGTAACGCCTTGGAATTGCTGGCCTTTCAGGATATATCTTGGGAGCGGCTGGCCGGCTTCTGGCCGGAATTGGCCGGGGTTTCCGCCGACATCGCCGAGCAGCTGACCATCGACGCCCGCTATGAGGGCTATCTCGGCCGCCAGCGCGAGGACATTGCCGCGTACCGCCGGGACGAGGCGCTGGAGCTGCCCGAGACCCTCGACTATGCCGCAGTCGCCAGCCTGTCCAACGAGGTCCGCCAGAAGCTGCAGGCGCACAAGCCCGCCACCCTGGGCCAGGCTGCCCGGATCTCCGGGGTGACCCCCGCCGCCCTTATCGCCCTGCTGAAGCATGTCCGACGCCGCGCGGCTTAGAGTCTCCGTCAGCGCGCACTCCCTCACCCTGAGGAGCGCCCGCAGGGCGCGTCTCGAAGGGTGGGCCTCCGGCGAGGTGCTCGTTCCCATCCTTCGAGACGGCCCTTCGGGCCTCCTCAGGATGAGGTAGGCCGTGAACGTCCAAACCAAGCTGGCCGACCTTGGCCTGGATGTTTCACGTGAAACATGGGGCCAGCTCGAGGCCTATGTCGAAATCCTGCTCAAGTGGCAGAAGGCGATCAACCTGATCGGGCCGGCCACAGTCGACGACATCTGGAGCCGGCATATTCTCGACTCGGCGCAGGTGC
>CAIMEE010000199.1 GCA_903839865.1 Enhydrobacter aerosaccus | reverse complement strand
TCGCGAAGTCCCAGGTGACGCGCTCGAACTTGCTGCTGCCTGCCTTGCGGTGCATCGGATACTGCAGGCGGCTGGCGCTGTGGAGATAGCCCAGCGAAGCAGCACCGCGCGGGCAGAGCGTGCCACGGTTGACCGGGTGATCGGAGTCACCTTCGATATGGACGACCTTGTGCTTGGCGTCCTTGGCGGTGCTTTCGGCCGCCGAATAAATGAGAACGCCACAAGCGACGGCGCAATAAGGACAGGTGTTGCGGGTCTCGGTCGCCTTTTCCAGGCGGAAGGGCCGAACGCCGGCGGCCAGCGCATCGCCCGCATCGACGAAGCCCAAGGCTCCGACCGAAGAAGCGGCGAGGCCAGCAGCACTCACCTTCATGAATTGGCGACGTGTCACGCCCATGAGCAGCTCCCCATCTCATCGACACCGTTGCGGTTCTTTAGACCGCTTTTCTTATTGGTGCGTCTCTGCAAGAAGAACGCAGCAGTGTGCATGAATCAACAAGAAACAACCAAAATAGCGAAAATGTTATGCGGCAAGGACCTTCTTCATGCTGCACCGCAACCTCGTGATTCCCGGCCCGCCTTCCCAAAGCGTGGCGTCGGCCTCCCTCCGTCGGCGAACAGCCTGGCGAACCGAATTCAAGATTTGCTGAATTTATTCGGCCGCCCGGACATGTCGCGTGAGGGGCCCCACGCGTGCAGCGCAATATTTGAACTCGGGGATCTTCCCGAACGGGTCGAGCATCGGGTTTGTGAGCGCATTGGCCGGGCTCTCGTTGAAGCAGAACGGCATGAACACCATGCCGTCGGCCACCTCGCGGTCTGCCCGTAGAATAGCCTCGACGCTGCCGCGCCGCGTTTCGACCTGGATCATGTCGCCGATCGACAGGCCTCGGCGGGCGATTTCGTACGGGTTCATGGCGGCAATGCCCTGCGGCTCGATCGCGTCGAGCACACCCGCGCGCCGGGTCATGGCGCCGGTGTGCCAGTGTTCGAGGATGCGGCCGGTGGTCAGCACCAACGGATACTCCTCATCCGGCACTTCGTCGGGCGGCAAAAGGTCGGCGGGCACGATGCGCGCGCGGCCATCAGTGGTCGGGAAGCCCGAGGTGAAGATGATCTCGTTGCCCGGTACGTCCGGACCGTCGGCCGGATAGATCACCGAGCCCTCGCGGTCGACCCTCTCCCAGCTGATGTGCTTCAGCGACGGCATGACTTGCATCATCTCGGTGTAGACATCCGAGACCTGCTTGTACGTCCAGCCGAGGCCCATTCGGTTGGCGATGTCGACGATCAGCTCCCAGTCCTGCCGCGCCTCGCCTGGCAGGTCGAGCGCCGGCCGGCCCATCTGGACCTGGCGGTTGGTGTTGGAATAGGTGCCCACTTTCTCCGCATGTGCGGACGCAGGCAGCACGACGTCGGCGTGCCACGCTGTCTCGGTAAGGAAGATGTCCTGCACCACGAGATGGTCGAGCATCGCGAGCGCCGCGCGTGCGTGATGCTGGTCGGGATCCGACATCGCCGGATTCTCGCCCATGATGTACATGCCCTTGATGCCGCCGGCATGGATGTCATCGACGATCTCGACCACGGTCAGGCCGCGCTTGGGATCGAGTGTCTGGCCCCAGAAGTTCTCGTAGCTGCCGCGAATGTCGGGATTCTCGACCGACTTGTAGTCCGGGAAGAACATCGGGATCAGGCCGACGTCCGACGCGCCCTGCACGTTGTTCTGGCCGCGCAGCGGATGAAGCCCGGTCCCCGGCCGGCCGACGTGGCCGGTGATCAGCGCGAGCGCGATCAGGCAGCGCGAGTTGTCGGTGCCGTGCGTGTGCTGGGAGATACCCATGCCCCAGAAGATCATCGACCGTTCCGAGGTTGCGTAGGTGCGGGCCACGCCGCGCAGGGTCTCGGCATCGATGCCACAGACCGGCGCCATCTCCTCGGGCGAGAAGTCCTTGACCTTGGCTTTCAGCGCCTCGAACCCGGTGACGTTGGCCTGGATGTACTGCTCGTCGTAGAGCTTCTCCTCGATGATCGTGTGGATCAGCGCGTTCAACATCGCCACGTCGCTGCCCGGCTTGAAGCGCAGCGAATAGGTCGCGTGCCGCATCAGGTCCTGGCCGCGCGGATCGATCACGATCAGCTTGGTGCCGCGCTTCACCGCCTGCTTGAAATAGGTCGCCGCGACCGGATGGTTTGTCGTGGGCCGTGCGCCGATGACGATGACGCAGTCGGCCTTCAACGCATCCGTGAACGGCGCCGACACCGCGCCTGAACCGACGCCTTCCAGCAGCGCCGCGACCGACGAGGCATGGCAGAGGCGCGTGCAGTGATCGACATTGTTGGTCTCGAAGCCGGTGCGCACCAGCTTCTGGAACAGATAGGCCTCTTCGTTGGAACCCTTGGCCGAGCCGAAGCCCGCCAGTCCCTTGCCGCCCTTCTCCTTCAGGATCTTCTTCAGGCCGCCGGCGGCGCGCTCCAGCGCCTCTTCCCAGGTGGCTTCGCGGAAGATCGTGAGCGGATCGACGTTGCGCAGATCGATGTCGCCCGACTTCGGCGCATCGTCGCGGCGGATCAGCGGCTTGGTCAGGCGCTCGGGCGACATCGCGTAGTCGAAGCCGAAGCGGCCCTTCACGCAGAGGCGGTTCTCGTTGGCGAAGCCGTTGCGGCCGTCGACCTGGACGATCCGGTTGTCCTTCACCGACACGCTGGTCTGGCAGCCGACGCCGCAGAACGGGCAGAGCGTGTCGACGACCTTGTCGACCTTCTGGATCGCGCGCGTCTTGAAGTCCTTATCCATCAGCGACTTCTCGTAGAGCGCGCCCGTCGGGCAGGCCTGCACGCACTCGCCGCAGGTGACGCAGGTCGACAGGCCCATCGGGTCGTGCATGTCGAATACCGGCACCGTGTGGCCGCCACGATCGGCCATGCCGATCACGTCGTTGACCTGCACTTCGCGGCAGGCGCGCACGCAGGCGCCACAGGCGATGCAGGCGTCGAGATTGACAGCGATGGCCGGATTGGTGATGTCGAATTCCGCGTGCTCGTGGGCCCCCGATTCATTTGAGAACTTGCTGGCAAAGCGGTCGCTGCCGGCGATGCCCATCTCGCCCGCCCACTGCCAGAACGGCGACTGGTTGTCCGGGCCGCTCTCGGCAGGCCGCATGTTGCTGGCCAGGAGCTCGAACACCATGTGCCGCGACTTCTGCGCGCGCTCGGTGTCGGTCCTGACCTTCATGCCGGCGGTGGGCTTGCGGATGCACGAGGCGGCCAGCACGCGCTCCCCTTCGATGTCGACCATGCAGGCGCGACAGTTGCCGTCGGTTCGATAGCCCGGCAGATCGACGTGGCAAAGATGCGGGATCTTGGTGCCCTCGCGCTTGGCCACGTCCCAGATGCTCTCGCCGGCCGCGGCAGTGACGGTCTTGCCGTCGAGCGTGAACTCGATCTTGGACGTCATCTAAAGGTCCTCACGGAAATGCAGCAGCAGATGGTTCATCGGATTGGGGGCGGCCTGGCCCAGGCCGCAGATCGAGGAGTCGCGCATCACCGTCTCGAGATCGCGCAGCCCCTGCTCGTCGAGCGCTCCCGTCTTCTCCAGCAGCGCCACCATCTTGCCGGTGCCCTCGCGGCAGGGCGTGCACTGGCCGCAGCTTTCGTGCCGGAAGAATTTCAGCAGATTGACTGTCGCATCCTTGGCGCTGTCCTTGTCGGAGAAGACCACGATGGCGTGGCTGCCGACGAACGAGCCCTGCTTCGCAAGCTCACCGCCGAAGTCGAGCGGAATGTCGCCCATCGATGCGGGCAGGATGCCGCCCGACGCGCCACCGGGCAGATAGGCCTTGAACGATTGGCCATCGGCCATGCCGCCGCAACGCTCGATCAGCTCGCGCACCGTGACGCCGGCCGGCGCCAGGATCATGCCGGGGCTCTTCACCCGGCCCGACACCGACCACGAACGCGGGCC
>CAIMEE010000198.1 GCA_903839865.1 Enhydrobacter aerosaccus | reverse complement strand
GGCGAAGCGGGCGTGCAATCGGTTCGCTATCGCAATGCTCGCATTGGCATTCCATGCCCGGGGCGCATTGCCGGTATGCCGCAGATCTGCCTAAAGACGTGCCGCCATTAATAGTGGGGCAGTTTGGAAAGTGTGACGATGCGAAGCAGGGGGTCGTGCTGCAGGCCTACAGTGCGTTGGCCAGGGCGTGTGTTCCGGCGTCGATGTGACTGGCCAGTCGGATGCGCTCGTTGGAACGGCAGCGATCGTGAAGCCCCTAGCGTTGGTGTCCATAACGCCCTAACTCGCCTTGGGACCTGACTGGTCCAGTGGGGAGCTAACGAACGCGTGCGTGAGTCATCGGGAGGCAGAGTTTTCGCAACTCGCGCTCCTCCGCGCCGGGTCCAGTGGGTGCGCGGCAGGAACTCGGTCTTGCACCGTCCGTGTTTGGGTGTATCTTTTGGGCGCTCGTCCCTCCGTTAAGGTTGCCAGCTCATGGGCTGCTGCGTGCTCATTATGGCGTTCATCGCCCAAGTCTTTGCGCTGCGTCGCAAGATGCGACAGGCAGTGGGGCTTCCCGTGGGGGACTGGTACGACGATGAGCCGCAACCTAGCGCTTTCTCTGTTTGGGGGGAGAAGTTGCGCGGCCTGCTTCGCGGCGGCACGGCCCGCGCCGTGCTCGCGACTCTTGTCTTTGCCGAGGTGACCTTCGCCGTGGTCGCGGCCCCCGGCGCTCAGGGGCTGATCGCCGAGCATCGACTCCACGCCCGGCAAGCGTGGGAATATGTCCGCAATTCCGGCTCGTACGCCGATATTTCGGCACTGTGGTGCACGACCCGCCCGACCACCGAAGCGGATGGCTCCCGCGCACCGCGGTAGAGCCAGCGGGGCGTCTTCCGCCCCCCTCCCGTCAGCCGTTTTCCGCAAGATCGCCGGCGCACCTGACGATAAGGTGCCCCGTAGCGTAGCGTGGCGGGCACGGCTTGCGTCGTCCATGGCTGCCTAGCGAAGACAAGAAAATGGCCCAAATAGAATCCTGCATCGTCACCGGCTCGGAATCGTTCCTGGCGTCTCGAGCGGCGATGCTCGAGCAGATCGCCCGGATCCGCTGCCTGGAGGAACGCACCCGCAGCGCCTCGGCAGCCTCGAAGGCCCGCTTCGACCGCCGTGGCCAAGTACTGCCGCGCGAGCGCCTCGCCCTCCTGCTCGACCCGGGCACGCCGTTCCTCGAACTCAGCACCTTGACCGGATACCGCCTTGATAACCCCGACCCGGACAAGAGCGTCCCCGGCGGCGGCGTGGTCGCCGGAATCGGCTGGGTTGCCGGCACTCGCTGCATGGTCTTCGTGAACGACAGCGGCATCGACGCCGGCGCGCTGCAACCGCGCGGGCTCGACAAGCAGCTGCGGATCCAGGAAATCGCCCTGGAGAACAAGTTGCCGTACATGCAACTCGTCGAAAGCGCCGGGGCGAACCTGCTGGCGTACCGGGTCGAGGAGTTCGTCCGCGGCGGTAATCTGTTCCGCAACCTCGCCCGGATGTCGGCGGCCGGACTGCCGGTCATCACGATCGTGCACGGTTCGTCCACCGCCGGCGGGGCCTACCAGACTGGGCTGTCCGACTACATCATCATGATCCGCGGACGCTCGCGGGCGTTCCTCGCGGGGCCGCCGCTGTTGCTGGCGGCCACCGGCGAGGTTGCGACCGAAGAGGAACTCGGCGGCGGTGAGATGCACACCGGAATCTCCGGCCTGGGGGACTACCTCGCCGAGGACGACCGGGATGCGGTCCGGATCGCCCGCGATCTCGTCGGCAAGCTCGAATGGAACCGGGGCGCGGTCGCCGCGGTGCGCCCGATCCTGCCGCCGCGCTACGACGCCGAGGAGCTGCTCGGCATCATGCCGCTGGACCACAAGCGGGCCGTCGACATGCGGGAGGTCATCATCCGAATTGTCGACGACTCCGACTTCCTCGAGTTCGGCACGCGATACGGTTCCGCGACCGTGTGTGGCAACGCGATGATCGACGGCCACGCGGTCGGCATCGTCACGAATAACGGGCCGATCGACGCCCAGGGCGCGACGAAGGCGACGCACTTCATCCAGGCCTGCTGCCAGGCCCGGATCCCGATCCTCTACTTGCAGAACACGACCGGTTACCTGGTTGGTCGTGCGCACGAAGAGGCAGGCATCATCAAGCACGGCTCGAAGATGATTCAGGCCGTTACGAACGCGACCGTGCCGCAAATCACGATCTACTGTGGCGCCTCGTTCGGGGCTGGGAACTACGGGATGTGCGGCCGGGGATTCCATCCGCGCTTCTGCTTCTCGTGGCCGAACGCGAAGACCGCCGTCATGGGCGGCGAGCAGGCCGCGAGGACCATGACGGTGGTCACGACCGCGGCTCGTAAGCGCAAGGGCCATGAAATCGACGAGAAGCGCATGGCCGAGCTTGAGCGCAAGATCATCGACAACTTCGACGGGCAGATGGACGTGTTCACGACCAGTGCGCACGTCCTTGATGACGGCGTCATCGATCCGCGGGATACCCGCAACGTGCTCGCCTTCGTTCTGGCGGTCTGCCGGGACGCCGAGACCCGCAAGCTCCAGCCAATGCAGTTCTCCGTCGCTCGGCCCTAAAGAACAGTCCCAGGCACCATACGATGTCGTCCGCGTTCTCCAAGATCCTAATCGCCAACCGCAGCGAGATCGTCGTGCGCATCGCACGCACCGCCCGGTCCCTTGGCTACAGGACCGTCGCGGTCTACTCCGACGCCGACCTGCGGGCCGTCCATACGACCGTCACGGACGAGGCAGTGCATATCGGTGGATCTGCTCCCGCCGACTCCTACCTGAACATCCCCCGGATCGTCGAAGCCGCACGCCGCGTCGGTGCCGATGCAGTCCATCCCGGCTACGGTTTCCTGGCCGAGAACGCCTCGTTCGCGGTGGCCTGCCGCGAGGCGGGCCTCGTCTTCATCGGTCCCACGCCGGAGGCGATCGAGGCGATGGGGAACAAGGGCACCGCGAAACAACTGATGATCGCGGCCGGCGTGCCCTGCATCCCGGGCTACAACGGCGACGACCAGGGCGACGCCCACCTGCTCGAACAGGCAAATGCGCTCGGCTACCCGCTGATGATCAAGGCCACCGCCGGCGGCGGCGGTCGGGGAATCCGCCGCGTCGGCTCGACCGCGGAGTTCGCGGCGGCGCTGCGCAGCGCCCGCTCCGAGTCGGCCGGGGCCTTCGGGGATTCCCGCGTGATCCTCGAGAAGGCCATTGTCGCGCCGCGACACGTCGAGGTGCAGGTGTTCGCGGACCGCCAGGGTCACGTGATCCACCTCGGCGAGCGCGACTGCTCCGTCCAGCGCCGCCATCAGAAGGTCGTAGAGGAAGCCCCGTCGCCGGCCGTCAGCCCGGCGCTGCGTGCCGAGATGGGCGCGGCGGCCGTCCGCGCGGCGGCCGCGATCCACTATGAAGGTGCGGGCACGGTGGAATACCTGCTCGACGCCGACGGCCGCTACTACTTTATGGAGATGAATACGCGTCTGCAAGTCGAGCATCCGGTCACCGAGGCGATCACCGGCCTCGACCTCGTCGAGCTGCAGCTGCGCATCGCCGCCGGCGAGTCGCTGCCGATGCGCCAGGAGGACGTGACGTTCTCCGGCCACGCCATCGAAGTCCGGCTGTGCAGCGAGGACGCCGACGACGGCTTCTCGCCGCAAAGCGGGCGGATGCAGCTGTGGCAGCCGTCGGCCGGCATCCGCGTCGAACACGCGCTCGCGTCGGGCTCCGAGGTTCCGCCCCACTACGACTCGATGATCGCCAAGATCATCGCCAGCGGCAGCACGCGCGAGGATGCGCGGCGTCGGCTCGTCATGGCGGTGGAGGACTTCGTCGCCTTCGGCCCGCGCACCAACCAGGCGTTCCTCGTGAACTGCCTGCGACACCCGGTGTTCGCCGCCGGCGAGGCGACGACTGACTTCGTCGACGATCAGATCGGCCAGCTGACCCGTTCGAACCCGGTTCATGTCCATCGCGTGCGCGCGTTGGGAGCGTTGCTGCTGCAACTCGCGGACGTGCCGACGGCCGCGGCATCCGCTCGCTCCGGGATCATGCCGCGCCTATCGGTCACGACGCGCTTCGAGCTCGATGGCGAACTGGTCACGGCCGACGTCGAGGGTTCCTACGCGGACTGCTGCAGGGTCGTCCTGGCCGACGGCAGCAGTGAGCTGTCCGTGCTCGAAATCGATGGACATCGCGCCCGGGTCGTCTGCGATGGCAACCGCGAGGACATCGTCTTCGGGCGCGTCGACGATGAATTGCTGTTCCTGCACGCCGGACGCGTCCACCGGGTCCGGGACCGTCGGCTCGTGTCGCTGACTCGCGGCAAGGAGGGCAATGACGGTCGGATCCGCGCCTCGATGACCGGGCGCGTCGTCGCGATCCATGCCGCCGTAGGTTCACTCCTTGAGGCTGGCCAGCCTGTCATCACTATCGAAGCGATGAAGATGGAACACACGCACACGGCACCGGTTTCCGGGGTGCTCACCCACCTGTATGCCGAGCTCGACCAGCAGGTTTCGGCCCATCGCGTGATCGCCGAAATCGCGGTCGCCTCCGGCACTGTCGTTGCAGCCGCCACGGGGACCGGAGCAAATCCGTGAGCGATCCTTCGGACGTCCTCCTCGAGCGACGCGGCCGGGCGCTGTGGATCACGATCAACCGTCCCGCGCGGCGCAACGCGATCACCGACGCGGTGATCGACGGCATCGCGGAAGGCTTTCGTGCCGCTGAGGTGACACCGGAGGTTCGCGTCGTGGTTCTCACCGGGGCGGGCGACAAGGCGTTCTGCGCCGGCGCCGATCTCGAGCCTGGCCGGAATTTCAACTTCGACCGCGCGCGGCCTACGACCGCCTACGCGGACCTTGCGCGACTCGCTAGGTCTTCGCGCGTGCCGTCAATCGCGCGCGTCAACGGCGCCTGCATGGCCGGGGGCATGGGATTCCTCGGCATGACCGACCTCGCGGTGGCCGCCTCGAACGCCGTGTTCGGCCTGCCCGAGGTCCGCATCGGCCTGTTCCCGATGCAGGCGGCCGCGTTGCTGCAGGACCTGGTCCCGCGGCGGGTCCTGCGCGAGTGGTGCCTGTGTGGTGAGCGCTTCGACGCGGCAAGTGCGGCGCGCGCCGGGTTGTTGAACGAGGTCGTGCCGCCCGGGGAACTCGACAGCGCGGTCGGCCGCTACGTCGACCGGCTCGTCGCGGGATCGCCGGTTGCGATGCGACGCGGCCTCTGGGCGCTGAGGCACATGGAAGGCGCTTCGTTCGAGGATGCGCTCGCCTTCGGCGAGGCGCAGATCGGACTCGCGGCGCTGACCGACGAGGCGCGCGAAGGAATCGCGGCGTTCAACGAGAAGCGCCGCCCCGACTGGGCGCCGGAATGAGCGGCGCCGGGGACGGGGGCAAGGTCGTCCGCATCGGCGGCGCTTCCGGATTCTGGGGCGACAGCGTCGCTGGCCCCATCCAGCTGGTTGAGCGTGGCGAGATCGACTACCTCGTCTTCGACTACCTGGCCGAGACGACGATGGCGATTCTCGCCTCGGCGCGCCTCAAGGACCCGGCGGCGGGCTACGCCACCGACTTCATCGATTCGGCAATGCGCAACGTGCTCGCGCAAGTCGCGAAGAAGCGCATCCGGGTTCTCGCGAACGCCGGTGGCATCAACCTCGAGTCGTGTCGGCAGGCGCTGCTACGGCTCGCCGCCGAGCTCGGCGTGTCGCTGCGCGTCGCCGTCGTCGAGGGTGACGACGTCAACGGTCGGCTGCAGGAACTGGATCCGGTGCAGATGGACGGCGTCACGCCGGCTGAGGTGCCCGCGAAGACGCTGAGCGCCAACGCCTACCTCGGCGCGCTTCCGGTTGCGCGCGCGCTGGACGAGGGCGCGGACGTCGTGATCACTGGGCGCTGCGTGGACAGTGCGCTGACTCTCGGGCCGCTGATCCACGAGTTCGGATGGCGGGTCGATGACTACGACCGACTCGCCGCGGGCAGCCTCGCCGGCCACATCATCGAGTGTGGATGTCAGGCGACGGGTGGGCTGCACACGGACTGGGAGCGCGTCCCGGACTGGGCCGACGCCGGATACCCGATCCTCGAGTGTGCCGCGGACGGCACGTTCGTCGTGACGAAACCCCCGGCCACCGGCGGACTCATCGAACCGCTGGCGGTGGCTGAGCAACTCGTCTACGAGATCGGCGACCCGAAAGCCTACGTGCTGCCGGACGTCGTCTGCGATTTCACCGACGTCAGGATCGTAGGGGTGGGCGAGGGGCGCGTGCGCGTCTCCGGGGCGCGCGGGCGGGCGCCCACCGATCGATACAAGGTCTCCGCGACGTACCGGGATGGATTTCGCTGTTCGGGCGTGATGGTGATTATCGGCATCGACGCGCCGGCGAAGGCGCGGCGGACGGGCCAGGCGGTCCTCGATCGCATGCAAGTCCTTCTCGCACGCGCCGGAATGCCCTATTTCAGGGAACAACTGGTCGAGGTGCTCGGCGCCGAGACGATGTACGGCCCGCACGCGCGTCAGCCCGGTTCGCGCGAGGTCATGATGCGCGTGACGGTGACCCACGACGATCGCCGCGCGCTCGAGATGTTCGCGCGGGAACTCGCGCCGTCCGGTACGTCCTGGGCGCCCGGCACGACGCTGCCGGCGGGCGGCAGGCCCTCGGTGTCACCGATGATCAAGCAGGTCGGTTGCCTGGTGCCGAAGCGCTCGATCACCCCGGTCGTGCGCATCGAGGACCGCTTCGTGACCGTCGAGATCCCGCCCGGTTCGGCGGGCGCCGTGCAGGAAGGACCCGGCGATGCCGTGGTCGCCGGTGGGCCGCAGGGCGAAATCTGCGTTCCGCTCGTCACGATCGCTGTCGCGCGCAGCGGTGACAAGGGTGACCGGTCGAACATCGGCGTAATCGCCCGCCGACCAGAGTACCTGTCGCTGATCCTTGAGCAGGTCACGCCCGACGTGGTCGCGGCGTATTTCGCGCACCTTATCACGGGCCCGGTTCGGCGCTACCGGTTGCCGGGCATCCACGCCTGCAATTTCATCCTCGACGGCGCACTCGGCGGCGGCGGCACGACGTCCCTGCGGCTCGATCCGCTCGGCAAGGGGATGGCGCAGATGCTGCTGGATCTCGAGGTCCGGGTGCCGGCGGCGTGGGTCGCCGGGCGCAGATCGCCGGCCTAGCGAGGCAAAGGGCTCCGCCGCCCCCATCCGTTCAGCGGCTGGCGAATCCGGGGTCCGCCCTGAGGCTGCCCACCACTTCCTCGACGAGTCGCGAATTGACCTCCGGCAACGCCGCGAGCACGCGTCGGTCCGGACCGATCACGTAGAGCACGGCCGTATGGTCCATCCCATAACCGCCGCCGGACGGGAATGGTCGCTTCTCGGCCCGGGCCCGGAACGTCCGCAGCACCGTGGCGACGACGACCGGATCGCTGATGCTGCGGATGCGCGGGTCGAACCCCGCCACGTAGGGCCCGAGCTTCTCGTGCGTATCCCGGTCCGGGTCGACTGTCACGAAGACCGGCACGACCCGCGCCGCGTCCTGCCCGAGCGTCTCGAGTACCCGGTGCACGGCCATCAGCGTGGTCGGGCAGATGTCCGGGCAGGACGTGTAGCCGAAGGCCACCAGCAGGTAGCGACCGTCCGCCGGCGCGGCGGTTCCCTGGGTTGGCGCGTCCATCGCGGCCGTGAAGCTTGCATCGATCGTTTCGCTGCGGTGCAGCGTAAGCGCGTCGTCACCGGACGTGCGCAGGAACACCGCGGCGACGGCGCCGACGGCGATGCCGACCGGGACGCCGAGAAACCACCACCACCTGGCGCGTCGAATGTGCAGGAGAGCCCCCGGGCAAAATGGTCCGCGGCGACGCGCGGCGAGGCTTAGTATGGCTAGCTGGCTCCGGCTTGCCAATCGCCCGATCTCCCAATTAGCCATTCCGCACAAGTCCTCGCGCCGGTCGGCCTCTATTGTCCAACGCTGAGACAGCATCGAGGGGGCTCTCGTCCATGGAAATCCAAGCAGCCGTTTG
>CAIMEE010000197.1 GCA_903839865.1 Enhydrobacter aerosaccus | reverse complement strand
CGCGGATCTGGGCGTTGCCGACCAGCGTTTCCTTGTAGGTCGGATCGAGAAGACCGACCATCAGGGCCTGCATGTCCTCGGTGACCTTGTAGATGATCGAGTAGTAGCGGATGTCGACCTTGTCGCGCTTGGCGATCTCGCGCGCCTGCGGGTTCGAACGCACGTTGAAGCCGATGATCAGCGCGCCCGACGCCTTGGCGAGCGTCATGTCGGCTTCGCTGATGCCGCCGACGCCGCTGTAGACCACGCGCGTGATGACCTTCTCGGTGCCGAGCTTCGACAGCGCGCCCGCGAGCGCTTCCGCCGAACCCTGCACGTCCGCCTTGATCAGCACAGGCAGTTCCTTGGCAGTGCCCTCACGGATGCCCTTGATCATCTCCTCGAGGGTGCCGCGGCCACCGGCCGCGCGCGCCAGCTCGACCTGACGGTCGCGACGGGCGCGGAAATCGGAGATCTCGCGCGCACGCGCTTCGCTTTCCACCACATGGAACTCGTCGCCCGCCTGCGGCGTGCCGGCGAGGCCCAGGACCTCGACCGGGAACGCGGGACCCGCGCTTTCGACCGCGTTGGCGCGATCGTCGACCAGTCGACGCACGCGGCCCCACACGGCGCCGGCGACGAGAACGTCGCCGACCTTGAGCGTGCCGCGCTGGACGAGCACGGTTGCCACCGAACCGCGGCCCTGGTCGAGCCGGGCTTCGATCACCACGCCGTCGGCGGGGCGGTCCGGATTGGCCTTGAGCTCGAGCAGTTCGGCCTGCAGCAGGATCGCTTCCTCGAGCTTGTCGAGGTTCATCCGCTTGGTGGCCGAAACCTCGATCGCCTGCACTTCACCGCCCAGCTGCTCGACCTGGATCTCGTCGCGCAGCAGTTCGTTCTGCACGCGGCTCGCGTCGGCGCCGGGCTTGTCCATCTTGTTGATGGCCACGATGATCGGCACGCCCGCAGCTTTCGCGTGGGCAATCGCTTCCTTGGTCTGCGGCATGACGCCGTCGTCGCCCGCCACCACCAGCACGACGATGTCGGTCACCTTGGCGCCGCGCGCACGCATGGCGGTGAACGCCTCGTGGCCCGGTGTGTCGAGGAAGGTGATCTTCTGCTTGGACGGCAGGGTCACCTGATAGGCGCCGATATGCTGCGTGATGCCGCCCGCTTCGTGCGCCGCGACGTCGGTGGCGCGGAGCGCGTCGAGCAGCGAGGTCTTGCCGTGATCGACGTGGCCCATGATCGTGACCACCGGAGGCCGCGGAGCCTGCGTGCCCTCGTCGGCGTCGGTATCGGTGAGTCCGGTTTCGACGTCGCCTTCGGTCACGCGCTTGAAGCGATGACCCATTTCGGTGACGACCAGCTCGGCCGTGTCGGGATCGATCGCCTGGTTGATGGTCGCCATCACGCCCATGCGCATCATCGTCTTGATCACGTCGGCGCCGCGCTCCGCCATACGCGAGGCGAGCTCCTGCACGGTGATGACCTCTGGAATGATGACCTCGCGAAAGACCTTCTGCTGGGGCTCGTCGCCACTCTGCTGGCGACGCTCGCGATCGAGGCGGCGGCGCTGTGCGGCGACCGAGCGGCTGCGGAAATCGTTCTCGCCCGAGACGGCACGGCCCACGTCGATCTTGTCGGACCGGCGTTTCGGCGCCTCGTTGCGGCGCGCGCCCGGCGGCTGCGGCATACGCTTGTTCGCGACGGGTGCGGGACGCAGCGGCGGACGGCGCAATGCCCCTGCGCCAGCAGCAGGCGCACCCAGGGGACGCCGGACAGCGCCCGGCGCTGCCGCCGAGGTGCCTGTCTCGATTTCCTGCGCCTGGCGCGCGGCCTGTGTCTGCGGGGCGCCTACGGCCTGATCGAGCCGCTTCTGCACCAGCACGTCGGCCTTGCGCTTGATCTCGTCCTCGGCCTTCTTGCGCGTCTCTTCCTCGGCGAGCCGCTTCTTGTGCTCTTCGTCGGCGATCTTGCGCGACTTTTCCTCGGCCGCACGACGTGCACCTTCGACCGCCGCCTTTTCGCGCGCGATCACCGCATCGCGATCGGCGCCGACCAGCGCGCGGGCGCGGGCTTCCTTCTCTTCCTCAGTGAGCGTCTTGAGCACGATGCCGCGGCTGTTCGTGCTCGGCGCAGGGCGGACCGAAGCCGAGGTGGACGCAGCGGATGTCCGCGCGGCGGGCGCGGCGGACGCCCGTGCAGCGGGAGCCACCGGGGCGCGAGCCGCGGGAGCAGCGGCGGCAGGAGCGCCGCCCAGCTTCAGGGTGCGCGCAGGCGCGGCAGCCGCGGGAACTGCCTCCGCGACGGGAGCGGGAGTAGCGACAGCGGCGCCCGGCGGACGCTTCGCGATCTTCTTGACCTCGACCGTCACCTGGCGCGTGCGCCCGTGAGAGAATTTCTGCTTTACCTGAGTCGCATCCGCCTTGGACGCGGCGCTGCGCGACGCGGTCGACAGCGTCAGCGGCTTCTTGCCTTCTTTTTGGTCAGTCATATGGCTTCTTGTCCTTGGTCCCGCGCGGCCCGTCAACCGGCGCTATTGAGACGATATCCGCGCCAGCGCGCGGCACCGCCTGCAATTCGTTGAATGAACTGGCCGGATGCGTCGTCGCGCATCACCGCCACATAAACCGTCTGGTCGCGTCCAAAGACGCCACCCAAAATTTCCTTGGTCCCAAGCCGCTCCAGCGGCAGGCCAGTCTTCGTCAGTTTTGCCAGACCATCCCCATCGGCTTCATCCGCCACTATCAGCAGGCCCGCACGGCCATGCCCCATCATCTGTTCGACCCGCACGAAACCAGCCACCGCCCGGCCGGCCCGGCGGGCGCGGCTGAGATCGCCGAGGGGCCGCTCGAGCAACAGTCGCTCGACCCGCTCGGCCAGGTCGTCATCGACCTTCACTTGGGCACGCGCAGCCTTCGAGAAGGACTTCTTCGCCATCGCCTGCTCGACGACCGATCGCTGGGCCGTCACCCACATGCCGCGTCCCGGGAGCTCCCGGGCCAGATCGGGCACGACATCACCCTCGGGTCCCACGACAAAACGCACCATCTCTTCCGGCGCACGCTCGGCGCCGGTCACGATGCAGGTGCGCACCGGAGCGGCCACAGCGGGAGCCGGGAGATGGGGTTCGGTCATGGAGACGGCAAGGTCCAACGGCTACTCCGCTCAGGCCTTCGCCGCTTCGCCCGCGCCACCAACCGAATCATCGGGGGCGGGGGCTTCGTCGGCAAACCAGTGCTCGCGCGCCTTCATGATGATGGCGTTGGCGGTGTCATTATCCATGGCGCTCTCACCCACGATCTCGCGCAGCTCGTCAGAGGCAAGGTCGGCCAGGTCTTCGCTGGTCTTCACGCCCTTTTCGCCGAGCGCCACCAGCATCGGAAGCGTGATGCCCTCGGTCGCGCGCAGGCTCTCGTCGATCCCGAGTTCAGCCAGGCGCGCGGCCAGATCGGAGTCGCGCTTCTCGATGTACTCGCGGCCGCGGCGCTGCAGCTCGGTCGCGATCTCCTCGTCGAAGCCCTCGACGCCGGCGAGGTCCTCGACGGCCGAATCGGAGATGTCCTCGACCGAGGCATAGCCCTCGGCCACCAGCAGGTGGGCGATGACGTCGTCGACGTCGAGTGTCGCCTTGAAGAGTTCGGTGCGCTCCAGCGTATCCTTCTGGCGGCGCTCGCTCTCCTCGGCCTCGGTCATGATGTCGATTTCCCAGCCGGTCAGCTGGGAGGCGAGCTTCACGTTCTGGCCGCGGCGGCCGATCGCGAGGCTGAGCTGGTCATCGGGCACGACGACCTCGGTCTTGTTCTTCTCCTCGTCCATCAGCACCTTGCTGACTTCGGCCGGCGCGAGGGCGTTCACGATGAAGTTCGCGGTGTCGCTCGACCACGGGATGATGTCGACCTTCTCGCCCTGCAGCTCCTGCACGACGGCCTGGACGCGGCTGCCGCGCATGCCGACGCAGGCGCCGATCGGATCGATCGAGCTGTCGTGGCTCAGCACGGCGATCTTGGCGCGGCTGCCCGGATCGCGGGCGACGGCCTTGATCTCGATGATGCCGTCGTAGATTTCCGGCACTTCCTGCGTGAACAGCTTGGCCATGAACTGGGGATGGCTGCGCGACAGGAAGATCTGCGGGCCGCGCGGTTCCTCGCGCACGTCGAAGATGTAGGCGCGCACGCGGTCGTTCACGCGCAGGCTCTCGCGCGGAATGGTCTCGTCGCGGCGGATCACGCCTTCGGCGCGCTGCAGGTCGACGGTGATGTTGCCGTAGTCGACGCGCTTGACGACGCCCGACACGATCTCGCCCACGCGATCCTTGAACTCCTCGTACTGGCGCTTGCGCTCGCTCTCACGCATGCGCTGCGTGATGACCTGCTTGGCGGTCTGGGCGGCGACGCGGCCGAAGTCGATCGGCGGCAGCTCGTCGGTCAAGAAGTCGCCGACCTGCGCCTCGGGATTCCGGCGCTGGGCCTCGACGACCGTGACCTGGGTGTTCTCGTTCTCGATCGGGTCGGCCACTTGCATGTAGCGCAGCAGCTTGATCTCGCCGGTCTTGCGGTCGATCTCGGCGCGGATGTCGTGCTCCATGCCGTACTTGGCGCGGCCGGACTTCTGGATGGCCTGCTCCATCGCCTCCAGCACTTCCTCGCGCTCGATGCCCTTTTCGCGGGCGACCATGTCGGCCACCTGAAGCATCTCAAGACGCGGAATGTCGGCAGTCGTTGCCATGATCTCTCTTCCTCTCCGTTTAACTCAAGTTCAGTGCGTCGATGTCGGTTCCGCGCCCGCGTCGGTCGCCTGGGCGGCGCGTTGATGTTCGGCCAGCAGGGCATCGGTGATCTCGAGCTTGGCGCGGATGACGGTCGCGAGCGGCAGCTGCGCTTCCGTGCCGTCGTCGAGCTTGAGGCGAACGATGTCGTTCTCGAGGCCGAGCAAAACGCCCTTGAAGCGACGGCGGCCTTCGACCGGGAACGTCGTCTCGAAGCGCGCGAGATGTCCCGCCCACCGCTCGTAATCCTTCGGCCGGGTGAGCGGGCGGTCGATGCCGGGCGAGCTCACTTCCAGCGTGTAGTTGTTCGGGATCGGGTCCTCGACGTCGAGCACCGCCGACAGGGCGCGCGAGAGTGTGGCGCAATCCTCGACGTCCATCGGACGGCCGTCGGACGGCTCGATCATGATCTGCAGGATGCCGCCGCCCCGGCTCATCGACACGCGAACGAGATCGAAGCCCATGCCGACGATGGTCGGGGCCACGATGTCTTCGATTCGATGGATCAGCTCGTCGGTCACGTAAGGCTTAGTTCCGTTGTTTGGGCACGCAGTTGGCCGAGAAACGAAAAAGAGCGGGCTCTGGCCCACTCTTTTTTCTTTGGCTCGTCCCCTGCGAACCCGATGAGGATGGCGCGGATATAAGCGCGTTATTGCTTGCTGGCAAGGGTTTCCTCGCCTTTCCTATGACGCCCGAATACCGCCAGCGCGGCCGCCAAAGTCGTGAAAAAAGAACCGGAATGGAAAAAATAAAATCCCGCTACCACGGCTGGTGGGTCGTCTTTTGCGCTTTCACCATTGCTCTCTACGGGTGGGGGTTCGGATTCTATGGACTCGGGCTCTATCTGGTGGCGCTGAACAAGGCCTGGAGCTGGACCCCGGGCCAGATTTCTTCGGCCATCACCTTCTATTATGTCGCCGGTGCATTCCTGGTGATGCAGGTGGGCGACCTCATACAGAAGAGGGGCGCCCGGCCGGTGGTGCTGGGCGGCTCCGCCCTGATGGCGCTGGGCGTCGCGGGCCTCACCGTCGCGCACGAGCTCTGGCAGCTCTATGCCGCGGTCGCGATCATGATCCCGGGATGGGCGGCGATGGGCGGTGGCGCGGTCAACACCATCGTCGCGCAATGGTTCAACCGCCGACGCGGCTGGGCCGCCAGCCTGGCACTGAACGGCGCCACCTGCGCCGGCCTGATCTTCGCGCCGGTCTTTGCCTGGGCGATCGACACGCTGGGCTTTGCGCACGCCTGCTTCGCGGCCATTGCGGTGATGGCGCTCACCCTGTGGCCGCTCTGCGCCATCGTGCTGCGGCCGCGGCGCGCCGACGAGCACGACACCGGCGACGAACCTGTGGCGGGCATCGCTGCAGGCGCGCCGATGAGCCGCGCCGCGCTGCTGCGCCAGCCGCGTTACCTGACACTGGTCGGCGCCTTCTCGCTCGCCATGCTGGCGCAGATCAGTTTCATCGCCCATCAGGTGGCCTTCCTGGTGCCGACGCTCGGATTGCAGCGCGCCGGCTGGGCGGTGAGCGCCACCTCGCTGTCGGCGCTGGTCGGCCGGATTTCCGTCGGCCTCGTCATCGACCGGCTCGACCGCCGCGGCGCGACGGCGGTCATCCTGGGCGTGCAGATCGCCTCGATGATCGTGCTGCTGTCGAGCACGTCAATCGTCGGCCTCTATATCGGCTGCATCCTGTTCGGCTTCGGCGTCGGCAACCTGATCACGCTGCCCGGCCTGATCGTTCAGCAGGAATTCCACCGCCGCGATTTCGCGCGCGCGGTCAGCCTGCATGTCGCGATCACGCAGCTCGCCGCCGCGATTGGTCCTTCTATTCTGGGCGTTTTGCACGATCTGTCGGGTGACTACCGCACCTCTCTGATGGCGTGCCTTGTCCTCGAAGCGTCTGCCGCAATTCTCGTGCTCTTCCGGCCAGGCCGCGCGCCAGCAGCACAATAGCTCTCGCTATTGTGCCTTTATCGACGCCTGAAACGCAGGAAGACGGGGATGCCCGCGATACGCTTGGTCTCGTAGCGCGTCGGCGGCCAATCAGCGGGCCGCGTGCGCCAGTCGGCGGGCCGCTCGGCCAGCCATTCGAACGCGGGATGCGTGCAGGCATGCTCGATCATCCACGGCAGGTAGCTCGGGTCGTCGGTTGCCAGCCGCAGCTCGGCGCCGGGCTTCATCAGCCGCGCCAGCACGTCGAGGTTGGCGCGCTGCACGAAGCGCCGCTTGTGATGGCGCGACTTCGGCCACGGATCGGGGAACAGCACGAAGGCGCACGACAGCGAAGCGTCCGGCAGCACCTTCATCACCAGCATCGCGTCGTCGACGAGCAGCCGCACGTTGGTCACGCCCTCGCGCTCGATGTGCGCCAGGCACTTGGCGACGCCGTTGATGTAGGGCTCGCAGCCGATCAACCCGATGTTCGGATGTTCCTTGGCCTGCCAGACAAGATGTTCGCCCGCGCCGAAGCCGACCTCCAGCCAAACACCATCGGCCGGCAGGGCGCCGCCAAATAACCCAGCCAGATCGAGCTTTTGCGGCTCCGGCGGAATCTCGACCGAGAGCTGCGGCAACAGCGTCGCGAGCAGCGATTGCTGCCCGTCGCGCAGTTTCTTGCCGCGGCGCCGACCGTAGAGGGTGCGCTCGCGGATCTCCGTCACATGATCACGTCGATCAGGTACGGACCCTTCTGCGACATGGCGTAGGTGAGCTGCTTGGTGAGCTCTTCCAGGTTGTTCGCCTTGCCGCCGGGCACGCCCATGCCCTTGGCGAGATCGGTGAACTGCAGCGTCGGCCGATCGAGCGTCAGCATGTCGATGGCGCGCGGGCCGGGATTGGCGGCACCGACATCGGCGAGCTGGCTGTAGAGGATGTTGTACGAGCGGTTCGAGAAGATCATCACGCAGACGTCGAGGTTCTCGCGCGCCATCGTCCACAGCGACTGGATCGTGTACATCGCCGAGCCGTCGCCGATCATGCAGATGACCTTGCGGTCGGGGCACGCCACGGCGGCACCGACGGCAACCGGACCGCCGAAGCCGATCGAGCCGCCCATGTTGTTCAGCCAGTCGTGCGGCGGCGCGCCGGCGCTGAACGGGAAGAAGCCGCGGCCTGTCGTCACCGACTCGTCGACCACGATCGCGCCTTCGGGCATCGTGGCACCCAACGCCTGACCCAGGCCATCGAGCGTGAACTTGCCGGTCGGACGCTCCGGACGGCTGGGCTGCGCAACGCCCGCGGCCTTCTCGTTCATTGCGCCCAGTTCCATCGCCAGCGCTTCGAGCGAGCCCAGGATGTCGCCTTCGACCGGGCAGAGGACGGTCGTCTCGCAACCGTCCGGCGTCAGCACCGACGGCTTGCCGGGATAGGCGAAGAAAGCGAACGGCGCCTTCGCGCCGCACAGCACCATCTGCTGCGTGCCCTTCAACTGCGCCTGCGCCGCTTCGATCACGAAGTGAAGGCGCAGCACCGGCACGCGACCCGCGCCGCGTTCGATGCGCGCGGTGCCGCCCGCGCCCTGCACCTTGCAGCCGGTCTTCGCCGAGATCTTGCCGGCGAGTTCGAGACCGCGCGCGCGCAGCGCACGCCCGCCGATGAACAGCATCGCATTCGGCTTCTTCAGCGCCTTGGCGGCGGCCACCACGGCGTCCTTGTCGGCGATCGGCGCCGCCGGAGTGGCGGGCGTCTCGGCCATGCCGTCGGCTTCGCCCCATGCGGTGTCGGCGGGAAGAATGAGCGTCGCGATCTGGCCCGGCGCCACGCGCGCGGCCTGGATCGCGAGCGCGCCGTCGCCGGCCACCGTCTTGGAGGTCGGCGAGGTCTTCACCCAATGCGAGAACGGACGCGCGATGCCTTCGATGTCGGCGGTGAGCGGCGTGTCGTACTTGATGTGATAGAGCGCGTGCTCGCCCACGATGTTGACCACACCAGAGCCCGCCTTTTTTGCGTTGTGCAGGTTGGCCGCGGCGTTCGCCAGGCCCGGTCCCAGATGCAGGAGCGTCGAGGCCGGCTTGTCGGTCATGCGGTAGTAGCCGTCGGCCGCGCCCGAGCAGACGCCTTCGAACAGGCCGAGCACGCAGCGCATGCCCTCGACCCGGTCGAGCGCGCCCACGAAATGCATTTCGGAGGTGCCGGGATTGGCGAAGCAGACCTCGACCCCGCCCTTGACCAAGGTCCTGACCAGACTTTCTGCGCCGTTCATTGCTGCCCCCAAACACCGGAAAAGAGATGCGGCGGCACCCTATGCCACTCACCCAATCCCACCAAGTCTTTGCAAATACTGGGAAATTCCGCCGACCGGATGTTCACTGTTTATTCTTTATTTACAGCCAGTTATCCGATACATTTGAACCAATAACTTTACGAAAAGAATAATCATGAGCCATTCGGTCCCCTCCGAGAGCTCTTCCGTCCCCTCGGCAGCGCTCGTCCACTTCACCCAGGCACGCCCGGATTCGCTCTGGGCCGACGCCGGCCACGAATCCCTCGCGTTCGGCACCTCGCTCGACCGCCTGTTCGGCGAGCCGGGCGATATCCATGTCGCCAGCCTGGCGGACCGGACGCTGGCCCTTTCGTTGGCCGACGTCACGACACCCGCGATCATCGACGATCCGCTGGTGCTGATGACCGGCCTCAGCGACGGCTTGATCCTGCCGCTGGCCGAGTATGATCGCATCGGCACGCTGGAAGACGCGGGCGGCGTCACCCTGCACGACACGCCGCCCCTGCCCGAGCCCGCGGCGCTGTGCGATTTCGGCGCGCTGGTGCATTCGATCCTGCCGCTGGCCGACGGCTGGTACTGGGATCTCGACAAGGCCGGCTGGGTCGTCGATCACGCTCACGCGTAATTAATCGTCCCGGCGCGCCCTGCCGCGTTGCCAAAGCTCGATAACGACGCCTAAGACTCCCCTCCTCAGAGGGGCGTTGCATGTCGTTGGTCCGCGCGGCGGGATTGTTTCTGGTGTCGATCGCGATCGCCGTGGCGCTGCCCGCGGCCGCGCAGGAATTGAAGATCGGGCTCAAGACCGAGCCGTCGTCGCTCGACCCGCAGTATCACAACCTCGGGCCCAACAATCAGATCGCGGCCCACATCTTCGATCCGCTGATCGCCAAGGACGACAAGCAGCTTCCGATCCCTGCCCTCGCCACGTCGTGGAAGACGATCAGCGACACCGTGTGGGAATTCAAGCTTCGCCCGAACGTGAAGTTCCAGGACGGCTCGCCGTTCACCGCCGAAGATGTGGTCTTCACCTTCGAGCGCGCGGCCAAGGTGCCGAACAGCCCTTCGCCCTTCACGCTGGTCACGCGGCAGATGACAAAGCTCGAGATCGTCGATCCGCTCACCTTGCGCGTCACGACCAACGCGCCGGCGCCGCTGCTGCCGCTCGATCTGTCGGCTCTTCCCATCATGTCGCGCATCGCGGCCAAGGGCGGCGCGCCCGAAGGCAAGACGACGGCAGAGCTCAATCGTGGCGACGGTTTGATCGGCACCGGCCCGTTCAAGTTCGTCGAATGGAAGCGCGGCGCCGAACTCGTGCTCGCGCGCAACGACTCCTACTGGGGGCCGAAGCCTGCGTGGGAGAAGGTCACGTTCAAGCCGCTGACCAGCGCGCCGTCGCGTGTCGCGGCGCTCCTCGCGGGCGACGTCGACATGATCGAGGATCCGCCGACCGCCGATCTGGCGAAGCTGCGGAAGGATCCGAAGGTCGCGCTGGCCGAGGCCGTGTCGAGCCGGGTCATCTACATCGCGCTCGACCAGTTCGCCGAGCCGTCCCCCGGGATTCCCGACGCCAAGGGCGCCGACGGCAAGGCCAGGAACCCGCTCAAGGACAAGAAGGTGCGCGTGGCACTCGGCCTCGCCATCGACCGCAAGGGCATCGTCGACAAGATCATGGAAGGCGTGGGCCTGCCGGCCGGCGATTTCCTGCCGTGGCCCGCCTTCGGCACGTCGAAGACGACGCAGCCGGACAGATACGATCCCGCGCAGGCCAGGAAGCTGCTGGCCGAGGCGGGCTATCCCACCGGCTTCTCGATCACTCTGGGCACGCCCAACGGCCGCTACATCAACGACCTGAAGGTGGCGCAGGCGATCGCCGCGATGTGGAGCCGCATCGGCATCAAGACCGAGGTCGAGGCGACGGCGCCGCCGGTGTTCTTCAAGAACCGCGACGAGTTCAAGTACAGCGCCTACCTCGCCGGCTGGGGCTCGGACTCGGGCGAGATGTCCAACCCGCTGCGCTCGCTGGTGGCGACACCCAACCGCGAGCGCGGCATGGGCGGCACCAATCGCGGGCGCTACTCGAACCCCGCGATGGACGCCAAGCTCGAGGAAGCGATGCGCACCGTCGACGACAAGAAGCGCGAGGCGCTGCTGCAGGAGGCGAGCAGGCTCGTGATCTCCGACAACGGCGTGCTGCCGCTGCATTTCGAGTTGTCGGTGTGGGCGATGCGCAAGGGATTGAGCTACATAGGCCGTGCCGACCAGGCGACGCTCGCGCAGTTCGTAACGCCGACCAAGCCCGCCACGCGCTGATGCCGCTCACCTATCATCCGGAGTTGTTCGATGCACGGACGGTCGAAGAGGCGCGCGCGATCATCCTCACCGGCGAAGGCTCGACGACCGACGAGCGTTGGAAGACCGAGACGCCCTTCATCTGCGACCTGATCGCCGAGACCATTGCACTCACACCCGGTTCCACGGTCGTCGACTACGGCTGCGGCATTGGCCGGGTGGCGAAGGAGCTGATCGCCCGCCATGGCTGCCGCGTGATCGGCGTCGACATCAGCGCCGTGATGCGCGCGATGGCGGCCGACTACGTGCAGTCCGATCGCTTCGCCGCCGTGGCGCCCGACATGTTCGACGGTCTGGTCGCCAACGGCTTCAGGGCGGACGCCGCGATCGCGATCTGGGTGCTGCAGCATTGCCTCGCGCCCGGCGACGACATGAGTCGCATCAACGCCGCGCTCAAGCCGAACGCCAGGCTGTTCGTGCTGAACAACATCTATCGCGCGGTCCCGACACGGGAGCAGACCTGGTCCAACGACGGCATCGACATCAAGGCGACACTCGACCGGAATTTCCAGGCTCTGCGCACCGGCAAGCCGCCCGAAGAAGTGACGCCGCGCGACTTGAAAGACATCATCTTCTGGAGTTTCTACGCCCGCAAACCGGCGTAAAACACCTGGAAAATCAGGCTTTTGACGTCAGTAACGACCGTAAATAGGGGTTCGGCGGCGACGAGCCTAGGGTGGCGCGATGATCACCCACCCTTGTCGTCCTGAGCCTAGCGAAGGACCTCACGCTTGCTGCGCGCGGAGTCAGTGTAGAGAGGCGAGGTCCTTCGCTACGCTCAGGACGACGGCAGAGGCGTTCGCGTCTACCGGCCGCTTACTGGACCGAGAAAGTCCCGAGTCCGGACCTTCTCTGTTTAATTCGTGTTTATTAAACAGCCGCGTCGCCCAGTTCGAGCTGGACGATGTTCATCCAGTAGGCGGCGCCGGTGGTGATGATCTCGTCGCTGAAGTCGTAGAGCGGCGAATGCACGTTCTGGCAGCCGCCTTCGCCGGTGCCGCCGTTGCCGATCATGATGTAGGCGCCCGGCTTCTTCTCCAGCATGAAGGCGAAGTCCTCCGCGCCGGCAAGCGGGGCGGTGTTGGCCTCGACATTCTCGAGGCCGACCGTCATCGCCGCCGCCTCGACCGCGAGCTTGGTCTGCTCGGGCGCGTTGATCAGCGCGGGATAGCGGCGGTGATACTTGCTGACAGCGGTGCAGCCGGAGGCCTGCGCGATGCCGGCCGCCACTTCGGCCAGGCGCCGCTCGAGCAGCGCGCGCACGTCGGGCGAGAAACTGCGCGCCGTGCCCTTGATCAGCACCTCCGACGGAATGACGTTGGGCGAGCCCGGCGTGCCGGCATGGATATGGCCCACGCTGAGCACCGCGGCCTGCGCCGGCGCCACGTTGCGGCCGACGATGCCCTGGATCGCGACCATGAACTGCGCCGCCGGGAACGTCGGGTCGGGCCTCGATCGGGCATCGCGCCGTGGCCGCCGGTGCCCTTGAAGGTGACTTCCCAGCTGTCGGACGCCGCCAGCATCGCGCCGGTGCGGATCGCGAAGTGGCCCTTCGGGAAGCCCGGCATATTGTGCATGCCGTAGACCGCGTCGCAGTCGAACTTGTCGAAAAGCCCCTCTTCGATCATCACGCGCGCGCCGCCATGGCCTTCCTCGGCGGGCTGGAAGATGAAGTGCACGGTACCGGCGAAATCGGGCTTGGCCGCCAGTTGCTTGGCCGCCCCCAGCAGCATGGTGGTATGGCCGTCATGACCGCAGGCATGCATCTTGTTGGGGATCGTCGAGACATGCTCGAAATCGTTCTTCTCCTGGAGATGCAGCGCGTCCATGTCGGCACGCAGGCCGATGGTCTTCTGGCCCTTGCGGTTGCCCTGCAGCGTGCCGACAACGCCGGTGGTGGCGAGGCCGCGATGGATCTTGATGCCCCACGAGGTGAGCTTGTCCGCGACGATCTGCGCCGTCCGTGTCTCTTCGAACGCCGTTTCCGGGTGGCGATGGATGTCGCGGCGGATGGCGGTGAACTCTTCGGCATCGGCGGCCAGCAGGTCGGGCGTGTAGGGCGTCATGGACGGTCCTTATGTGAGGCGCGGAGACTAGCCCCAACCGCCGCGCCTTGCCATAAGACTCCGGAATAGCTGGGATTTGGAGGCGACATGACGATGTTCGGCAGGAAGGCCGCGGCATTTGCGGCCGCGTTGGCGTTTTCGAGCGTTTCGGTCGTGCTGCCGGTGGCGGCGCAGGAACTCAAGATCGGTATCAAGACCGAGCCGTCCGCGCTCGATCCGCAGTTCCATACGCTCAACCCCAACATCCAGGTCGCGAATCACTTTTTCGATGCGCTCGTGGCGCAGGACGAGAGCCTGAGGCCGAAGCCGGCCCTCGCACTTTCCTGGAAGACGGTCGGCGAGACCACCTGGGAATTCAAACTGCGGCCCAACGTGAAGTTCCACGACGGTTCGGACTTCACCGCCGAGGACGTCGTTTTCACCTACGAGCGCATTCCCAAGGTGCCCAATAGCCCCGGCCCCTACACGATCTATACGCGATCGATGAAGAGCTTCGAGATCGTCGATCCGCTCACGCTCCGCATCCATACCAACGGCCCCGCGCCGCTCCTGCTGCTCGATCTGGCGGCATTGCCGATCCTGTCGAAGAAGGCGATGGCGGGCCCGGCGCCCGAGGGCAAGACCACGGCCGAGATGAACGCAGGCAATGGCCTGGTCGGCACCGGCCCGTTCAAGTTCGTCGAATGGCAGCGCGGCAGCCGCATCGTCGGCGAGCGCAACGACGCCTACTGGGGCAACAAGCCGGCCTGGCAGAAGATCATCCTGCGGCCGCTGTCCAACAACACGACGCGCGTTGCCGCCCTGCTCTCCGGTGACGTCGACATGATCGAGGATCCGCCGACCACCGACCTCGCCAAGCTGAAGAGCGATCCCAAGATCACGCTCGAGAAGGCGATCTCCAATCGCGTCATCTACATCGCGCTCGACCAGCACGGCGAACCGCCGATCGGCATTCCCGACACCAACGGCAAGAACCCGTTGATGGACAAGCGGGTGCGCGAGGCGCTGTCGATCGCGATCGACCGCAAGGGCATCGCCGACAAGATCATGGAAGGCGTGGCCATTCCCGCCGGCGACCTGCTGCCCTATCCGATGGGCGGCACACGCAAGGATACGCCGGTCGACGCCCTGGACGCGGCCAAGGCCAAGAAGCTCCTGGCCGACGCGGGCTATCCCAACGGCTTCTCGATCACGCTGGGCGCGCCGAACGGCCGCTACATCAACGATCTCAAGGTCGCCCAGGCAGTCGCCGCGATGTGGACGCGCATCGGCGTGAAGACCGACGTCGACGCCAACGCGCCGCCGGTATTCTTCAAGAACCGCGACAGCTTCAAGTACGGCGCCTACATGGCCGGCTGGGGCGCCAGCACGGGCGAGCTCAGCAACGCACTGAAGTCGCTGGCCGCCACGCCCGACCGCGCCAAGGGCATGGGCACCACCAACTCGGGCCGCCATTCCAACAAGGCGATGGATGCCAAGCTCGAGGAGGCACTGGTCACCATCGACGACGCCAAGCGCGAGGCGCTGCTGGCCGACGCCAGCAAGATCCTGATGGCCGAGCACGGCCTGATCCCGATTCACTTCGAGGTGTCGGTCTGGGCACTGCGCAAGGGCCTGACCTATGCCGGGCGCGCCGACCAGAACACCTTCGGCTTCGACGTGAAGCCAGCGAAGTAACCGCGTGCTCGTCTACATCATCCGCCGCCTGATGCAGGCGGCGCTGGTCATGGTGGTGATGTCGGCGCTCGTCTTCGCCGGCATCTTCATGATCGGCGACCCGGTCGCGATGATGATCAGCCCCGACGCGAGCGAGATCGAGCGCGATGCCGTGCGTGCGTCGCTCGGCCTCGACAAGCCGCTATGGCTGCAATACCTGGCCTTCGTGAACGCCGCCATCCATGGCGACTTCGGCAAGAGCTTCCTCGCCGGCCAGCCCGCGATGCAGCTGATCTTCGAACGGATGCCCGCGACGCTCGAACTGGTCCTGTTCTCGACCGCGATCGCCCTGGCGCTCGGCCTGCCGATGGGCGTCTACGCCGGCCTGCGACCCAAGTCGGCCGGTGCCAAGACGATCATGACCGGGTCGATCCTGGGCTTCTCACTGCCCAACTTCTGGGTCGGGCTGATGCTGATCATGGTCTTCGCCGTGCTGCTGCCCGACCTGGTGCCGGGCTTCCCGCGCCTGCCGGCGTCGGGCCGTGGTGCCACCGTGAACGTGCTGGGCGTGAACCTCTCGCTGTTCACCGGCGACGGACTGCTCCACATGCTCCTGCCGGCAATCACGCTCGCTCTCTACAAAGGCGCGCTGATCGTCCGCCTGGCGCGCGCCACCGCGCGCGAGGTGCTGCCGATGGACTATGTGAAGTTCGCGCGCGCCAAGGGCCTGAGCGAGAACCGCGTGGTCGGCGTGCATGTGCTGAAGAACATCATGATCCCGATCGCCACGGTGACCGGCCTCGAGTTCGGCCAGTCGGTCGCCTTCGCGGTGATCACCGAGACGGTGTTCGCCTGGCCCGGCATGGGCAAGCTGCTGATCGATTCGATCCTGCTGCTCGACCGCCCGGTGGTCGTGGCCTATCTCATGATCATCGTGGTGTTCTTCGTCGTGCTGAACCTGCTGGTCGATCTGCTGTACTCAGTGCTCGACCCGAGGGTTCGCCTTGAAAGCCGCGCGACATGAGTGAACAGGTTATCGAACCGATCCTCGCGGCCAAGCCGCAGACGCCGTTCCAGCGCATCGTCTCGGACTTCTGCGAGGACAGGCTCGCCGTCTTCGGCCTCGTCCTCGTGGCCGCAGCCCTGTTCGTCGCGATCTTCGCGCCGCTGATCTCGCCGCAGAACCCCTTCGACATCGGCACCCTCGACCTGCTCGACGCCAAGTCGCCGCCGGGCACGGTGTCGGGCGACGGCAAACTCACTTATTGGCTGGGCACCGACGGCCAGGCGCGCGACATGATGTCGGCGATCTTCTACGGCATGCGCACCAGCCTGTTCGTGGGCTTCGTTTCCGTCATCGCAGCGCTCGGGATCGGCGTCGTGGTCGGCCTCGTTGCAGCCTACGTCGGTGGCCGCACGGACGCCCTGCTGATGCGCACCGTCGACATCATGCTGTCGTTCCCCGCGATCCTCGTGGCGCTGATCCTGCTCTCGATTCTGGGCAAAGGCGTAGACAAGGTGCTGATCGCGCTCGTGCTGGTGCAGTGGGCGTACTTCGCGCGTGCCGCCCGAAGCGCCGCCCTCGTCGAACGCAACAAGGAATATGTCGAAGCCGCCGCCTGCCTCGCGCTGCCGCCCGGCCGCATCGTGTTCCGTCACATGCTGCCCAACTGCATGCCCTCGTTGATCGTGATCGCCACGATCACGCTGGCGCGCGCCATCGCGCTCGAGGCGACGCTGTCGTTCCTGGGCGTCGGCGTGCCCGTGACCGAACCCTCGCTCGGCATGCTGATCTCCAACGGCTTCGAATTCCTGATGTCGGGCAGCTACTGGATCAGTTTCTTCCCGGGCATCGCGCTTGCGGTCGCGATCATCGGCATCAATCTCGCGGGCGACCACCTGCGCGACGTGCTCAACCCCCGAAATCTCCGATGACTAAGGCGACGGCTTCGGCGCCGACCACCCTCAGCGTCAGGAACCTGCGCACGCACTTCTTCACCAAGGAGGGCGTGGCCAAGGCCGTCGACGGCGTCGATTTCGACGTGGCGCCGGGCGAGATCCTGGGCCTCGTGGGCGAGTCGGGCTCGGGCAAGACGGTGACGGGCTTCTCGATCCTGGGCCTGATCGATCCGCCGGGCCGCATCGTCGAGGGCAGTTCGATCAAGCTGGGCGACGAGGAGCTCACCACCGCCCGGCCCGAGCGGCTGCGCGCCATCCGGGGCGCCGAGATCGCGATGATCTTCCAGGACCCGATGATGACCCTCAATCCGGTGCTGCGCGTCGACACGCAGATGATCGAGACAGTGCAGGCGCATTTGAACGTCGGCCGGGCCGACGCGCTCGCCCGTTCGCGCGCCGCGCTGGTGCAGGTCGGCATCGCCTCGCCCGACGAGCGGCTGCGCGCCTATCCGCACCAGTTCTCCGGCGGCATGAGACAGCGCGTCGCCATCGCGATCGCGCTGTTGCACAAGCCCAAGCTGATCGTGGCCGACGAGCCCACCACCGCGCTCGACGTCACCATCCAGGGCCAGATCCTGTTCGAGGCGCAGCGGCTCTGCCGCGAGAGCGGCACGTCGATGATCTGGGTGACGCACGATCTCGCGGTCGTCGCGGGCCTCGCCGACCGCATCGCCGTGATGTATGCGGGCCGCATCGTCGAGTTGGGCCGCACCGCCGACGTGATCGAACGGCCGATGCATCCCTACACCAAGGGGCTGATCGGCTCGGTGCCGTCGCAGAACACCCGCGGCCACAAGCTCGCGCAGATCCCCGGCATGACGCCGTCGCTGCTCAAGCTGCCGGCCGGCTGTTCCTTCAAAACGCGCTGCCCCCTCGCGGTCGAGCAGTGCAACACCATGCCCGAGCTGGCCGAGCACCGGCCGGGTCACTGGGCGCGCTGCTGGCGCACCATTGCATGACGAAGGGGAGGAACAAATGATCGATAGACGTTCGATGATGATTGCCGGTGCCGCGTTCACGGCCCTGTCCGGAAGCGCCGAAGCACAGGACACGGCGAAGCTGCGCGACGAGCTGATGGCGCTCGAAAAGGGCAGCTGGGATTTCATGCGCGACAATAATGCCGCCGGCATGCGTGCCTTCCTGGCCGACGACGCCCTTCTGATCTTCGAGGACGGCAAGCGCTACAACAAGCGCGAGATGCTGGCGATGATGCAGGACTTCAAGCTCATCAGCCTCACCATCGAGCCGACCTACGCCGTGCGCATGATCAGCCCGGACGTGGCGACCCTGCTCTATCGCGTGACCTACGCCAGCACCTTCAAGGGCGGCGCGCCCGAGACGGCGAAGGTGATCTCGTCGAGCCTCTACGTGCGGCGCGACAACAAGTGGTGGAGCACGTTGTACCAAGAGACGCCGATCAAATGACGGCGGGCGGCTCCATCCTGTCGCTACGCGGCATCACCAAGCGCTTCACGCAGAAGGTCGATCTTGCGGGCAAGATCGCCAACGCGATGGGCGCGAAGGTGCGCGAGACCGTCGTGCAGGCGGTGTCCGACGTCGACCTCGACATCCGCGAGGGCGAGGTCGTGGGGCTGGTGGGCGAGTCGGGCTGCGGCAAGAGTACGCTCGGCCGTATCGTGGCCGGCATCCAGCCGCAGAGCGCGGGCACGATGGAATGGCGCGGCAAGGATGTGGCCGCGATGAACGGCAGCGAGCGCAAGGCCTGGCAACTCGCCGTGCAGATGATCTTCCAGGACCCGTATGCCTCGCTCAATCCGCGCCTGCGCGTGTCGGAGATCGTGGGCGAGGCGCCGCGGGTGCACGGGCTGATCGAGCGCGGCACGCAGGGCACGTACGTGGCCCAAATGCTCGATCAGGTGGGGCTGGATGGCGCGTATGCGACGCGCTATCCGCACCAGTTCTCCGGCGGCCAGCGCCAGCGCATCGGCATCGCGCGCGCTTTGGCGGTGAAGCCGTCGTTCATCGTATGCGACGAGGCGGTCGCGGCCCTCGACGTCTCGATCCAGGCGCAGGTGCTGAACCTCTTCATGGAGCTGCGCCAGCGGCTCGGCCTTACGTATCTTTTCATCAGCCACAATCTCGCGGTGGTCGAGCATCTCTCCGACCGCGTGGCCATCATGTATCTCGGCCGCCTCGTCGAGGTCGCGCCCGCCGAGGAGCTGTTCGCCCATCCGAACCATCCCTACACGCAGGCGCTGCTGGCCGAGGTGCCGACGCTCGATGCGGCGCGCCGCACCTACAAGCCGATCGCGGGGGAGCTGCCCTCGCCGCTCGACCCGCCGCCGGGTTGCGCTTTTCATCCGCGCTGCCCACATGCCTTCGAGCGCTGCAAGGTCGAGCGGCCGGCCCTGAAGGACGTCGGCAGCGGCCATATCGCCGCCTGTCACTTGAACGATACATAGGATAGAACAGGGCCCGGTCCGCAGTGGGTCGCAGGAAGGGAACTTCACATGACCTACAAGCTCTGGTGGACCGTGGGCTACGTCTGCACCACCGAGAAGGAATTCAAGGCGGCCAAGCACCGCCTCATTCCCGCCGTCTACGAAGTCCTCGACGATGCGCTGCGCCGGGCCAACCAGGTCTCCCGCGCCGGCGGCGTCGCCTGGCTGCTGGAAGGCGACGACAAGACCCGGCTCGACCGGCCGGGCATCGAACGGACCGTCAAGAAGCGCGGCGCCGAGCTCGAGGTCCAGGTTCCGACCCGCTAGCTGTTGCCCGGGATGACAGGCCCCGGGATGACAGGATCGGCGCAAAGCGCTAAATCCGCGCCGCCATGATCCTGTTCCCCGCCATCGACCTCAAAGACGGAAAATGCGTGCGCCTGCTGCGCGGCGACATGGCGCGCGCCACGGTTTTCAACGACAGCCCGGCGGCGCAGGCCAAGGCTTTCGCCCTGGCCGGCTGCGAGTGGCTGCACCTGGTCGATCTCAACGGCGCGGTCGAAGGCCATCCGGTCAATCGCGCGGCCGTGCAGAGCATCCTGAAGGAAATCGACGTGCCGACGCAGCTGGGCGGCGGCATCCGCACCATCGAGAGCATCGCGGCGTGGTTCGAGGCGGGCGTGAAGCGCGTCATCCTGGGCACTGTCGCGGTCAAGGAGCCCGGCCTGGTGAAGGCCGCGTGCAAGCAGTGGCCGGGCCAGGTCGCGGTCGGCATCGACGCGCGCGAGGGCGTGGTCGCCGTCGACGGCTGGACCAAGCAGAGCACGGTGCGCGCGCTCGACCTGGCGCTGCGCTTCGAAGACGCGGGCGTGGCCGCCATCATTTACACCGACATCGATCGCGACGGCGCGATGGGCGGCGTCAACATCGACGCCACCGTGACGCTCGCGCAGCATCTCACGACGCCGGTCATCGCCTCGGGCGGCGTGAGCTCGCTCGACGACCTGCGCGAGCTCAGGCCCACCGAGCAATACGGCATCATCGGCGCGATCGCCGGCCGTGCGCTCTACGACGGCCGCATCACCGTGCCGGACGCGATCCGCGTCCTCAAAGGCGAGTGACGGCGGCCATGCTCAAGGTCCGCATCATCCCCTGCCTCGACGTGAAGGACGGCCGCTCGGTCAAGGGCGTGCAGTTCGTCGACCTGGTCGATGCCGGCGATCCGGTCGAGCAGGCGCGTGCCTACGACGCCGCCGGCGCCGACGAACTCACGTTCCTCGACATCACGGCAAGCCACGAGAACCGCGACACCATCTTCGATGTCGTGCGCCGCACCGCCGAGCAGTGCTTCATGCCGCTCACGGTGGGCGGCGGCGTGCGCACCGTCGAGGACATCCGCAAGCTCCTGCTGGCCGGCGCCGACAAGGTCTCGATCAACTCTGCCGCCGTGACCCGGCCGGAGTTCGTGCGCGAGGCCGCGCAGAAGTACGGCGACCAGTGCATCGTGGTGTCGATCGACTGCCGCCAGACCGCACCCGGCAAGTGGGAGGTCTTCACCCATGGCGGCCGCAACGGCACCGGCCTCGACGCGATCGACTGGGCCCGGCGCATGACCGGCTCGGGCGCGGGCGAGATCCTGCTGACCTCGATGGACCGCGACGGCACCAAGTCGGGCTTCGATCTCGCGCTCACCCGGGCGGTATCGGATGCCGTGCCGGTGCCGGTGATCGCCTCGGGCGGCGTGGGCTCCCTCGACGACCTGGTCGACGGCGTGATCAAGGGCGGCGCCTCTGCCGTGCTGGCCGCGTCGATCTTCCACTTCGGCACCTTCACCATCGCCCAGGCCAAGGAACATCTCGCGCGCGCCGGCGTGCCCGTACGATCGATCTCGCGCGCCGCTTGATTTTGCGGTAAGATCGCAGATACGCCCCCTGAAGAGGCGTTAGTAGAGTTCCCCTCGCCATGGCCAAGAAGAAAAAAGCAAAGAAGAAGTCGCTGAAGAGACAGCGCGATGACAGTGTCGTGTTCGAGCACGTGCTGGACCGGCTCTATGTCGTCATCAACAGCCGCAAGGGCGCCGATCCGGAGACGTCCTACACCGCCCGCCTGTTCAGCCGCGGCCGCCAGCAGATCGCCAAGAAGCTGGGCGAGGAAGCCGTCGAGGCGTTGATCGAGGGCATCCGCGGCGACAAGCCCAAGCTCGTGGCCGAGAGCGCCGACATGCTCTATCACCTGCTCACTTTGTGGGCCGCCGTGAACGTCAGACCACAGGCCGTCTGGAACGAGCTCGCACGCCGCGAGGGCCTGTCCGGCATCGCCGAAAAGGCCGCGCGCAAGCACCAGTGAGCGTCTACGACCGCAACAATATCTTTGCCAAGATCCTGCGCGGCGAGGCGCCGTGCCGGAAGGTCTACGAAGACGACCACGCGTTCGCCTTCCATGACATCTACCCGAAGGCCGCCGTCCATGTGCTGGTGATCCCGAAGGGCGAGTATGTCTCGTTCGTCGATTTCACCGGGACCGCGTCCGCCGAAGCGCAGGCCGGCTTCTGGCGCGCCGTCGACACCGTCGCGCGCCAGCTCGGCGTCTCCGAGGGCTTCCGCATCGCCTCTCATGTCGGGCCAGCCGGCGGCCAGGTCGTCTTTCATTTCCACGTTCACGTCATGAGCGGTCCACGGCCGTGATCCGGCGGCGGGCGCTGCTCGGCGGCAGCGGCGTGCTGATCGCGACGGCGGCCCCCGCACAGGTTCCGGGCTGGTATGCGTCGGGGATGAAACAGCGCGCGCTGCGGTTTCCAGGCGCCGACGGCGCGACCCTGGCGGGCACCCTGGTGCTGCCGCTGCGCAGCGAGATCCAGCCCGTGCCCGGTGTCGTGCTGATCGCCGGCAGCGGGCCGACCGATCGCGACGGCAACAATCCGCTGGTCCCAGTGAAGGTCGACCTGCTGCGCCTGATCGCCGAGCGGCTGGCCGCGGCAGGCATCGCCACCTTGCGTTACGACAAGCGCGGCATCGGTCAATCGACGGCACGCCCGCTCAGCGGCCTCAGGGATGAAGAGCGCTTCTTCCTGTGGGAGCACTTCGTGGCCGACGCAGTGGCCGCATACGACGAGTTGCTGCGGCACAACGAGATCAAGCCCTATGCCACGGCCTTCCTCGGGCACAGCGAGGGCGGCCTGCTGGCGCTCGCGGCGACCAATGCGATGGGCACGCGCCGGCCGCCCGGGCTGGTGCTCGCCTCGACACCGGGCCGCCCGCTGCGCGACATCGTCCACGACCAGATCGCGCGCAACGCCCCTCCCTTCGTTGCGGCGGCCGACCGCATCATGTCGTCGATCCTCGACACCGGTCGCGTGCCACCCGATATCTCGCCCGAGCTGCAACTCGTCTTTCCGCCCCATGCCGGGCCGTTCCTGAAGTCGGCGCTCGCGTTCGATCCCGCGGCAGCGCTCGTCGGCACGGACAGCGCCTGTCTCCTGATCCACGGCGGCGCCGACGCGCAGATCGTACCGTTCGCCGACATCCAACCGCTGCTCGACGCGCTGGCAAAGCGGGCGGCGCCGGGTGAGGCGCTGGTCGCGCCGGCGGTCAGCCACAATCTCAAGGCGGTTTCGAGTCCGGTCGATCCGGGATACGGAGGCCCGCTCGCACCGCCGGTCGGAACCAAACTCGCGGAGTGGCTTGCCTACCTGCTACGCGCTTGATCGATCCCTGGTGCGGGATCAGCGCAAATTACCGGTGTGGCCGAGCGAGTAGCGGCCGGGCTGCGGCCATACGGTGAGGCCGTGCGGCTCGCCGCCGACCTTGATCTTGTCGACGCCGCCCGTCGTCGTGTCGATGCGATAGACGACGTCGTCGAAGCGGCCCGACAGCCAGAGGTATTTGCCGTCCGCGCTGACGTTGCCCATGTCCGGGCTGCCGCCCTCGGGGATCGGCCAGGTCTTGAGAACCTTGCGCGTGGCGAAGTCGATCACCGAGACCGAGCCGGGGCGTCCGGGGCGGTCCATCATGCGGCTGGTGCCGCGGTTGGCGACATAGAGAAGCTTGCCGTCGCGGCTGGGATAGAGGCCGTGCGCGCCGGGCCCGGTCCAGATGAAGCCGGTCTGGCGAAACGAACCGCCGTCGACCACGTGCACGCCGTTGGCCATCATGTCGGCCACGAAGAAGGTCTTGCCGTCGGGCGAGATGCGGATGTCCTGCGGCATGCCGCGCGTGGCGAACACCGTCGTTCCGAGATTCTGCGATCGCAGCACCGGCACCGGCTTCTTCTCGAAGGTCGCGAGCTGCGCGACGACGGCCGGGTCCTGGTAGAACGGCGTCAGCATCAGAGTGCCGATCACCGCGCGATTGACCAGGTCGATCTTGGTCACGGCCCCGTCGAACTCGCAGGTGAAGAGCGCGAAACTGCCGTCGATCGAGAAGTCGGCGTGATTGATGCCGCCGCACTTGGGCACCGCAATGGAGTAGTCGAGCTTCATGGTCTGCGGATCGCGGAAGTCGAGCCGCTTCAGCTCTTCGGCGACGATGATCGCGTGCTTGCCCGAGGGCGTAAAATAGACATTGTAGGGATCGTCGACGGGGATCGCCTGCCCGGGCTTCCCGGTCAGCGGATCGATCGGCGTCAGGCTGCCATCGGTGCGACCCTCGGCATTGTTGGCGACCCACAGTGTGCGCAGGTCCCACGACGGCACGACGTGCTGCGGATTGCGGCCGACCCTGAAGGTGTCGATCACCTGCAGGGTGGCGGGATCGATCACCGACACCGTGTTGCTGCGCCGGTTGGGCACGTAGACCCTCGGCAGGTCGTTCTTCAGCGCCGGGCTGACGCGATCGGAGCCGGTCTCGCTGTAGAGATTGTTCGGGTCGCTCACCGGCGGCATGCCGGGCGCGGTGACGACCGGTTCGGGCGTGCCCGTCTGGGCACCGCATTGGCCGATGGCGCCGAGGATCATCGCCACGACGGCAGTGCCGAGGAATGAACGAACGCGAATCATCTTCTTACGGGTGCTCCTGCCGCGCCTTGCGAATGGCGGCCACGGTCTGGGCAACGATCTGGTCGACGCCGAGTTTCCCCAGCGCCGCTGAAGAGGCCCGCGGATCACCGGCAATGCCCGTGGCGCTGCCACTGGCCGAATCGAGTTTGTCGGGACGCACCATGGAAGGATCGATCGCCATCTGGAGTGACGTGTCGGCGGCGCCAGCATGACTGCCGATTGCGGCGTCGCTGAGGCCTTTGGCGCGCAGGGCCTGCACGTAGGCGGTCTGCGTCACCTTGTAATAGGTGTCGATGAAATGCGCGCGCGCGGTGGTGCCGGCCCATTCGCGATTGAGCGCCGCCGCCACGTCCTTCAGCTCGTTCTGGTAGCCGCCGTGATCGCCGATCAGCACGACATGGAGAAACCCGCCTTGCTTGAGGCTGCGCGCCGCGCCTTCCAGCAGGCCCTTGAAGGCAGAGTCGGGAATCGAGATCGTGCCGGGATAGCGCATGTGGCCACTGGGCGGCGAGACGCTGCCCTCCGGAACATAGGCCACGACCGGCGCCACGAGCGTATCGCCCAGCGTCGTGGCGATCCGGCCGGCCAGGACTCGCGCGCGCGTATTGTGCTTGCCGAGCGCCATCTGGGGGCCGTTCTGCTCGGTGCCGCCCACCGGGAGGATGATGGTGGTCGTCCCGGCCTTCACCGCATCGCGGACCTCGGTCCAGGTCAGATCCTCCAGAGACACGCTCGGGGGCGCGGCAACGGCAGGCGCGCTCGCCGCGAGACCGATTGCGCACGGAAGGAGGGCACAAACAAGCGGAAGGAAGGCGATGCGCATGCGGACAGGGGTTCTACGCTATGGGAGCGTTCTGTGCCAAGTTAGGCCATGGCGGCGGCGAGAAGAACCTTGATCGTGGTGCTGGGCGAAACCCGCGCCCATGAACTCACCTTCACGCTGTTCAAGAAGAACCTGATGGACCGGCTGAATGCCGATCTCGCCCTGTGCGTGGGCGACAATCCGCGCGAAACGCCCAATCCCTTTTACGACCACGCCAGATACGTCTGGAAATACAAGGACCCCGCGGATTGGGCCGACTCCTACAAGGAACTCGCGCCGGGCAAGAACGTCTACGCCCTGCTCGACCTGCCCGACCAGTGGTTCGGCGGCATCCGCCATCCCACCCTGCAGCAGGCCGGCGTCGGCGCCCTGCTGATCGTCTTTCGCGAGTTCCTGCGGCGGAGACTCGAGGCGGAAGGGCTGTACGACAAATACGACTGGTTCGTACTCACGCGCTCGGACTTCATCTGGCCGGTGATGCATCCCGGCCTCGACCTCTTCTCGCCGGAGCATATCTACCTGCCCGACGGCGAGCGCTATCGCGGCTACACCGACCGGCACGCCCTGGTGCCGCGCAAGCACTTCCGCCGGTTCATGGAGGTGGCGCGCGCCACCTTCGACGAGCCCGAAGAGCTCGCCCGGCGCATGAAGGCCGTGAGCCCCGACAACTGGAACACCGAATCCTTCGTGAAGTTCAGGCTGGGCGAGCTGGGCCTCGGCGCCAGCGTGCGGTTCATGCCGTACATGATGTACACGGTGAAGCCGCTCGGCGGCCCGACCGGTGAAGGCGCGCCGGGCAGGGACGATTTCCAGCTCAACATGTACGTGAAGTATCCGCTCGAATATTCGATCGCGCGCGCGGTGCAGTCCGTCGTCTTCGAGCCGTCCGACTGGACGCACATGATCGGCCCGACGCGCTGGCTCAACTGGCGCTTCTATCTCTTCTGCTGGCTGCGCGTGCTGTCGGAGAAGCACCTGTATCCCGGGAGCTTCCGGACGCTGCGCCTGTTCAGGCGTTTCCTGATATACCTCGCGCAGCCCCGCTAGCACCCCCGGTAACGCCGAGTCCGCACATTGATCGCTCTTTCCATCATCATCCCGAGCTACAATCGCCTGTGGGCGCTGCCCAAGGCGATCGACTCGTGCCGGGCGACGAAGAGTCCGCACGAGATCATCGTGATCGACGACGGCGGCACTGACGGCACCTCGGACTGGCTGGCGCAACAACCCGACATCGTGCACGTGCGCACCGACAACTGGGGCAAGGACTGGGCGGTCAACAAGGCGTTCTCGATGGCGCGCGGCGAGTATGTCCGCTTCCTAGACTCCGACGACTGGCTGGAGCTCGACGCCAACGACGGCCAGCTCGAGGTCGCGCGCCAGACGGATGCCGATATCGTCGTGGCCGGCTATCGCACCTTTGACGATCGCACGAATCACTGGGTCGAGGCGCCGTGGGCCGAGACGGACGACTTCATCGCCCAGCAGCTGGGCGAGAGCCAGAGCGGGCACTACTCGGCGTTCCTCTTCAGGCGGAGCTTCATCGCCGACGTGTGGCATCGCCAGGAGTTCCTCGCCAACGACGACCGCATGTTCATTCTCGAGGTCGCGCTGAAGCATCCGCGCATCGCCGTCTGGGACCACTTCGCCCTGGTGCACCGTCACCACGCGCGCGGCCGGCTGCAGATGCCCTCGGCCTCCGAGACGGTGCCGGTGCATCTCGCGGAACTGAAGATCTACAAGAAGACGTACCGCCTGCTCGCCGATCGCGGCGAGATGAACGCCCGCCGCGGCAGGGCCTCGACGCGCGGACGCCTGTGGCCGCTCGCGCACCAGATCGCCCGCTACGATCTCGACGAGGCGACCCGCGTCTTCGAGATGATCCGCGAGCTCGATCCGACGTTCACGGTCCCGGGCTCCGGTTTCCTGCCCCGGCTCTACAATACGCTGGGCCTCCGCCGCGCCGCGATCCTGCTGCGCATCCGGCGCTTCTTCATGTGGCCGCTCAACCTGATGGGCATCGGCCTCGGCCAATAGCGGGCGGTGCCCTCCAATAGACGGGCGGTGGACGGAAACGCCCCTGCCGCAGGCAGGTGCATGCATCGCAGTTACCGGCAATGCACGTGCATGCACCGGTGCTCGATGTTTAATAAACATCCGGAAAACATAGCGGCGCCCTCCTATCGTCCTGAGCCCTTCGGCGGCGCAGGCCGCCATCAGAGTAAACTCCACGAAGGACCTCGCGCCTGCTCCGCTCGAAGTCTGTGTTGTGAGGCTAGGTCACTCGCTACGCTCAGGACGACAAGGGTAAATCAGCATCGCGCAACCCTAGGCGCGTTGGTCTCGATCCCCTATTACGGTCGTTACTGGCGATATAACGCTGACCTGCTTGGAACGAGCCTACGCGGCCAACGCCGCGCGTTGCAGCGGGCGGCGATAGCTCAGCGCCTCGGCGATGTGCAGCCGGCGCACCGCGTCGGAGCCATCGAGATCGGCGAGCGTGCGGGCCACGCGCAAGGTGCGATGCCAGGCGCGCGCCGAGAGGCCCAGCCGCTCGGCCGCGCGCGTGAGCAGGGACCGGCCCTCGGCATCGGGCTCGGCGATCGATGCCAACAGGGCGCCGTCGGTGTCGGCGTTGCAGCGTGGCTTGGACCAGCCGCGCGCCATGCCGGACAGCAGGCCCGCGGTCGGTTCGGCCTCGACGTCGACCAGCTTGCCCTTGGCGTCGAGCGCGGCCAGCCGCTCGCGCTGGACCTTGCGTGCCGCGGCGACGCGCGCGGCGACATCGGCGGAGTTCTCGGCGGGCGGCGGCAGGGCGAGATCGGCGGCGCCGACCGGCGGCACGTCGATGGTGAGATCGATGCGGTCGAGCAACGGGCCCGAGATCTTCGATTGATAGTCGCTGCCGCAGCGTGGCGCGCGACCGCAGTTCTGGCTCGGCTCCATCAGGTGGCCGCAGCGGCAGGGATTCATGGCGGCCACGAGCTGGAAGCGCGCCGGATATGTGACATGGGCACTGGCGCGCGCCACGCTGACGCGGCCGGTCTCGAGCGGCTGGCGCAATGCCTCCAGGGTCGAGCGCGCGAATTCGGGCAACTCGTCGAGGAACAGCACGCCGTGATGGGCGAGCGACACCTCGCCCGGCTTCGGCCGCGCGCCGCCGCCGATCAGTGCCTGCAGGGTCGCCGAGTGATGCGGATCGCGAAAGGCGCGGCGGCGGTTGAGCCGGCCGTCGCCGCCCTCGCCCGCCAGCGAGCGCACCATGGTCGCTTCCAGCGCCTCGTCGGCCTCGAGCGGCGGCAGCAGACCGGGCAGGCGCGCCGCCAGCATCGACTTGCCGGAGCCGGGCGGCCCTATCATCAGGAGATTGTGGCCACCCGCCGCCGCCACCTCGAGCACGCGCTTGGCGGTCTCCTGTCCCTTGATCTCCGCGAGATCCGGATAGGAGGCGCGCGCATCGTCGAGCAGCGCTTCCGGCGCGGCCAATGTCTGCTGGCCGCGCAGATGGTTGATCAGCGCGAGCAACGAGGGCGCCGCAAGCACAGCCTGCCTGTCCTCGTCCGAAGCGTCGAAACCACCCCACGCAGCCTCGCCGCCGCACGAAGCCGGACAGATCAGGCCGCGCCCGCCGGCGGCCGCCGCGATGGCGGCCGGCAGTACGCCCGGCACGCGACAGAGCGATCCGCCGAGCGCCAGTTCCCCCATCGCCACGAAGCCCGCGAGGCTTTCCTTGGCGATCACGCCCATCGCCGCCAGAAGCCCGAGCGCAATCGGCAGGTCGTAGTGGCTGCCTTCCTTGGCCAGATCGGCGGGCGAGAGGTTCACGGTGATGCGCTGCGGCGGCAACGCCAGCCCCAGCGCGCGCAATGCCGCCCGGATGCGCTCGCGGCTTTCGCCGACCGCCTTGTCGGCCAGGCCCACCATCGCGAAGGCAATGTTGCCCGGCGCGATCATCACCTGCACGTCGATCGGCAGGACGTCGATGCCCTGAAACGCCACGGTGCGCACTTTTGCCTGCATATCGTTCTCCGGCCCTGAGGGTGGAACAATTAAAGAACGAATAACCCTCCTGTAAAGCACGTGATAGTTGTATCGACGAATAAAGGCCGGACTGATTGAATGCGCTCCCCATGAAGCGGCGCACCCTCCTTCCCCTCCTCGGCGGCCTGTTGGCCGCGCCACAAGCTCTTGCCTGGCCCGACCAGCCGATGAAGATCGTCGTGCCGTTCACGCCCGGCACCGGACCGGACATCATCGCGCGCTTCGTGGCGGAGCAGCTGTCGCCCAAGGTCGGGCAGCCGGTGGTGGTCGACAACGTGGCCGGCGCGTCGGGCAACATCGGCAGCCAGCAGGTCGCGCGCGCCAAGCCCGACGGCACGACCCTGATGTCGTCGGTCAACACGCTGGTGATGAACGCCAGCCTCTACAAGAACCTGCCCTACGATCCGGTCGCCGACTTCGCGCCCATCGGCCTCACGGCCTGGGGCTCGCTGGTGCTGGTCGCCAATCCCGCGCAGGCGCCGAACACGCTCGCGGAGTTCGTGGCGCTGGCGAAAGCCAAGCCAAAGTCTCTGAACTACGGCAGCCCGGGCATCGGCACGCCGCATCACCTGTCGATGGCACTGGTCGAGACCGATGCCGGCATCGAGCTGACACACGTGCCGTACAAGGGCTCGGCCGGCGCGGTGCAGGATCTGCTGGGCGGCCAGATCGGCTACATGTTCCTGCCGGTCCACGTCTCGGCGCAGTACATCCGCGCCGGCAAGCTGAAGGCGCTGGCCGTCGGCAGCCCCAAGCGCCTGCCGCAACTGCCCGACACGCCGACCCTGATCGAGCAGGGCCTGAAGGGCGCCGACGTCGACATGTGGTACGGCCTGTTCGCGCCCAAGGGACCGCCGGCCGACATCGTCGCGCGTCTCAACCAGGAGACAGCGGCAATCCTGAACGCACCCGAAGCGCGCAGCATCTTCGAGGCGCAGGGCCTGATCCCCACGAGCTCGACGCCGGCCGCGCTGGCGGAGATCGTCGTGCGCGACAAGGCACGCTGGGCCGAGGTCGTGGCCAAGCGCGGGATCGCTGCCGAGTGAACAATCGCATGAGTGGCCGCGACGCAGACGTGCTGATCGTGGGCGGCGGCATCGGCGGGCTGGCGCTGGCGCTCAGCCTGCACCAGGCCGGCGTCTCGTGCCGCATCTTCGAATCGGCGCCCGAGGTGCTTCCGCTCGGTGTCGGCATCAACCTGCTGCCGCATGCCATGCGCGAGCTGTCGGAACTCGGCCTCGCCGATGCGCTCGCCGCGCAGTGCATCGAGACGCGCGAGCTCGCCTTCTACAGCCGCCACGGCCAGTTCATCTTCAAGGAGCCGCGGGGGCGCTACGCCGGCTACGACTGGCCACAACTCTCGATCCATCGCGCCGACCTGCATAAGACATTGCTCGACGCCGTTCGCACGCGACTGGGCGAGGACGCGGTCCTGCTCGGTCATCGCTGCCTCAAGGTCGAGCAGAACGTGCATGGCGTCACGCTTCATTTCGATAAGGCCGAGCCGCACACCGGCCGGCTCGTCGTCGGCTGCGACGGCATCCACTCCGCGATCCGCCTGCAGCTCTATCCCGACCAGGGGCCGCCGAAATATTCCGGCGTGAACATGTGGCGCGGCACGGTGCCGTGGCCCGCGTTCCTGGGCGGCGACACCATGGTCTCGACCGGATGGATGACGGTCGGCAAGACGGTGATCTATCCGGTGCGGCCCGCGGCGCCGGGCGGCCTGCCGCTGATCAACTGGGTCGCCGAGCTGGAACGGCCCGAAGCCGTGCGCCAGGACTGGACCGGCCGCGGAAGACTGTCGGACATCATGCCGGCCTTCTCGGGCCTCAAATTCGATTTCCTCGACATCAGCGGCATGATCGAGAGCACCCGGGAGATCCTCGAATATCCGATGGTCGACCGCGATCCGCTCGAGCGCTGGACCTTCGGCCGGATCACCCTGCTGGGCGATGCCGCGCATCCGATGTATCCGCGCGGCTCCAACGGCGCGGGCCAGGCGATCATCGACGCGCGCTTCCTCACCGGGCAGATCAAGAAGCTCGGCGCTACGGAAGAAGCGCTGAAGGAATACGAGAAGGTGCGCAATCCGGTCACGGCGAAAGTCGTGCTGACCAACCGCACCAACCCGCCCGATTCCATCCTGCGCGAGGTGTGGCAGCGTTCGAAGGGCGAACGCTTCAGCCGGATCGAGGACGTGATCTCGTCGGCCGAACTCGCGGAGATGTCCGAACGCTACAAGCAGATCGCGGGCTTCGACAAAGAGACGCTCAGAACGCGACCAAGTTTCGTCTAGCCTTACTCGATGACGCGATCGGCGCGCAGTTGGACCACTTGCGGGATCGCAATACCGAGCGCCGCCGCAGTCTTGAGGTTGATCACCAGCTCGAAGCGCGAGGGCCGCTCGACCGGCAGATCCGCGGGCTTTGTGCCGGCCAACACCTTGCCCGCCATCTCTCCGACCTGGCGGAACAACTCGGGCAGGCTGGTGCCATAGGCCATCAGGCCGCCGGCATCGGCATATTCCGGAAACAGCGTGATCGTCGGCATGCGGTGGCGCAGGGCGGCGTCAGCCACCTGCTGGGGAATGGTGCCGAAGACCGGCGACGAAAGCGCCAGCACCGCCTGTGCCTTGGCATCGACGGCCGCCTGGAATGCCGCATCCATCTCGGCGGGCGCGTTCACCTTCAGCGTTTCGAGTGCCAGCTTGCGCGCGCGCGCCGCTGCGGTGACGGCCTCGAGCTGGACCGTGCCGGTGCGCGGATCCCACAACAGGCCGATCTTCGCCAGCCCCGGCAGAATCTCGCCCAGAAGCTCCAGCCACTTGGTGCTGAAATCGGGAAAGTCGAAGAACATTCCGGTCACGTTGCCGCCGGGATGCGACAGGCGCTCGACCAGGCCGCTCTTCACCGGATCGGATTCGAGATCCTGGGCAACGATCGGGATCGTGGTCGTGAGCGCGCGCGCCGCGAACACCGCCTGCGGTCCGACCGTGATGAGGGCGCTCACCTTGCGTCCGACCAATTCGGCGGCGAAGGCGTCCAACTTTCCCGAGTCGAAGTCCGCGAAGCGACTCACCACCGTGACGTTGCGGCCCTCGACGAAACCACGGATGCGCAGCCCTTCGCCCACCGCCGCCAGCCGCGGAACACCCGTGACTGAGGCGCCCGGGTGCAGGAAGCCCACCTCCGGCAGCGCGGATTGTGCCCGCGCCGGCGGGCCCATCGCCGCGCCGGCTGCTCCAGCCATAAAGGTCCGCCGCCCGATCATTGCGGCGTAGGATAGCACGGCTCGCAAAAGCGCCCGCTATCTCGTATAGCTTTGGCGATGCTCACACCGGTTGCATTCTTGCGATGAAGCGGCGCCTCCTCCTCGGCATGGGTGTCGCGGCCTTCGCTGCGCCGCACGTAGCCCGCGCGCAGAAGCCGATGCCGCGCGTCGGCTTCCTGATCGCGGGAGATCCGGAGCCGGCGTGGTCCCTGTTCAAGAAGGCGATGGCCGATCTCGGACACATCGAGGGCCGCACCATCGCCTACGAGTACAGGCAGGCGGATACCGACGGCACCCAGCTCGATCGGCTGGCTGCAGAGCTGGTGCGCCTCAAGGTCGATTTGATCGTGCCGATCCTGTCGCCGGCGGTCGCTGCGGCGCGCAAGGCGACGGCGACGATCCCGATCGTGTTCTACGGCGCCGCGCCCGACATCGTTGGCGTCGACAATGTGGCGCGGCCGGAAGGCAACCTCACCGGCGTGTTCAGCCCCGGCGCGACGCTGGCCGGCAAGGGCCTGCAGCTCTTCCGCGAGATCGGGCCGGCGTCCACCTTCGGCGCGATCCTGAATGCGCAGGATCCGTTTCATGTGCCGCTGCTGCGCGACCTTCAGGCCGTGGCGACGGCAGAAAAGATCGAGTTGATCCCCGCGCTGGTCAAATCGCGCGACACGCTCGCTGCGGCATTCGAATCGATGGTGGACAAGAAGGTGGAGGGCGTCATCGTGCAGCCCAGCCTGGGATTGGCGGCCTGCGCCGACCTGGCGTTCAAGGCTCGCCTGCCCGCCATCTCCTTCGGCCGCAAATTCGCCGATGTCGGCGGTCTCTATTCGTACGGCGCCGACACCGCGGAAATCCAGCGTCTGGTCGCAGGCATGGCAGACAAGGTGCTGAAGGGCGCCAAGCCCGCCAGCCTGCCGATGCAACAGAGCACGCGCATGGAGCTGGTGGTCAACCAGAAGACGGCCAGGGCGCTCGGCCTCGTGCTGCCCCCGATGTTCCTCGCCCGGGCCGACGAGGTGATCGAATGAAGCGGCGTGCGCTTCTTGCCTCCGTCGCCGCGGCAAGCCTTGCGCCGCGCGCGCGGGGGCAGGCCCTGCCGCGGATCGCCTACATGAGCGGCCGGTCGTTGGCCGCCGACGGGCACCTGCTCGACGCCTTCAAGGAAGGCCTGAAGACAACCGGCTATGTCGACGGCCAGAACGTGGCCATCGACATTCGCTGGGCCGACGGCCACTACGACCGCGTCCCCTCCCTGCTCGGCGAACTGATGGCGGCCAAACCCGCCGTCATCGCGGCCGTGGGCGGCAACCCGGTGTGCGTCGCCGCCAAGAAAGCAACCTCGACCATTCCCGTGGTGTTCAGTGCCGGCGCCGACCCGATGCTGATCGGGCTGGTGAGCAATCTCAGCCGTCCCGACGGCAATCTCACCGGCATCACCTTGTGGGCCGGTGAACTGGACAGCAAGCGGCTGGACCTGCTGCGCTCCCTGCTGCCCCAGGCCAAAACGATCGGGCTGCTGATGAATCCCACCAATCCGGGAACAGCACAGGAGCTGGCCCGCATGACCGAGGCGGCCAAGACGCTCGCGATGGAGCTGGTGGTCATGAACGCCGAAACCAGCTCCGGAGTCGACCGCGCCTTCCAGGCCGTGCCGGAGGGCAAACTCGATGCGCTGGCGGTCGCAGCCGATGCGTTCCTGATCAACTACCGCGACCGTATCCTGAAGCTCACAGAAGCGCGCAAGCTGCCGGCCATCTTCCCGGCGCGCGAGTTCGTGACCGACGGCGGCCTCGCCAGCTACGGCACGCGCTGGGCCGACATGTACCGCATCGTCGGCAGTTACACCGGCCGCATCCTCAAGGGCGCCAGGCCCGGCGACCTGCCGATCCAGCGTCCCAACACCTACGAGTTGCTGATCAACCTGAAGGCCGCTCGTGCTCTCGGCCTCACAGTGCCTGCGATCATGCTGGCGCGCGCGGACGAGGTATTGGAGTAGACTGAGCCGATGAAGCGCGGCCTTTTCTTCAAGTACGTGACGGCCTTCGTCGGGCTGGTCACCGTCGTGCTCGTCATCAACGCCGCGCTCGACCTCTCGTTCGTCTACCAGGACAACCGCCGCGCCTCGATCGACGTGCAGCGCGAGAAGGCCGAAGCCGCGTCGCAGAAGGTCGAATCGTTCGTGCGCGAGATCGAGCACCAGATCGGCTGGGTGGCCTATCCGCAATGGGCCGCGCTGCCGGTCGAGCAGCGCCGCTTCGAATATGTCCGCCTGCAACGCCAGGTGCCGGCGATCACCGAGCTCACCCAGCTCGATCGCAACGGCCACGAGCAGCTCAAGGTCTCGCGGCTCAGCATGGACGTGGTTGGCAGCGACATCGACCGCTCGGCCGAGCCCGCCTTCACCGAGGCCATCGCCAACAAGGTCTATTTCGGCCCGGTCTATTACCGCAAGGAGAGCGAGCCTTACCTGTCGATGGCGGTGGCGCACGGCGGACGCACCGGCGGCGTCACCGTGGCCGAGATCAACCTCAAGCTGATCCTGGACGTCATCACCCAGATCAAGGCCGGCAAGGACGGCTATGCCTATGTCGTCGACTCCCAGGGCCGGCTGATCGCGCATCCCGACATCTCGCTGGTGCTGCGCGGCACGGACATGAACCGGCTGGCCCAGGTCGCCGAGGCGCGGGCGTCCGGCACATCGACCGAGCAGGTGGCGCAGGCGCGCGATCTCGCCGGCCGCGACGTGCTCTCCGCGCACGCCGAGATCCCGGCGCTGAAGTGGATCGTCTTCGTCGAACTGCCGAGCAAAGAGGCATTGCAGCCGGTCATCACCAGCGGCCTGCGCGATCTTGCGCTGCTCGCGCTCGGCCTGCTGATCGCGGGCCTCGCCGCCGCGTGGCTGGCGCGGCGCATGCTGGTGCCGATCCGCGTGATGCAAGCAGGCGCCCAGCGCATCGGTGGCGGCGACCTCGGGCACCGGCTTTCGGTCAAGACGGGCGACGAACTGGAAGCGCTGGCTGATCAGTTCAACCGCACGGCCGGCGCGCTGCAGGAGTCCTACGAGACCCTCGAACAGAAAGTGGAAGACCGCACCGCCGAGCTGCGCGAATCGCTGGAACAACAGACGGCGACCGGCGAGATCCTGCACGTCATCTCGCAATCGCCGACCGACGTGAAGCCGGTGCTCGATGCCGTGGTCGCCGCGGCGCGCAAGTTCTGCGGCGCCGACGACGCCACCATCGTGATGCGCGATGGCGCCGAGCTGTTGATGGCCAACCACGAGGGAAGCCTCGGCGGGCTTCTCGGAGAGCGCATCCCGATCGATCACACGTCGTTGTCCGGCCGTGCCGTGATTGACGGAAAAACATTCCACGTGCCGGACATCGAAGCGCTCGACCAGTCCGAATACGCCACCGCCATCGATCTCTCCCGCCGCACCAATGTGCGCGCGGTGCTGGCGGCGCCCATGCTGAGCGAAGGAGAAGCGGTCGGCTGCATCCTGTTGCGCAAGCCCATGGCGGAAGCCTTCGCGCCGCGGCAGATCGAGCTGGCGGAGGCCTTCGCCGCACAGGCCGTCATCGCCATCCAGAACGTGCGCCTGTTCACGGAGATCCAGGAGAAGAGCCGCCAGCTGGAAATCGCGAGCCAGCACAAGTCGCAGTTCCTCGCGAACATGAGCCACGAGCTGCGCACGCCGCTCAACGCCATCCTGGGCTACACCGAGATGATGGTCGACGGGCTCTACGGTTCGCTGCCCGAGAAGGCGAGCGCCACGCTGGAGCGCGTGCAGAGCAACGGCAAGCATCTGCTCGGCCTGATCAACGACGTGCTCGATCTCGCCAAGATCGAGGCAGGACAGCTGGTGCTCGCCGTCGAACCCTATGTCGTGGGCGACATGGTGACGACGGTGCTGTCGGCCACCGAGTCGCTGGCCCGCACCAAGGGCATTGGCCTCAGCGCCACCGTGGCGCCGGGCCTGCCGTCGGGCACCGGCGACGCGCGGCGCCTGACGCAGGTGCTGCTCAATCTCGTGGGCAACGCGATCAAGTTCACCGACAAGGGCTCGGTCGAGGTGCGCGCGGCTCAGGCGGGCGACACGTTCGAGCTGTCGGTCGTCGACACGGGCTTCGGCATCGCGCCCGAGGACCAGAAGAAGATCTTCGAGGAGTTCCAGCAGGTCGACAACACCAGCACGCGCAAGAAGGGTGGCACCGGCCTCGGCCTCTCGATCTCGCGCAAGATCGTCGAACTGCACGGCGGCGCCATCACCGTCGAGTCCGAAATCGGAAAGGGATCGACCTTCAAGGTCACGATCCCCGTCCATGTCGCTGCCGCGAAGGAAGCTGCCCAATGAGCAAGAAGATACTGGTGGTCGAGGACACCGAGGACAATCGCCAGATCCTGCGCGATCTTCTCGGCATGGCCGGCTACGACATGGTCGAGGCGCACGACGGCGCCGAGGGCGTCGCCAAAGCCGCCGAACACAAGCCCGACCTGATACTGATGGACATCCAGATGCCGGTGATGGACGGCTATGAAGCCACGCGGCGCATCAAGGCGAACCCCGAGCTGAAGGCGATCCCGATCGTCGCCGTCACCTCCTACGCCCTGTCCGGCGACGAGCAGAAGACGCGCGATGCCGGCTGCGACGCCTATATCGCCAAGCCCTACAGCCCGCGCCAGATGCTGGCCAAGGTGCGCGAGATCCTCGGCTCGTAGATGCGCAACCCGGCCCGTATCCTCGTCGTCGACGATGTCGCCGACAATGTCGAGATCCTGCGCATGCGCCTCGAAAGCATGGGCTACGAGGTCGTGGTCGCCGAGGATGGCGAGCAGGCCCTGGAGCGCGTGCGCGAGACGCTGCCCGACCTGATCCTGCTCGACATCATGATGCCCAAGATCGACGGGCTCGAAGTGGCGCGACGGCTGAAGGCCGATTCCGGCCTGCCGTTCATTCCGATCATCATGGTGACGGCCAAGACCACCGCCCAGGACGTGCTGGCAGGCCTTGAAGCCGGCGGCGACGACTACCTGACCAAGCCGATCGACCACGGCGCGCTGATCGTGCGCGTGCGCGCCATGCTGCGCATCAAGGCGCTGCACGACCAGATCACCGTGCTGAACGAGGGGCTGGAGAAGAAGGTGCTCGACCAGGTGGACGAGCTCGAGCGCGTCGGCCGTCTCAAGCGCTTCCTGGCGCCACAGCTCGCGCAGGCGATCATCTCGGCCGGCGACGAGAAGATCCTGGACAATCACCGGCGCGAGGTCGCCGCGTTCTTCTGCGATCTGCGCGGCTTCACCTCGTTCTCCGAGACGGCCGAGCCCGAGGACATCATGGACCTGCTCTCGGAATATCATGGCGCGGTCGGCCCGCTGATCCGCAAGTACGAAGGCACGCTGGACCGCTTCACCGGCGACGGCATGCTGGTGTTCTTCAATGACCCGGTGCCCTGCCCCGACCCGGCCGTACGCGCGGCCAAGCTGGCGCTCGAGATGCGCGAGGCCGTCGCCGGGCTCATCCCGGTCTGGTCCAAGCGCGGTCACACGTTGGGCTTCGGCATCGGCATGGCGCAGGGCTACGCAACGCTCGGCCGCATCGGCTTCGAGGACCGCTTCGACTACACCGCGATCGGCGCCGTCATCAATCTCGCCGCGCGGCTCTGCGGCGATGCCAAGGACGGGCAGATCCTGGTGACGGGCCGCCTCGCCACGGCGATCGAGGACGTCGTCGAGATGGAAGACCTGGGCGAACGCGAGGTGCGCGGCATGAGCCGCCCGATCGCCGTCCACAATCTTGTCAGCCTGAAGGGCTAGCCTCCGGCCAGCGGATGGTGGCAGGCGACCGATTGGCCGCCGCCGACCGGCCGCCGCAGCGGCACCTCGGCGGCGCATTGGGCATCGGCGCGCGGGCAGCGGGTGCGGAAGCGGCAGCCCGACGGCGGGTTGAGCGGCGACGGCGGCTCGCCGATCGGCACGTTGGCGGACGGCCGCACCGTGGGATCGGGCACGGGGATCGCCTCGAGCAACAGCGCGGTATAGGGATGCGCCGGCCGGGCGAAGACAGCCTCCGTCGGTCCGACCTCGCAGAGCTTGCCGAGATACATGACGGCGATGCGGTCACTCACCGCCTTCACCACCGCGAGATCGTGCGCGATGAAAAGCAGCGTGAGCCCGTACCGCCGCTTCATCTCCTCCAGCAGGTTGAGGATCTGCGCCCGGATCGACACGTCGAGCGCCGACACGGGCTCGTCGCAGATCACCAGCTCGGGTTCGAGGATCAACGCGCGCGCGATGCAGATGCGCTGGCATTGCCCGCCCGAGAATTCATGCGGCAGGCGGCCCATCGCCACGTCGGGATCGAGGCCCACGGCGGTCATGACCTCGCGCACGCGACGGTCGCGCTCGGCCTTGTCGGCGACGCCCGTGATGATCAACGGCTCGGCAATGATGTCGCCGATGCGGCGGCGCGGATTGAGCGAGGCGATCGGGTCCTGGAAGATGAGCTGCAGGCGCTTGCGCATCTGCCGCATCGACGGGGCATCGAGTGTCGTGAGTTCGGTGCCGTCGAACACGACCTTGCCGCCGGTCGGCGGCCGCAACTGCAGCACGGCGCGCCCCAGGGTGGACTTGCCGCACCCCGACTCGCCCACGAGCCCCAGGGTTTCGCCGCGATCGACGTGCAGGCTCACATCCGAGACCGCGAACAGGCTTCGGCCGCCGATCGCATACTCGACGGTGAGGTTCTCGACGGACAGCAGCGGCGCACTCATAGCGGATGCCAACAGGCGTAGAGCCCGCCCACCTTGTGGGGATCGATCAGCGGCGGTTTGGCGCTGCGGCACTCGTCGTCGGCGTAGCGGCAGCGCGGCGCGAAGGAGCAGCCCGGCAGCGGCCGCGTTGGATCGGGCGGACGTCCGGCAATCGCGGGCAGCGGCGTGTGCGGCGGCGTGTCGAGCTTGGGGATCGCGGCCAACAACGCCTCCGTATAGGGCATGCGCATGCGGGCAAAGAGCTGCGGCGTCGGCGCGCGCTCCACGACGCGGCCGGCATACATCACCGCCACCTCGTCGGTCCGGCCGGCCACCACGCCGAGATCGTGGGTGATCAGGATCATCGCCATGTGACGCCGCTGCTGCTCGCGCGCCAGCAGGTCGAGGATCTGCGCCTGCACGGTGACGTCGAGCGCGGTCGTGGGCTCGTCGGCGATCAGCAGCTTGGGTTCGCAGGAGAGCGCGATCGCAATGGCGACGCGCTGGCGCATGCCGCCGGAGAGCTGATGCGGATACTGGCGCAGGCGCTGCTCGGGTGCCGGAATGCCGACAGCCGCCAGCAGCTCGGCGCCGCGCTTCGTCGCGGCCACGCCGTCCATGCCGAGATGCACCTGCAGGGTCTCGACGATCTGCGTGCCGATGGTGAGCACGGGATTGAGCGAGGTCATCGGGTCCTGGAAGACCACGGCGAGCTCCGGCCCGCGCAGCTTGCGCAACGTCTCAGCCGGCAGGCGCGCGAGATCGCGGCCGCCCAACATCACGCGGCCGCTGAGCTTCGCGCGCCGGGGCAGCAGCTGCAGGATGGCGCGCGACAGCATGGTCTTGCCGCAGCCCGACTCGCCCACGACGCCCAGCGTGCGGCCGGCCTCGAGGCGAAGGTCGACGCCGTCGACCGCGCGCAGCACGCCGCGCGGCGTCGGCAGGTCGACCGCGACATTCTCGATCGAGAGCAGCGGCTCGCTCATAAGGCGCCCGGTCTGGGATCAGTGAGCGCGCGCAGCGAATCGCCCACGACATTGAAGGCCAATACGGTGGCGAACATCACGCCAGCCGGCAGGAAGGCGAGCCAGGGCGCCATGTCGAGACTCTCACGGCCCTCGCCGATCATGCTGCCCCAGCTCGGCGCCGGCGGCGGAACGCCAAGCCCCAGAAAAGAGAGCGCGCCCTCGACCACGATGGTCACCGCCACGCCCAACAGGAAGAAGGCGATCAGCGGCAGGGCGACATTGGGCAGGATCTCGCGAAACAGGATCCGCGCGTCGGTGGCACCGAGCGCGCGGGCGGCCACCACGAACTCGCGTTCCGACAGCGAGAGCGTGACCGCACGCGAGACGCGGGTGAAGGCGGGAATGCCGAGGATGCCGATCACCAGAGTGAGGTTGAGCACCGACTGGCCGAGGTAGGTCGTGACGGCGAGCGCAAACACCAGCGGCGGAAAGGCGAGCAGCACATCGACGCCGCTCACCGTCAGGGCCTCGAGCGGGCCACGGAAATAGCCGGCCAGCATGCCGAGGCAACCGCCGATCACCACGCCGATCACCGGCGCCAGCAGGCCGACGGTGAGCGAAATGCGCGCGCCGTAGATCAGGCGCGAGAAGGTATCGCGTCCGAACTGGTCGGTGCCCAGCCAATGCGCGGCATCGGGCACGGCGCGCTTGCTCAGCATGTCCATCTCGGTCGGGCTGTGCAGCGGCAGCGCGTCGGCGAAGACCGCCGCGAGGGCGATCAGGACGATCCAGACCAGGGCTGAGACGAACAGGATGCCGAGCCGCCGGCCGCCGCCCGGCGCGGCTCCCTTAGGCGCGGCCATGACGGATCCTCGGATCGAGTACGGCGTAGAGCATGTCGACGATGAAGTTCACGGCCACGAAGCCCACGGCCACGAACAGAACGACACCCTGGAGGATGATGAAATCGCGCGCATAGATCGCGCCGACCAGAAGTCGCCCGATTCCCGGCAACGCGAAGATGGTCTCGACAATCAGCGCGCCGCCGATCAGCCGCCCGATGTTGATGCCGGCCACCGTGACCAGCGTCAGCGACGAGGGCTTCAGCGCATGGACCAGCAGGATGCGCGCGGGCTTCAGCCCCTTCGCCTTGGCCATGGCGATGTAGTCTTCCTGCAGGGTGGCGATCATGTCGGAGCGCAGCACGCGCATCAGCACGGGCCACTCCGCGAAGGCAAGGGTGAAGCCCGGCAACACGAAGCTGCGCAGGTTCGCCGCGGGATCCTCGGCGAAGGGCACGTATCCCGTCGCGGGCAACCAGTTGAGCTGCACGGCGAAGAGGTAGATCAGGAGGATCGCGACCATGAACGACGGCAGCGAGAGCTTGCCGAAGGCGAGCCCCGTCAGGAAGCGGTCGATCGCGCTGCCCTGCTTTACCGCGCACAGGATGGCGAGCGGGATGCCGATCACGAGGCCCAGCGTCTCGGCGATCACCATCAGTTCGAGCGAGACCGGCAGGCGATCGACCACGGCGGCGAGCACGGTCTCGCCGGTCCGGAAGGAGCGGCCGAGATCGCCGTGCATCACGCCCCACAGCCAGTGCAGGTAGCGTTGCCACAACGGCAGGTCGAGACCCATCTGCGCGCGCAGCGCCGCCACCTTCTCCGGCGTCGCCTGGTCGCCCAGGATGGTCGACGCCAGATCGCCCGGCAGCAGCGAGGCGATCAGGAAGGTGAGCAAGGTTACGGCAAACAGGACCGGCAGCAGATGGATCAGCCGCCGGCCAACGAATCTCGCCATTCCGCTTCCCGGCCTTCGCTATTCCACCCAGGCCGTCGAGACGTCGATGATACCGCCATACAGCTTCGGCACGCCCTTCACCTTCGCCTTGGCGATCGCGTAGTAGGTGTTCTGAAACGGCCAGAACCAGGTGGCCTGCTTGTTGAGAATGCGGCTGACCGCGCAATAGTCCTCGGTCCGCGCGGCCCGGTCGGGGGTGACGCGCGCATGCTCCAGCAGCCGGTCGAGCTCGGGATCGACGTAGCCCGCGAGGTTGAGCGGACTCTTGCTGTAGAAGTTGGCGAACATCTGCACATCGGGATCGGGGAAGTCGACGATGCGCCAGCCGATGATGTCGAACTTCCGCTGGAACGCGCGCGGCGGGAAGGTCGCCTGGTCGGCCTGCTCGATCTCCATGTCGACGCCGATGTTCTTCCAGAACTGCTGCAGGATCTGGCCGTTGGTGCGGCCGCGCGGCGTCGCCGTGAACAGCATCTTGAATTTGACCGGCTTGCCGTACTCCTTGATCAGCTCGGCCGCCTTCTTGGGATCTTCCGGCAGCGCGCCGTCGTCCTTGCACTGGACCCACGAGCCGTCGCCGTAGGGATTGGACGCGGGCCGCGCGAGGCCGTTGGTGTAGGCCTGCGAATATTTCTTGCGGTCGATCGCCATGACCAGCGCCTGGCGCACCCGCACGTCGTCGAGCGGCGGCACCTTGGTGTTGATCGCGTTCACCGCCGCGCCCGAGCCCGCATACTTCAGCACCTGCAGGGTCGAATCCTTCTGCGCGCGCTGGATGTTGTCCGCCTCGAACTCGTCGGCCCACACCAGATCGGTCTCGCCCGACTTCAGGCTGGCGAAGCGCGACTGCGAATCGGGCAACGGCCGCAGGGCGATCCGGTCGAGATGGGGCAGGTCCTTGTTCCAGTAGTTGGGATTGCGCTCCACCACCATGCGATCGCCGGCGGTCCACGACTTCAGCACGAACGGACCGGTCCCCACCGGGTTGCGATTGTAGTCGTCGCCCTTGGCCTGGATCGCGGACGGCGAATGGATCGAGCTGTTCTGGTCGGGCCGTGTCAGGATGGACGGAAAATCGACCGCCGGATCCTTGAGATTGTAGACTACGGTGAGATCGTCCTTGGCATCGACGCTCAGGATGTTGGCGATGTAGAAGGCGCAGCGGCAGTTGTTCTTGGGATCTTTCTGGCGGTCGAAATTCCACTTCACCGCCTCGGCGTTGAACGGCGTGCCGTCGTGGAACTTCACGCCGGGCCTCAGCTTGAAAGTCCAGGTCTTGAAGTCGTCGGAGCTGGACCATGACAGCGCGAGCTTGGGCCTGGTCTTGCCGTCGTCACCCAGTCCGGTGAGCGTCTCGAGCATCAGCGCTGCGGCCATGTTGGCCGAGGTGTCGTAGACGCCGACCTTCAGGGGATCGAAGCCCGGAATGTCGAGCTCGACACCGACGGTCAGGCTGCCGCCCTTCTTCTGCGCGAGCGCGGGGCTGGTGGCGGCGGCGAACACGGCCACGCAGGCGATCGCCGTCGAGCGAATAATCGACTTCATCCTTGTTCCTCCCAGAACACAGACGGCCTTTTGGCCGTTCAGCTGAAGCGCACTCTAGGCGGAAATAATCTCAGAAGCGACCGGTTCGGAATAGAGTTTCGCGACGTCGGCCGCGCGTCGTTCGAGCACCCGCCGGGCGTTGATCGAGCGCTTGTCGGTGACTTCGCCGTCGGCCGCCGAAGGCAGCGTCTCGAGCGGCAGCAGGCGGCGGATGCGCGTGCTCGATCCGGAGCGCCCGTCGTTGAATTTCGCCAGCCGGCGCGCGAGATCGGCCCGCCAGTCGCCGGTGCAGGCCGCCGGATCGAGCCAGACCAGCGCGCCCAGCCACGGCCGGTCGGGCGCTGCGATCACGAGTTCGCGCACGTAAGGCTGCAGCGCATCGAACAGCTCGGTACGCAGGGTCGTGGCGCGCACCCAGGTGCCGGAGGCGAGCTTGAACTCTTCCGACACGCGACCGGCGAACGCGATGCCCGCCTCCGGCCGCGTCTCGTCGACCCAGCGCGCGGCGTCCCCCGTGCGGAAGAAGCCCTCCTCGTCGAAGGCGTCCCGGGTCGCGGCCGCATCGCCGTAGTAACCCGCCATCACGTTCGGTCCCTTGACCCGCAGCTCGTAGCGATCGCCGGCAGGGACCAGCTTGGCCACGGATCCTGGTTGCGGCAGGCCCAGCAGTCCCGCGCGGTCGACGTTCCAGTAGACGATCAACCCTGTGCTGGTCGTCTCGGTCATGCCCCAGCCGCAGCCGAACGGCAGGCGCTCGCCCAGCTCCTTCGTGGCATTGCCTTGCATTCGGTCGAAGCTCTCCTGCGGCAGCAGCGCGCCGCCGTAGCCCAGGCTGCGCATGTTCTTGAAGAATTTGTTACGCAAATCGGCGTCCCGTTCCAGCGCTGCCAGCAGGAGCGGATAGGCCATCGGCACATTGCCGAAGCTCGACGGCGAGAGCTCGCGCAGGTTCTCCAGCGTCTCCTCGAAGCAGCCCGGAATCGGCCGGCCGCCGTCGATGTACATCGAGCCCGCGACGCGCACGATGCTGTTGAGGTTGGCATTGCCGCCCCAGGTGTGATGCCACGGCAGCCAGTCGAGCGTGACGGCAATACGCTGATCGTCGAGCGGTTCGCCCACCATCCGGATCATTTCCGCGCCCGCCGCAAGATTGCCGTGGGTGTTGAGCACGCCCTTGGGCAGGCCGGTCGAGCCGGAGGTGAACAGGATCTTGGCCGGCGTGTCGGCGGTGAGGTGCGTGCGCCGCTCGGCGACGGCGGCATCGATCGAGCTGGCGGCCAGCGCACCGAACGGCAGGCCGCGCCCCTTCCGATATTGGCCATCCACCGTGACGATGCGCGCACCGCGCGCCGCCGCACGGTCGAGCGCCGCGCCGTAGGCTTGGGAGTCCTGCGCGAACACCAGCGACGGCTCGACGATCGACAGCGCATGATCGAGGCGCGCGAAGTCGCCGGCAGTCGAATAGTTCGGCGACACCGGCGCCACCAGGGCGCCCGCGCGCAAGGCGCCGAACAGGAACAGCGCGTTCTCGAGGCTGTTGTCGGACAGGATCGCCAATGGCTTGCTCGCCGGTCCATATCCCTGCGCGATCAGCCACGACGCCACGGCGCCGGTCTTCGCCCACGCTTCGGCATACGTCAGACGCTGCCACGCTCGCTCCGGGCCGCGGCGCTCGGCCAGCCAAGTCACGTCGGGCCGGCGCTCGGCGGCGCGGCCCAGCAGGTCGATCATCAGGGGCAGGTTTTCCGGCAGCGCGCGCGGCGAGGTCAGGATCTGCGTGCCGTCGCCGCGCCGCTCGACCGATACTTCGGGCTTCGGCCGGTTGAGCGACCGCATCGGCGCCAGAGTCATGCGACGAGGACGCCGAGCAGGAGAACTTGATCAGCCGTGGCGGCACGGTGAAGGCCGGATGCTGTTCGGGCATCGGCGGCACCGTGCGCGGCCAGCTGCCGTCGGCCAGGTGCTTCTCGATGATCGGCACCAGCTGCTGCAGCTCGATCCAGGCCCGCATCTTGATACCGGGCGGCGTGTTGTGGATCGCGTCGCTGAACAGGTTCGCGTCGTAGGGCATGTACTTGGCGACGTCGATGAACGGCAGCCCGTACTTGGCATCGTACTTGGCGAACACGCGGTCCTCGAACGCCGTCATGCGCGCGAGGTCGCGATAGCTGTAGGGAAAGTACCGGATGTTCAGGGTGTCGAGGATCGCCTTGTGCCGCGTGGCATCGAGCACGAGGCCATCCTTCACCAGCCAGTGGAACGAGGCCACGGAAAGGCCGGAACCGACCGCTGCGAGATCGGTGCGGATGGAGTCGAGATTGCGGATGATCGTGCTGAGATTGACCGGCAGATCCGGACGCGTGATGTCGGGATCCATTTCGTCGAGTCCCGCCGGCCAGACGAGGTCGTAATGCGGCCTTGGCCACTCGCCACCATAGGTCAGCCCCTGCGCGCGGCGCGCCACCGCGGAATAGGCCGCGGCCTTGCGCAGCCATTGCGCGAACCAGCCGGCGGGCTCCGGCGTCACCACCGGTACGTTCTTCACCATGGTCGAAAGGTCGAGTTCGTTGCCGCCTTCGTAATAGACGACGAAGTCCGGCATCGTGGGCGCCACCTCCTGGCGGATGATGGCCGCGATGTCGTTCGAGTTGATGCTCTCGCGGCCCGCGTTCAGCACTTCGAACTTCACGTCGATCTTGCGCGCCGCCGCCCAGCGATTGAGCCAGTTCGTCAGATACTCCGGGCCCGAGAACGGCATCGGATGAATCTCGGCCACAGTCGACGCCCCCACGAAGACGATGCGGATCGTCTTGGGCTCACGCTGGAACTTCACCGGCGGGCCGCGCCATCCGAACTCGTTGGTGACGAGGCCGTCCGGCGTCGTGGCGTTCGGCAGGAAGCGGAAGAACGGCCGCGTCTTGCCGTCGGGCGGGTCGTAGACATAGAGCTGGCCGGGCGCGCCCTTGAGATACTCGTGCTTGCAGGGATCGCCGACAAAGACCGAGTTCCACGCCTTGTACATGTCCCACTGCATGAACGGGTTGGGCCCGCTCTGGGTCTGCTGGATGTGGCGATGCACCTTCAGCCACTCTTCAGGCACGGGCTTGCGATTGGGCAGCGGCGGCGGGTCGGTGAAGAACAGGGCACGGTCGACACCAGCCGCACGCGGCATCTCGTCGAGATGGCCGCCGGTCGTATCGACACCCTGCGAGCTGTTGACCTCCGGCAGCGCCAGCGCCACCACCGATTGACCGTCGATGATCCGGATCGCGCCCTCGGCCGCGAGCACGCAGAACACGAACGACACGGTAATAAGAAGCAGGTTTG
>CAIMEE010000196.1 GCA_903839865.1 Enhydrobacter aerosaccus | reverse complement strand
CCGTTCATTAAACGGGAACGCCGCCTCACTCCGCGGCGCGGGCCGGCCGGAAGGCGGGCATGACTTCGCGCGCGAAGGTTCGGAGGTTGGCGATCGAGGCGTTGGGATCGACCAGCAGGATGTTGGTGGCGCCGCCGGCCTCGAGTTCGCGCAGGCGGGTGATCACTTCGTCGGGCGTGCCGAGGAGGGCGGCGGTGTCGTCTTCTACGCGATCGGCGAGCTTGTCGCGCGCGAGATCGCCGATCGTGCCGATCACGCGCTTGCGGGTCTCGTAGGCTTGCGCACGCTCGGCTTCGCTATGGATCATCTGCAACGGGCGCGCGGTCGCCACCATGTTGGCGTCGTAGGCGCGGCCGACATTGGCGCACTCGGCCTTGAACAGGGCGATGCGCTGGATGATCTGGTCGGTCTGCGCCAGCTGGTCGAGCAGGAGGTTGTAGCCCTCGCGCGCGGCGCGTTTGATCGAGTCGGGGCTGCCGGCGGCGAGCCACAGCGGCGGGTGCGGGCGCTGCAGCGGCTCGGGCTCGACCAGGATGTTGTCGTAGTGCCAGTGCTTGCTGTGGTGGCTGAAGCGGCCTTCCGTGGTCCACGCCTTGCGGATGATCTCCATCGTTTCGTCGAAGCGGTCGCTGGCTTCGTCGATCGGAATGCAGAAGCCGTCGAACTCGGCCTTGCGATAGCCCTTGCCGACGCCGAAGTCGAAGCGGCCGCCGGTCAGCAGGTCGAGGGTCGCCGCCTGCTCGGCGATCAGCACCGGATTGTGCCAGGGCAGCACGACCACGGCGGTGCCGAGGCGGATGTTTTTCGTTTTGGCGGCGAGATAGGCGAGCAGCGTCATCGACGCCGAGACCTGGCCATGGCCGGTGAAGTGGTGCTCGACCATGAACATGTGCGCGAAGCCCAGCCGGTCGGCCTCGACCACGTAGTCGATGAAGGCGTCGTAGCCCTGGCTGTCGTCGGGGCCGACGCTCCGCTTGGTTCGTGCGCCGCCGAAGAGGCCGAATCTCATCATCTACTGCGCGGCAACGGCGGCTTCGCGGCCTTCGTAGTTGAGCGCGATCTCGCTTCCCGGGTCTCCCGCGAGACGGGAGTGCCACATGATGCGGCGCTGGGTGTAGTCCCACGGCGTGGCGCGATGCATCAGGCGGCGGTTGTCCCACAGCACGGCGTCGCCGGGCTTCCAATCGTGGTGATAGACCCGCCGCGGATCGCCGGTCGCGAAGTCGGTGAGCTCCTGCAGGAGGCGTTCGGACTCGTCCTTGTCCATGCCCGGGATGTTGTGGGCGTGGCGACCGATCACCAGGATCTTCTGGCCAGTCTCGGGATGGACCTTGACCAGCGGGCGCAGCGGCACCGGCCCGTCGTGGAAGCCGTAGCCGTTGTAGCTGCCGTCGGCCTTCTTCTTCGTGTCGTGGCCGGCCTTGGCCTGGCTGTAGTGCAGCGAGTGGTAGGCCTGGAGTTTCTCGACCTTGGCCTTGGTGGCTTCGTCGAGCGCATCGTAGGCCGCGCGCATGTCGCAGAAGCCGGTGTGGCCGCCGATCGTCGGCACTTCCTCGGCGGAGAACACCGCGCCCTTGGCCTGGACGGGCATGTAGGTCGAGTCCATGTGCCAGCCCATGTTGCCCTTCAGCACCTTCATGCGGTCGTCGTTGTCCTTCTCGAGGCGGAGCGTGCCGTCTTCCTTGACGTTGCTGAGGGCGGCCATCTCGAACTCGAGCGGGCCCAGGCGCTTGGCGAAGGCGATCTGCTCGGTGTTGCTGAAGAACTGGCCGGGGAAGACAAGCAGGCCGTATTCGAGCCAGACCTTGCGGAGCTGGGCCAGGGTGGCGTCGTCGACGGAGGCGAGCTTCACGCCGGTGATCACCGCGCCGAAGGTGGCGTCGATCGGCTGAACAGCGAAATTGGTCGGCATATCGGACCCTCCCATTCTGGGCGTAGTATGCCCGAAAAGAACGGGAGGAATAAATGCGATTGATCACTTGTGCGCTGGCCTTCGTGCTGGCGAGTTCTCTGGCCGGGCCTGCTGCAGCGCAAACAAAGTGGCCGGAAAAGCCGGTGCGGCTGGTGGTCGGCTTCACCTCCGGCAGCGCCACCGACGTGACCGCGCGCATATTTGCGCAGAAGTTCAGCGAGGCCTGGGGCCAGTCGGTGATCGTCGACAACGTCACCGGCAACTCGGGCGCCATCGGCGTCGACAAGGTCGCGAAGGCGGCTCCCGACGGCTACACGCTGATGTGGTCGGGCAATGCCGCGATCACCGTGCTGCCGGCGCTGCAGCCATTGCCGTTCGATCCGCTGAAGGACTTCGCACCGATCTCGATCTCGCTCTCGATGCCGAGCGTCATCGCGGTGAACAACGACCTGCCGGTGAAGACGCTGGCCGAGCTGATCGCCTACGCCAAGGCCAATCCGGGCAAGCTCTCCTACGGCACGCCCGGCGTCGGCACGCCCCAACACGTGGCCGGCGCGCTGTTCTGCCATCTGGCGGGCATCAAGATGGAGCACATCCCTTATCGCGGCGCCAACTTCAACGACACGCTGGGCGGACAGGTGCCGGTGGCGATCCAGAATGCGGGCGCGATCATGCCGCTGGTGCGCGACGGGCGGTTGCGCGGTCTCGCGGTGACGGCGCTCAAGCGCTCGGAGGATACGTCGAACCTGCCCACGGTCGACGAGTCGGGATTCAAGGGCTTCGAGGCGGGCTCATGGTTCGCGCTGCTGGCGCCGGCCGGCACGCCGGCCCCGATCGTCGAGAAAGTGCGGGCGGAGTCGCTGAAAGTGCTCGCCGATCCCGAGATGATGAAGAAATTTGCAGCCTTAGGACTGCAGGCTGTTGGCAGCACGCCCGAGCAGACCCAGGCAACCATCGCCGCCGATATTCCCAAGTGGGCTCAGGTCGTTAAGGAGGCGCATATCACACTCGGAAACTGAGTTCGCAACCGGACGCTCAATGGAGAGTTACGTCTTTACATCCAGTGTGTAGGGAGAAGGGCGTAATGCTTCGGCTACTGACAGTTGCGCTTGTGATCTGTGTGGCGTTCGTCGCTTGCGAATTCGCAGGCACTGTTCTTCAGTATCGGGCGCAAGCCTTGCGCGCGGCGGAGCGGACGGCCGATCCCGCCGTCGCCACGACCCCGCCATCGCTGGTGCCGGAGACGCGGCGCTAGCGTCCGTGGAGATCGTCCCACAGCCGGAAGCCGCCCAGGATGCCCTCGTCGTTGGAGGCGGTCTTGACGTTGGCAGGAAGCCTGATG
>CAIMEE010000195.1 GCA_903839865.1 Enhydrobacter aerosaccus | reverse complement strand
TGGATGAGGAACTGGACCGTCTGCTCGACGGTTGGCAGCAAACGCTGCTCGACAACCTGGACGACCCGATCATTCAGGCCAACCTTGACCTGCTGAAGGCATCCGCCCGCGAACTGATCAAGAAGTTCGTCGCGTCGAAGAAGCTGTCCGACCCCGTCACACCGGACTTTGTCAGCGCCGTGCAGGAAGCACTGTCAGGGCTGGAGAAGATCGGCGTCAGCGGCGATGACATCAAGAAGGCCCTGCTGCAAGGCGGTTCACCGGCCACGCCGGACGACCTCCGCAGGCGGTTCGAAACCTTCCTGAACGACCGCTGCAAGGGCAAGGACGCCAGCAAGCTTCGGTTCGTGGTGGAGTGATGCAATGACTATGCAAAGGAATGGGGAGCAACGGCCATGAGCAACACGCTAAAAGTCAGAGATGACCACACGCCGATCCATTTCGAAACCGCTGGCGAAGACGGCAAGTTTAAGCTTTGCGAAGACGCAGAAGCCTCCTGGCTAACCCAGGGCCAAACCTTCGGCATCAAGGAACTACGCGGCCGCGTTGAGCCATGGCTGACCGCTTTGTTCCAGTCGGAACATCTCTCGCTGTTAGCAGGCTCGGGGCTGACCCATGCGGTACACCGACTGGCGACAGGCAAGCCAGCCGCTGGAATGAGCGAGGCAACCCTGACCAGCTATAAGGACGAGATCGAGAAAGCAGCGAAAGAAGCCGCCCAAAAAGCAGGTCGAGAAGCAGGCAATCTGGAAGACCAACTCCGCGCCGCCAATGAATTGCTGCGCGGGCTGGAGATACTGGGCAAGTCAACAGAAGCTGAAACGCTGCGCACCGAGCTGACCAGCACGCTGGAAGCATTCTCCAAGTCCATTCTCGAAAGCGAAGCCGGCATTGCCACGTCAGGTGATGACAAGCGCGAGCAAGCTTTCAATGTGCTGGTCACCTTCCTGATGAGCTTCGCCAGCCGCACCGGCGTAAGAGACCGGTTGAACATATTCACCACCAACTACGACCGCCTGATTGAAGCCGGGGCCGAACTGGCCGGCTTGCATCTGCTGGACCGCTTCCTCGGAAACCTCATGCCAATCTTTCGCTCGTCGCGGCTGGATCTGGACATGCACTACAACCCGCCAGGCATTCGTGGCGAACCGCGCTATCTGGAAGGGGTTGCCCGCTTTACCAAGTTGCATGGTTCGGTGGACTGGGTGCAGTCTGATAGAGACATCCGCCGTATCGGATTGCCCTTTGGCGCGGATGAAGTCGAGCCCTACCTGAAGACACCAGGTCTGAAAGATGCCAGCGCCCACAAGCTGATGATCTACCCCAATGCGTCCAAGGATCGGGAAACCTCGGACTACCCCTACGTGGAGCTGTTTCGTGATCTCGCCGCTGCCGTGTGCCGCCCCAACAGCACGCTGATTACCTACGGTTACAGCTTTGGCGACGAGCACATTAACCGCGTCATCCGCGACATGCTCACGGTTCCGTCCACCCATCTGGTGGTGATTGCCTATGACGATCCGCTCGGCCGCATTATGCAAACCTACCAGGAACTGGGGCGACCTTCGCAGATCAGCTTGCTGATCGGCCCGGCGCTGGCCGATTTGCAAACTCTGACCGAATGCTTCCTGCCTAAGGCCGCAATCGACAAAACCACCTTCCGCATGAGCGAGCTGCTCAAGCAGCGTTACGGCACCGAAGCCCATTCGGCCCCGGCAGCAGGAAAACCCGACAGCAATTTTGACGGGGCAGACCTGGTATGAGCTTCTCGCCCCTGGCCTACGCCGACTCACTGCGCATCGGCAGCATCGACTTTGTCTCTCCTGACGAAATAAAGGTGCTGCTGGATATCGAAGCTCCCGACAACCTCGCCATGAATACCGGCACACCACGGCCGTTCCCGCGTATCAATGGCTATGTGCTGGTGCCCAGTGATGCAGGCTATCTGGTCGCCCAGGTAGAGTGGATCACCATCGAGCGATCCCAGTACCCCAAGCGCAAGGGCATGCAGGATTTCGGTCTGGTCGATTTGCCCTACCCGCTACGCAAGATGAGCCTCAACCCACTGGGCGGTCTGTGTTACGAAGGCGAGCATCAGGGAATGGAGCGCTACACATTCCGGCGCGGTGTGGAAGCCTATCCGACGGTAGGCGACCCCGTACTGCTGCCTACCCAAACTCAGCTGCGCGCCATCGTCGAATCCGGCGAAAACCGCCGGGTAAAGATCGGCGTCAGTCCGCTGGCCGCCAACGCCGAAGTCAAGATCGACCCCGATCGCCTGTTCGGTCGTCATCTGGCCGTGCTGGGTAACACCGGCAGCGGGAAATCCTGTTCGGTTGCCGGCTTGATTCGCTGGTCGATGGAAGAAGCCTGCAAAGCACGTGGAGGCACCGACCCCAATGCCCGCTTTATTGTGCTCGATCCCAATGGCGAGTACTCGAAGGCGTTTGATGGACTGGGCAAGGTGCGTGTGTTCGCTGTCGATCCAAAGCCAGACAGCGGTATTGAGCAGCTACAGGTACCGCTCTGGTTTTGGAACAGCGCAGAGTGGTGTGCGTTTACGCAGGCCAGTGCCAAGACGCAGCGTCCTACGTTGATTCAAGCACTGCGGACAGTGCGCGATGGTGCAGTGGCGGTCGCAGTCACACCGAGTCATGACATGCGCCGTTTTCT
>CAIMEE010000194.1 GCA_903839865.1 Enhydrobacter aerosaccus | reverse complement strand
TCTATCTCGTGCTGCCGCTGGCCGGGCCATCCAACGCGCGCGATGCCGCGGGTCTCATGGCGGATTACGCCGTCGATCCGTTCCGCATCCTCACCTATGCCCTGAACATCGATGCTATCTATCAGGGCGTGCGTTACGGTGCGACCGTGGTCGATATCCGCACGCGCACGATGTTCGCGCTCGACGATCTGGAGAAGAACAGCGTCGATTACTACGCCGCGCTGCGTTCGGCCTACACCCAGCAGCGCGCCGATCTGATTCGCCAGAAGCGGGAGAAGACCGACAGCCGCGGCGAACTCGATCGCCGCGACAACCTCGCCCTGGTTCGTTAAAGCCTCTTTCCCGTCTGTCATTATGGAGCGAACGGTGAAGCTGCTCGCCACTCGTCGTCTTGTTCTCGGCGCCGCCGCGATGGCGGCTGCCACGCTGTCCGCGATGCCCACGATGGCGGCGGACGGCCCGGCCCAACTCATCCAGGGGGTTGCCGACGAGGTCATCCAGATCGTCAAGCAGGCCAAGGGCCCCGATCGCGAGGCCGCCATCCAAAGAATCCTGACGACCAATTTCGACATGGAGTTCATGGGCCGAGCCGCGCTTGGCACCTCGTGGCCGCAGCAGTGGGATGTAAGCACGCCGCCCGAACGTGGGCGGTATCTCACCGCCGTGGCGAGCGCCGAGGCCCATGCCTACAGCGAGCGGTTCGGACAATATGCCGGCCAGACCCTTGCGGTCGGCCGCGTGATTTCCCGGCCGAACGGCATCTCCCTGGTCGAGAGCAAGTTGAACCAGAGCGAGGGCGCGCCGATCAGCATCCAGTGGGAGGTGCGCGACACCGGCCGGGGGCTGCGGATCACCGACGTAAAAGTCGAGGGCGTCAGTATGGTCATGACTAGACGTTCGGATTTTAATTCCTACATCCAGGGACACGGCGGCCAAGTCGAGGCCCTGATCCAGGAGCTCGAGAAGCGCGCCAAGAACTAGCCGGCGGGGAGAACGCCATGGATAGCTTAGCGGTCAAGAATTCGACGGAAACCCGGTCGGTAGACCCGGTCTGGAGCAAGATCAGGGAGGCGGCCCAGGCAGCCGCCGCAGCCGAACCGGTGCTCGCCGGCACCTTGCATGCGACCATCCTCAGCCAGTCCCGCTTCGAGGGCGCGCTCAGCTATCACCTGGCGCGGCTGGCCGGCACCACCGAGGTGCCTGCGGCCCTGATCCGCCAGATCTTCGAGGAGGCCTTCAACGCCGATCCGGCAATCGGGCTCGCGGCGCGTGCCGACCTGATGGCCGTTGCCGATCGCGATCCCGCCTGCACGTCGCTTCTCGACCCGCTGCTCTGGTTCAAGGGCTATCAGGCGCTGCAGACCTATCGCGTCAGCCACTGGCTGTGGAAGCAGGGCCGCCGCGACCTTGCCCATTACCTGCAGAGCCGCGCGAGTTCGCTGTTCGCCCTCGACATCCATCCCGGCGCGGTGATCGGCAAGGGCATCTTCCTCGACCATGGCACCGGGATCGTGATCGGCGAGACCGCCGTCGTCGAAGACGGCGTCTCCATGCTGCACGGCGTGACCCTGGGTGGCACCGGCAAGGAACGCGGCGACCGTCATCCCAAGGTGCGCCGCGGCGTGCTGCTGGGGGCGGGCGCGAAGGTGCTCGGCAACATCGAGATCGGCGCCTGCGCCAAGATCGCCGCCGGCAGCGTGGTGCTCGATCCGGTTCCCGCCGGCTGCACGGCCGCCGGCGTCCCTGCGCGTATCATCGGCTGCGTCGACGTGCCGGAGCCGGCACTGGAGATGGATCAGAGGATCTGATCACGCTTCATGGAGATGCACCCCTCCGGATCACTCGTAGGTGACGAAGGGGCGGCCGCCGTTGCGGTCGAGGAAAAGTCCGAGCTTCTTGATGTTGCAGAGCTTCAGGCCTTTCCACACCACCATGTCGACATCGCCGGCAAACCTTCCGCGGACGTCCTGAATGCAGTTGCCGGCAAAAGGCCATGCCTTGATCTCCCGCGCCTCACCCGGTTCAAGCGGCGGGGGAAGCAGCAAATTGTCTCCCCAGACGCCAAGATCGGGCGGGGAGATGGCCAGTTCCACGATCGAGTTTTCCGTTCCGTTGACGAGCAGGAATTTGTCCGCGTCCTGAGCGACGGCGTGGGGCGCGAGCAGCGCAAGAGCAGACAGGAGAAGCAGGCGTCGCATGGACGGGACCTTTCCGTGGCGACCCCCGGGAACCGAGGGAACAGAGCGACGGGATGACCGCTCATAATATCCCGAAACGGGATATGATACGGACATGAATCAT
>CAIMEE010000193.1 GCA_903839865.1 Enhydrobacter aerosaccus | reverse complement strand
GATTGCGGCGACCTGATCCGCTACATCGCCTGCCTGCCGCCGCACATCGTGATCAACGAGGTCATGATCAATCCCACCTGGAACCGCAGCTACGTCGCCGCGCTCCCGCGCGCAAAGGGCTGACACCATGACGGTCACGATCCAGGCGAAGGCCCTCGAGGCTTTCGTGGCGGACATCTTTGCGACGGCCGGATGCTCGACGGAGGAGGGCGGTCGTATCGGGCGCTACCTCGTGAGCGCGAACCTCTCCGGTCACGACAGCCACGGTGTGGTGCGCGTGCCGCGCTACGCCAGCCAGAAGAAGGCGGGCACCGTGGTCGCCGACGTGACGGTCGATGTGCTGGTCGATACGCCGGTGATCGCCGTCGTCGACGGCAAGTACGGCTTCGGCCAGACCGTGACGCCGCAGGCGATCCGCATCGGTATCGAGAAGTGCAAGAAGAACGGCCTGTCGGCCGTGACCCTGCGCAACGCCGGTCACGTCGGCCGAGTGGGCGACTGGGCGGAGATGGCAGCGGCCGAAGGGCTGGTGTCGGTCCATTTCGTCAACGCGTCGGGCAGCGTCCTCGTGGCGCCCTACGGCGGTGTCGACCGGCGCTTCTCCACGGCGCCCTACTGCGTGGGGATTCCCCGCGCCGGGCAGGATCCGCTGATCCTCGACTTTGCAACGTCGATCGTGGCCGAAGGCAAGGTGCTGGTGGCGAGTCAGGGCGGCAAGAAGATTCCCGAAGGCGCCCTGATCGGGCCCGACGGCAAGCCCAGCAACGATCCGCATCTGCTCTATGGTGACTACACGCCGACCGGCCCGCGCAACCATGCGCAGGGCACGGGCGCCATCCAGGCGTTCGGCGATCACAAAGGCTCGGGCCTTGCCTTCATGTGCGAGATGCTGGGCGGCTCGCTCTCGGGCACCGGCGCGACCGATCCCAAGCGCGGCAAGTTCGCCAACGGCATGCTGTCGTTCTACGTCGATCCCAAGGTGCTCGATCCGGCGGGCTTCTTCCCGCAGGACGTGGCGAAGTACGTGGACTTCGTGAAAAGCTCGCGGCCCACGACACCGGGCGGCGAGATCCTCGTTCCTGGCGAGCAGGAGTCGCGCACGCGCCTCAAGCGCCTGGCCGAAGGCGTGCCGCTGCCCGACGACACCTGGGCCGCCATTGTCGAGACCGCGCGCTCGGTCGGCCTCGACGAAAGGCGCATCCAGTCGGCCGTTTCGCCGCACTAGCGGCGGAGACGACCGGGCGCGTTCTGGGGCAAAGTACGCGCGCGTCCACGGAGGGACGATGTATGCGGCACTTTCCGAGAACCGGGCTCCTCGCGTTGATGCTGGTGGGCTTCTCCTGGAGCTTCTCTGGGCCGGCGCTGGCCGGGCCCTTCGAGGATGGCGCCACCGCCTACCGGGCCGGTGATTTTGCGACCGCCCTGGAGCATTGGCGGCCGCTGGCCGACCGTGGAAATGCGGCGGCGCAATTTGCCCTCGGCAACATGTACGACAGCGGTATGGGTGTGCCGCAGGACTACGCCCAGGCGTTCGCATGGACGCGCAAGGCAGCCGATCGCGGATTTCGCGACGCCCAGAACAAGGTCGGCTTGATGTACGAGCGCGGGCAGGGCGTGGCGCAGGACTACGCGCAGGCCGCAGCGTGGTACCGAAAGGCCGCCGCCCAGGGCGATGTTGCTAGCCAGTTCAATCTCGGCGTGATGTACGACAATGGCCGCGGCGTGCCGGTGGACTATGAGCAGGCGCTCACCTGGTATCGTCGCGCCGCAGACAAGGGACATGCAGGAGCCCAGACCAATATCGGCATCCTCTACGATGCCGGCCGGGGCGTACCGAAGGACTACGTGCGCGCCATGGAATGGTATCGCAAGGCCGCCGCCCAGGGGCGCGCGAAGGCGCAGACCAATATCGGATACCTGTACGAGCATGGACTGGGCGTGCCGGTGGACTATGTGCAGGCGGTGGAATGGTATCGCCTGGCCGCCGACCGCGGCGACCCCACCGGCCAGATGAATCTCGGCGTGATGTATGAAACCGGCCGCGGCGTAACGCAGGATCTGGTTCAGGCGCACACGCGCTACACCATCGCGCTTTCGCGATATCCGGAAGAACAAAAACGTGCCGAGGCCACGAAGGCCCGAGACAGGGTTGCCGCCAAGATGACGCCCGAGCAACTGGCCGACGCAGACGGGCTGGCGAACGCATGGCAGCCTGCGAACTAGTCTGGCGCGGTAGCTATGCTTTGGCGCTCCCTACGGGAAACGACGCCAGCGTTCAGGAACCTTGATGCTATTGAACCAAACGAATCGCGTCCAGACGGTTTGTTAGCACCGTTGTTAGCACCGGAGAGGGCCAAGACCGGGTCTAGGGCGGAGTATCTCCGGAAAGGTTGAACGCGATCCAGAGCAGGGCGATGAGCCAGCGCATCGCCGCGCCGTAATCTGTTATCGGCGAAACAAGTTTAACCTCGGGAATAGACTCAGGCAAAGCCGACACAAAAACGAGTATGGATTGATGTCCGTGTATGGCTGGCAAAGCCTGTGGAGTTCCATCTGATCCTGAGCGATCTTGGCGGTGATCGTATCCGGGTAGTCCTTTATGGGACCGACGAACCGGATCGGAAACTGCTCCTTCTCAAGCGCCAATTCTTCCTCTGGGGTCATCGGGTCGTCGCTGTCGTCGTAGTCGGTTTCTGGAATGGGGTCATCATCCCAGCGTTCGGGATCGACATCCCTGCTGGGGTGGATCGACATCAGGTCACGGCTCGCCTTCTTCACTTGCATGAACGCGATCCTGAGGCCGACGAGCTTCGCAACGACGGGCGTCGCTAGGTACACCGTGGCTAACACTTCGGCAGGACTCAGTTCCTTGTAGATCGCCTCGAACGCTTCCAGTTTGTTCTCGGGAATCCTGTACATCCAATCGCGCCGCGCCAAGTAATGGCGGTAGTTATTCTCGGGTCGCTGCGCGGCGATCCACTCGCTCGAACCCGCATACGGATTCCGCTCCCGCAGTACACGTAGCGCCTCGGCGACCTTCGCATATGTCACCAAGACCTGTTCGGCGACCTCGAACTTCCGCTTGTCGAGGAGTTGTTGTCGCCATGCCAGCAGGCCGGCGAGGAAGAGGAAGAAGCCGACGATAACCGGCAGTAGCTTGAGGAAGTTCAAGCCCATAATCAGGCTTCGCGAACCTTGAAGGTGATCCCGTCGTAGGGCGGGAACGCGATCCTATCGTTGGTCAGCGATGACTTCGCCTGATCGATCAGCGACTT
>CAIMEE010000192.1 GCA_903839865.1 Enhydrobacter aerosaccus | reverse complement strand
CTCAGCCCGTAGGACGGGGCGACAACGTTACCTGGTACGGAGAAGGTACTAGCGAACCTATACCCTTCGGTTCTTTACCAGCCGCGCAGCGCGGCGCCGCCGAAGCCCAGCTGGTGCAGGCGCTAAAATCTTTCGATCCGTTGCTTGACGATCCCGAAGCGGGTCAGTTGTTGCGCCACGCTCTTGTCATGCCTTCACTGGATGACATCCAAGTGATGGACGACAACGTAGCATTTACGAATTGGGGCTATGCTCCGACATCGATTGGCACCGAACCCGCCGCCCTTGCCAGTCATGTAAGTCAATTACTTGGTCCCTACAGCCCCCGTCTCGCAGGAATCGACGCGAGCTTCTTTGGCCCCATTCAGGCATCTGCAGTTCCTGCTTCTATAAATCCAATAGGAGTTACCACTGCTCCAAACCCATCGCCTTCCTCCCGGACCGCCGCTCCCGCGCTGCCGACGACAGCCGTAGCAACTCGAGCGGCTGCAGATTCGCGCTTCGCGAATCGCCAGAATCTGTGGTGGATTCCGGTTTTAGCCGGTGTCGCGACATGCTTCCTGCTCTTCGGCTTCTGGCTGGCTTGGAACAAATTCGCCGCGGACCTTGCTAGCCGTCAATTCAATGCCCCGCTCGTTGACGAGTCGCGCACACGTCAGGCTATCCAGACTCAGAGGGAGACAAACAAGGCGCTTGAACGCGACCTCGAGCGGGCTCGACGCGCGCTAGAGGCGTCCAATGTCTGCACCCCCGAGAGTCCGGGAGGATTGACACCTAGTCCTGAGAGACAGCCAGTTGCTCCTGGCGCCGTACCGCCGCCGATACCCCAGCGGCAGGGTCAAGCTCCTACGCCGTTCAATGGGTCCCTCGCTGATTTGATGGAGCACGCGACTGTCTGGATTGTTGTGCCTACCAAGGACGGAGTGTCATCGGGCAGCGGCTTTTTTATCACTGGCGATACGGTTCTAACTAATGCGCATGTCGTCGCCCAAGCCGACCCGAACAGCATATTGATCACATCAAAGACATTGGGCCGGGTTATCAAAGGGAAACTATTGGCCACGTCTAACCCCGCCGATGGCAGCTTACAACCGGGACAGCCTGACTTCGCGCTAATCAAGCTGCCTGAAGTCGTACCGGGTGCACAGCCGTTGCCACTTAGCGAAAAGGCAGACAAGCTCTCCGATGTTGTCGCGGCGGGATATCCGGTAGCGGTCACTCGGCAAGAGGAGGCCGTGCAGGCCCTTCAGAGGGGGCAACTTACCGGTGCACCAGAACTTGTCCTTACGCGAGGAAGCATCAGCTCCGTCCAGCGCCTTCCTAACGGCGTCATTATCCTACCTCACTCGGCAGATATTTCGGGTGGGAACAGCGGCGGCCCTCTCGTTAATGCTTGCGGTAGCGTGTTGGGTATCAACACATTCGTCACTGCATCGGAGCGCTTCGCCGACCGAACAAAGTATGCATTGAAGACCGACAGCATTCTGCCATGGCTCAGCCAACAACAAATTGCCGTGCAAACCATCACGGAAATCTGTCGGCCAGTTGCGGCATCCGTTGAGCCGACGCCCGGCCCGGCGACCACAGCAACAGCGCCTGGACCGGCTGGAGCCGCGCCTCCTGCCGTGCCCCCCTCTGCCGCACCTACCCCTTCACCGGCCAACGGCGCACAGAAGTAGCGCCTCCTGGTATCGAACGAGGATCCGTAGGACATGGACGGGATTTTAATTGCCACAACGCAGAATTCTGAGTTGCAATCTCTCGGCACCGGCGGCCAACGCAAGATTCAAGCTTGGGATCAGATCGCCGGATATCTTCGTCGCAATCTTAGCCCTGCTCATGCGGCGCTGTTTGCCGAACCAAATCAAGATTCCGATCGTGGTGTAACCGATTGGTATGCCGATGGAAATGGAGAAGCGACAAAACTTTCATCTCTGCCCGAGGCTCAAAGGATATCAGCGCAAAGTGAGTTAGATAGACTGACCGCCGATGTCCGCACCACGGGCGAGCGCCTACGCCAGAGCAAGGGAGCCGACGACCGATTCCTTGGTGAGATGCTGGGACTCGCGCTTGTCATTCCGAGTGAGGACTTTGTCCGCATCGTTGGCGCGCAGCCCGTGCTCATCGCCTGGGCGCATACATTTATTGGGCAAGCGGCACAGCCCGAACTTCTGATCGGTGCGGTTGCGGCGCGCTCCCGGGTAACCAGTGGGGCCGGGCAGGCCCCGATGCAGATCGTTGGCCCACCGGTCTTAGTCCGGCGCGGGCCGTGGGTAATTTTCTTTAGTAGCCTATTCGCCACTCTCTTGATTTTATTGCTTGCAGCGTTCCTGTATCTGCTCGATCCATTTCACTGGTTTGCGGTTCCGATCGCGCAGTGCGTAGTGCCGCCCAACAGCTTTGCCCTACAAGAAGAGATGCGCAACGAGCAGCGTCGCGAAAGCGAAATGCGCGATGAGATTGCCCGCGTGTCCCTCGAACTAGGCAATCGTCGAACTGCCTGCCCCCCAATCCAGGCGCCACCGACGGCGCCGCCTCAGCCCACGCCAGAAGATCGCCAGCGACAAGCCGATATGGAGCGAGCAAAGAAAGAAGGCGGTCGAACAGGCAAAGCGCAGGTCGTGCTGGCTTGGGATGACAAGAGCGACCTTGATCTCGCCGTTACGTGCCCCCCTCCCGGTCGAGAGCGTATCTACTACAATGTCAAATCGGCATGCGGCGGCACGTTGGACGTCGACAAAAATAATGGCACGCCAACTCCAAATCCGGTCGAGAACATCGTCTTCGAGCAGAATCCCAGTCCAGGTCGGTATGAGATATTTGTAACCAACTACAACCATCCGGATCGGTCGGCACCGGTGAGGTCGCCCTACCGTGTAACTGTGCGCTTGGAAGGGCAGCCGGATAAAACATTCACTGGTGACGTTGAATTGAACAAGAGGATCAAGGTCGGTGAGTTCGAAGTGCCGGCGCGCTGATTTTTGAAAAGCGAAGACCCCTAATTCATGGAACAGCTAGTATTCTCATGCAACGTCTAGTCAGCATTCCCCTGACGAGCCACGTACTTGTCCTCCCGTCGGGGTTTACTCACGAGGCGGCGCATGGCGAGTTACGCTCGCTCCTCGTTGAGGCGGCGGAGCCCGAATCGGTGTGGCTATTTGCAGAGCCGCACACGAACGGCGGACAAGTCGAATTCCTCTCGCCGGACGGCCGCGTCGCCCGCTTTGACGAACTCGACGCCGTGGGACGCGAAAGGCTGCGAGCGGAAATCGGGCGTATCGTCAGCATGCTGCGACGTACGGCAGAAAGCTCCGCGGCACGCGATCCAAAGAAATTCGGTCATCTTCCCGCGCTCGTCGCAGGCGCCATCGAAATCCCGAGCTTCGAGCATGTCTACGCCCACGAAGGCCGGCCGATCCTCGCGGCCTGGGGTTTGGCTCCGGCTGCGGTGCCGAACGGCTTGGGACTGATCCGCGTACTGGACGACGGACGGCAGACCACCTTTCCCGTCGCCTTTCCGTTGCTCGCGGCGGCGCTCGCGTTACTTTGCTTGCTTCTGCTGGGTGCCGTGGCGGCCTTTGCGATGCCTACCCTTTTGGGCCTGCTCGATCCAGGCGCCCCGGTCTGCCGCTTTGCGCCAGGTGAACGCGAAGCCATGACCGGATTGCTGGACGAGCAGCAAAAGGAACAAGAACTTCGTCGACGTATTGCATCTCTGCAGCAGGAGCTCGGCGAGAAACGCGCTCATTGTCCCATTCGGGTCTTGCCGCCAACCCCAACCCCTCCTCCTCCCCCGCGTGCCGAAACACCGCCACCCCCTCCTGCCCCGCCGCGCGCCGAAACGCCGGCGCCCCCGCCAGCGGTGACTTCACCACCTAAGCCCGAGGCTTCAAAAGTACCGCCGCAGAAGCCACCGGAGCCGACACCACCGCCCAACACGAAGCCCTGCAATACCGAAACAGCCAGCGGCGGCGCGGGCATTACCGAGACACGTCACTATCTCGGCCCCAAGCCTGGTCGAGTAAGACTATCGTACGAAAATTACACTGAGCCCGATCGAATCATCGTCTACTACAAAGGCCAGGTCGTTGGTCAAACCAACAACTTCGTCCCCGGACGGGGCGGGTTCGAGTTCGACTGGAACCCTCCGCCTGGTCCTGCCAACAACTATGTCGTGACCGTGGAAGTGACGGGAAAGCCCGGCTCTACTTCAACCCAATGGAAATATAATTTAGGTTGTCCGGCATCCCGTTAGTTGTATTAATGCCGGGATTGGGGAGCGGTCTATCCATCTTAAGGTAGTGG
>CAIMEE010000191.1 GCA_903839865.1 Enhydrobacter aerosaccus | reverse complement strand
TGCCAGAAACCTCCCTGATCCCAAGCGAACAAAGGAACACCAGCCGCGAGCATCTGCTGAGCAGCGACGCCCTGCGTCTCGTGCCGGCTGAGGTAGATCATCGAGCGCACCCGCTTGCTGAGACTCAGAAAGTCTTCTTCGAGATAGCTCCCATAACGCACCGTCTCGACCCGCAGGCCACGACAACTAAGTTCTCTAGCGAGTGGCTCGATCAGCGAATGCACATAGCGCTCGCGCTGCCAAATGATCTTGTCGTAGATCAAGACATCGATATTCTTCGCTTTGTCCGCCGTCGGCGTCCAACGCTCGGTGTCGATGCCGGTAGGCCAGATCGAAATCAGCCCTGGCCAAGTCTGTTCAAACATGCGGCACACCCATGCGCTCGGCACAAGCACCTGACGAATGTTGCGCTGCCGTGGCAGATCAGAATTGACTTTCGGATGGCTGTAGATCGAAGTGCCAAACAAGATCGGCATCTCGGCCGAGACTTTTTCGACAAGATGAGGCTTGCCGAAGATGCAGGCCAGCCTGACGTCGCCAGATCGAAGCCGCCGGTAGTCATTGACGCGATAGGGCGCGCCGATGCGATCGAGGCCATGGATCAGGTTGAGGAATGCTCGACGCATTCCACGCGGCTGTGCCGCCCCGCGCACAAGGGTCCTGACCAACTTTCGTGGATAGCGATCGAAGGGAAACCAGCGATCGGGATCGGGCTCTTCATAGAAGAGATTCAAGGGCTCGTCGGCGCTCATGCGAGCGCGGCACGGTCATCAAGCCAGCGCCAAAGTATCGGGAAGACGAACTTCACAATGACGACGTACACAATAAAGAACATGATGGCGGCGCCGAGGACCTTTGGCAGAGAACCTTCAACGCCAGTATGGAACGCGGTGTAGACCAGCGCCAACACAATCCCTTCCCGGACCATCCAGGGAAGCGGGCACATCATGAAATAACGCGCGATGCTTCCCGTGAAGACGCCGAGCAGGAGAAGACCACCCAGCATGCCCGGGAAACCCAGGTCCGCGTAATTCTCCGCCATGTAACCGACGCTGATCGACGTGCCGAAGCGCATGATTTCATCGACATTGCCCAGGGCCAAGCGTGCGAAGGTCGCAGTGTCTGATAGATCGGCCTTGCCGGGAAACAGGAAGCGCGGCTTCGTAATGTGCTCGACCGCTTCCTGCCACTGTCGCGGATAGGAATTGACACCGCCCGGGGTCGCCTCGTTCACGCCAATCACTGATCCAAAGATATCGACGTAGGCAACACGTGTCAGCATGGCTTGTGCAGCGAACCCCCAATCAATACTGGCGATGGACGTCACCTTGTCACCGAGATAGCCGTAGCGCTCTGCCGCTGTCGTCCGGATCTTTTGCGACTCATCCGAACCGGTCGCGAATTCGCGGTAATCGCTCTTTATCGCCGTCCAGAACAAGGTTAGCCCTATCAAGAGCATGAGCCAAATCACCATCGCCACGCCGATTGACATCGTCCAGCGAATTCGGGCCCCCAAGGCCGCGACACCTAAAATAACGAACACGCTCTTGAAGTCCGCGAACAAGCCGCCGAAACCAAGCAACAGTTCGATAATTACTGCGCAAACAAAATACCTTTTTCCCTTGCCAGTCGATAAGACGTTGGCGAACAAAAGAAAGAGCGCCACGATCTTGACTCGGGCCACCGCCTCGATCTGTTGTTCGAGACTGGGAACGGTGTTCCTTGCGTAGCTGCAGCCGTACGCAATGACGACAGAAATGAGATAACCCAGAAAGAGGTCCTGCGCCCGCCATTTACGATGAGCGCTGAAACCCCAGACCGGTGGATCGCGCAAGTTGCCGAGTGTAAGTCGCAAACCGGCGGTCAGGCCAATCAGGCTCGCTAGCATGTACCAATAGGCGCGCTCGACGTCGGGTCCGTAGATGCCGGTTGTCAGGGTCTCGCCGTTGGACGGACTCAAAATGACCTGAGCGAAGATTTCGACCCATTGCCAGACAAGAAGGTAGGCGACAGCCGCCGGCATGTTGCGAGTACCGACGATTGCCATCAGAACGAAGGGGCCCATCGCCCCTACAGCGAATGGGATAGGATCACGCGATAGCGGTGCGAAGAAAAGCAGGAAGAGTCCGAAAATCAATGCGCCACGGCGAAGCAGAGCGTAGTCCAGCCTTTTGACTGCGTTATCTGCCTCAATGAACATCGGGGTGCTGTCTGTTCGGGTACGCACGTCGCGACCGTCAGCTCTCTTCGTTTGCCCATGCCGGCGGACGCACCAATGCATGCACGACGCTACCAAGGCAGGACTTCTTGCGACTCATCGCGCGCGTGCGTCGCGATTGGCGGCGTTGCGGCCGAGATATCTGAAGATGTAGGGGAATCCCCACCGCGCCATGATCGCCCAAACGCCCAAGGACGTGTACATGGAGCCCAGTATCTTCGGCAGCGAGATTTCGACGCCGTCATGTCCGATGGTGTAGATGATCGCTAGCACGGTTCCCTCGCGAACAATCCAGGGCAACTGTCGCGTCATGAAGTACCGGCTGATACCAGCAGTCATCACCCCGATCCCGAATATGCCGACTAGCATTTCCGGGAAGCCCATGTCCACATAGTTCTCGGCCACATAGCCAACGCTAATCGAGGTTGCTGACCGAAATGCCTCCGAGGCATTGCCTCTCGCCAGACGGATGAAGACTTCGGTATCGGACAAAGCCACCTTGCCGGGAAACAGAAAGCGCGGACTGGCGATATGGTCGATCGCATCCTGCCATTGTCCAAAATACCTGGGCTCCGGCGCCACAGCCTGCACGCCGATCACCGAGCCAAAAATATCGACATAGGCTAGTCGGATCAGAAGTGCGTAAGACGCGTTGTTCCAGTCAATATCACCGGATGCCTTGTTGCCGAGATAACCCACTCGACTTCCGAGATCGACCCTGATTTTCTGGGAATCGTCGGACCCGGTGGCAAACTCGCGAAAGTCGGACTTAACCGCTGTCCACCATAACGCCATGACCACCATTGAACAGGCGAGCGCGACCGTCACGACGGCCATCGTCACGCTCCATCGGATGCGCACAATGAACGCAGTCACCGCCAGGAAGATGAAGGCGCCTTTGAAGTCAGAGAACAGTCCGCCAAAGCCCGAGAGAACTTCAATCACGAACACGGCCATCATGAAGTTTCGTCCTTGCCCCGTCCCCATGACCGTCGCGAACACCATCGACATCGCAAGGATCTTGAAGTGCGCAGCGGCTTCGAACGGCTGAGAGAGTGAGGGAACGAAATTGGAAGCCGTCCCGCAAATCATCGAAAAGGCCACGCCCCCGATATAGAGCATGAGCAGGTCGCGCAGTCGCCAGTGCTTGTGCGCTTCCGCGAATTCGCGCGTTGGCCCCTGCAGATTGCCCAGGACCAGCCGGAAAGCGACAGCAAGCGTCACCGTTGATGCCAGCGTGTACCAATAGGCTTCCTCCACCGCCGGACCGTACATGCCGCGCCCAAGCGCCTCGCCGTCGATAATTCCCTGAAGCACTCGCGTGAATGACTGGTTCCACTGCCAAATAATGAAATAGGCAGCGGCCGCCGGCATGTTGGGCGTTCCGAGCAACCTGACGACGACCCACGGCGTCATGCCTCCCACGGCAAGGGCAATCATGTCCGGCGCAAAAGGCGAGAGGATCACCATAATGACGCCGAACAGCAGAAAGAATTTCTGCAGAAACGAATAATCGAGCCTGGTCTGCCCGACCCTCCGAGGGGCCAAGCCCGGGTCTCTGGCCGAAATATTATTACCCATGGACCTGACGCTTTTCACCCTTTTGGCGAAGCTTCCGCCGCTAGTGCGGCTGCCGCCTCCATAATACCCTTTGCAGCGCCAAGTGGCGAGTAAACTTGCATTCGTGCCGCAAGGTGTTGGCGCAGAACGGTTAAATCGAGGAAAATTGCAGCCTCCACCGCCGCAGCGAGAAGAACCGCCTGACCGACCGGAAAGATCGCTCCTGTGACCCCCTGCTCCACCAGATCCGGGCCGCATCCTACAGCATCCGAGACCACCGCCGGTAAACCGCAGGCCATCGCTTCGTTCACCGCGAGGCCCCATGTTTCCAACCCGTCCGACGGCAGAACCATGACATCCGCGGCAGCATATACGGCCGGCATCTCGCTCTGATTTACGAAACCATGGAATACAGCCGGCACACCTGAGGTGTGCGCAAATTCCCTAAGCTCACCCTCGAGTTCCCCAGAGCCCGCGAATGCCACTTCGACCGGCAGCTTCTCTCGCAGAAGTGCCGCGGCCCTCAGGACGTCCAACGGGCGCTTTCGCTCGAGCAGCTTGCCCACAAAGAGAAGGCGCTTGTTCTTGCGCGGCGCACTATCAGACAATTGCCGTGCCGAGTCGCTGGCAGCACGATATGACGCGTTGTCGATGCAATGCGGCGAGAAAAACAGACGATCAGCCGGCGCTCCATAGTGGAGCAGATATTCTCGGCTTCGTTGCCCGACGTAAAGGAAACCATCGAAGCAACGCAGCAATCGCGAAAAGGCGATCGCCTTCGCAAGCCGCAACAGCAAGTTCCGTGGGCCGATGAGCTGGGAATCGCCGCGCACGAATACTGGCACTCCCGCCCGGCGGCAGGCCTTCGCGGCCTGCATGTAAGATCGAAAGCCCCAGCCGGGCACGACGAAGGCATCGAAACCACCTTCCGCAATCTCGCGCGCGATGCCCGGCGTGTCACAGCCCGAGAACCGATCAGTCGAAGGTTGGCGGGAGATATTCTCGAGGAACTTGCTTCTGTAACCGGACATGAGATCGATGTCCCAGTCGAACGCGACGCCAAATCCTGCCTGCCCCTGCTGCTCGGCGGTCTGACGATGCGCGAAGAAGACGGTAAGGTCGCAAAGCCCTGCCAGCTCGCGAAAGATCGGGGCGTAGTACTGGATGGGGTGGCTGACCAGAAAGCCGATCCGCAGACTCATGGGCGAAGCCCCTTGACGCAGGCGCGATCGAGCGCCTCGGCCAGCGCACGCGTGGACTCGCGCGCGGAGAAAGCCTCGAAGCCTGTCTGGTCGACCGCAGAGGCTTCGTGAAGCTCGCTCATCAGCGCCAGCAGCTCGGCGGCAATGGCGCCTGGCGCGGGCATCACCTGCTCCGTCAGCGTCAGCACGCGTCCCGCGCGCGAGCTCGTGATCATGTCGACTGCTGAACTTTCTGAATGCAGCATCGCGAAAACCGGCCGCTTCGAGAGCATCGCCTGGAATACCTTAGAGGGCGTGTAGTGCCGCTCGGTCGACCCAAGCACCAGCACCGCGCCGCTGAGCTCGAGATGGTTGAGCGTGTCGACATAACCGATGCGATGAGGATGCTCGCTGATCATGTCCGCGACGCCGGCTCGCTCGGCCCGTGGCATCACGCGATAACCTTCCGGATCATCGGGCGACGTTCCGGTCCCGACGAAATGCACGCGCAATCGCGACGCGGCCTGCGGTGCCGTCTTCTGCAGGGCCCTCAGCCCCTCAAGGAAAGCATCGAGTACAACGACACCCGCGGGCAGCAGCGCGCCCGCATAGATCATGTGGAAGAGACCGTCGTCGGGGTGAAACAGGAAGGGTGGTCGATGCAACGCGCCGACGAACTCGAAATCTTCTGGTGCATTGCCCATCGGCATGTAGGCGGTCACGGCCTCGCGTGCGATTGCGGGGTTGCGCTCCAGCATGCCCGCGACATAGCCCGGCGCCATCCCGGTAATCAGCGCCGCGCCCTTCACGGCCCATGGCTCGAGGAGCTTGGCGAGCCGGTACGACCCCCAGGCACGGGTGAACGGTTTGTCGACGCCCGGCCAACGATTGACCCAGGGATCCTGGTAGTCGATGCCGAAAGGCAGGCCATAGCGCATGTGAATGAGCCGCCCGAGCGGCGCCAGGAAGTTGGACGGAATCGTGACGAGTACGAAGTCGATCTCGCGACGCACGGCCAGGCCCGCCAGCACCTTGTAACAGCCGCGGAAGGCACGCACGCCCACGTCGCCGACCAGCCGTCTCGGACGCGTCGACATCGTCGATGCATGGATCACGCGCAGTCCCGGTGCCACGAGATGCATCAGGTCAGGATCGGGGCGCTCTTCGTAGAATGCAGGGTTGCCAGTGACGACGATCGGCTCCCAGCCGAACTCCGGCAGGTAGCGCGACCACAGGCGTGCCCGCTGGGCGCCCACCAGATTGCTGGGTGCGAAATGGCCGCTGACGATGGCGACCCGCCGCGTCATCGAGAAGTGAGCGCCGTCTGCGCACGCGCATAGAGACCGAGATAACGCGCAACGACCGCGTTGGGAGAGTAGGCTTCTTCCGCGCGACGCCGGCAAGAGGCACGGTCGATCGTATCGAGCCGCGCCACCGCCTTACAGCCTTCCTCGATCGATCGGATGAGAAAGCCTTCGACGCCCGGCCGCACGATCTCGGTCAGAGATCCTCGAGGGCACGAGATGACCGGCGTCCCGCACGCGAGTGCTTCCGCGAAGACGATACCGAACGGTTCGTTCCATTGGATCGGCACGACCATGGCGCGCGCCTCGCCCAGCAGTTTGTTTTTCTGGGCGTCGTTTACGGCACCGACATATTCCACGCCCCCGTGGCCAATCTCCGGAACGATCTTCTCGCGCCAGTATTCACCTTCGGGACCACTATCGGAATGATTGCCAGCAATGATCAGACGCTGCCCGGTACGGCGCGCGATCTCGATCGCCCAGTGCGCTCCCTTGATATGCTCGACGCGACTGAGGAATACTAGCGGCGCGTCGGGCGCCACCGTCGGACTGAAATGCAGTGCATCCATTTCGGCGAAGTTCGGAATTCCCTCCCATTCGCCGCCGGCCTTTCGGCCAAGTCCGGCGATGTATTCGCTGCAGCCGGTAAACCGCAGCACATCTGGCGCTGCCAGTTTCACCGCGAGACCAACCGTTCGCATGGTGGGATCGCGTTGATAGCTCATCACGATCGGCGTCCTGCCCCGCAG
>CAIMEE010000190.1 GCA_903839865.1 Enhydrobacter aerosaccus | reverse complement strand
TCGGAGAGCGCGACAATGGTGTTCGTCGCGGCCGCCGTCCTGCAGGGCCTGGCGATCGTGGCCTTCCTCGCGGGTCGAAAGGCCCGCTAGGTCCCCGCCCACTTGGGCGCGCGCTTGCCCAGGAACGCGCTCATGCCTTCGCGGAAGTCGGCACTGGCATAGGTGTGACGGATCAGGTCGTCGATATTCTCGCCGCCCATCTTCGCCTGCAGTCGGCGCAGCGCTTCCTTTGTCGCCTGCATCGTGATCGGCGCGTGGCCCGCGAGCGTCGTTGCCAGCTCCTCGGCACGCGCATGCAGCGCCGCCATGTCCGGCAGGATCTCGCTCACCAGCCCGATCGACAGTGCGGTCTTCGCGTCGACGAGCTTGGCGAGCAGGATCATCTCCTTCACCCGCTGCGGCCCGACCAGTGCCGCGAGCCGCGCGTAGTTGCCCATCGACAGGCAATTGCCGAGCGTGCGCGCGATGGGAAAGCCGAACTGCGCCGTGGGGCTCGCGATCCGGAAGTCGCAGACCGCCGCGATCGCCGCCCCGCCGCCGGTGCAGAAGCCGTGGACGGCCGCGACCGTGGGCACGGCGCAGCGCTCGATCGTATCGAGGATACGGTCCATCTTGCGTTCGTAGGCAACACCGTCCTCGCCGTCCTTGAAGGACTGGAACTGGGCAATGTCGGTACCGGCCGCGAAGGCCTTGTCGCCGCCCCCGGTGATCACCAGGGCCTTAACCTCGCGCGACTCGGCCATTTTGCCGCAAATCTCGGCAAGGCCTTCATACATCGCGAAAGTCAGCGCATTGCGCTGCTGGGGCCGGTTGAAGGTGATCCAGCCGATGTCGCCGCGCTTGTCGTAGAGCAGTTCTTGGGTCATTTGATCTTTCCGGTAAGCATTCGACCTATCGTAGGCGCTAGACCATGGCACTGGAAAGACTGCTCAAGGGCTTCGCGGATTTCCGCCTGGGCTATTATCACGACCATCTCGACTTGTTCGAGAAATTGGCCACCGAAGGTCAGTCGCCCAAGATCCTGATCGTGGGCTGCGCGGATGCCCGTGTCGATCCCGGCATTCTGACGCAAACCAAGCCCGGCGACATCTTCACCGTGCGCAACATCGGCGCGATGGTGCCGCCCGCGCTCGATCCGCCCGACAGCCAGCAGCATGGCACGTCGGCCGCCATCGAGTTCGCCGTGCGCGGCCTCCAGGTCGAGCACATCGTGATCCTGGGCCATGCGTTGTGCGGCGGCATCGCGGCCCTGGTCGACGGCGACAAGAGCGCCTTCGCTGACTACGACTATCTCTCGACCTGGACGGCAATCGCTCAGGACGTGCGCGACCTCGCTGTCGAGAAGCTGAAGGGCTGTGCGAAGGACGACATCCTGCGCGCGGTCGAACAGGCCGCCGTCGTGAACTCGGTCAAGAACCTGATGAGCTTCCCGTGGATTGCCGAGCGGGTGAAGGCCGGCACGCTGGTGCTGCACGCCTGGTGGTTCAATCTCACCAAGGGCCAGCTCTACGCCTTCAATCCCGCGGCGCTGGCATTCGAGCCTGTGCTGGGCATCTCGCTCGAGCCCACGGTCGGCAAGGCGACGCCGCTCTCGGCCGTCGCGCCGGAGCGTTTCCTCGACGCGATCGCGGGCCGTCCGCCGTCGTTCTGAGGCGATTGTCTCGAAGAATCCCTGGCCCCTCCGGCCTGCGGCCACCAGCGTGATTTGGCGCTATCGCGCCAAATCACTGACCCGAACACGGGGGAGGGAAAGAAGTCATAGCCCTCCTCCGTCTTCGGGGGAGGTGTCAGCGTCTTACGCTGACGGAGGGG
>CAIMEE010000189.1 GCA_903839865.1 Enhydrobacter aerosaccus | reverse complement strand
GCCGCAACTTCCTGGTGAAGATCAACGCCAACATCGGCAACTCGGCGGTCTCCTCCTCGATGGAGGAAGAGGTCGAGAAGAGGGTGTGGGCGATCCGCTGGGGCGCCGACACGGTCATGGACCTGTCGACCGGCCGCAACATCCACGACACGCGTGAATGGATCGTGCGCAACGCACCGATACCGATCGGCACCGTGCCGATCTACCAGGCGCTGGAGAAGGTGGGCGGCGATCCCACCAAGCTGTCGTGGGAAGTCTTCCGCGACACGCTGATCGAGCAGGCCGAGCAGGGCGTCGACTACTTCACGATCCATGCCGGCGTACGTTTGGCCCACGTTCCTCTAACAGCAAGCCGCGTCACCGGCATCGTGAGCCGCGGCGGCTCGATGATGGCGCAGTGGTGCCTGACCGAGCATCGCGAGAGTTTCCTCTACGAACGCTTCGGCGACATTTGCGACATCATGCGCAAGTACGACGTCTCGTTCTCGCTGGGCGACGGCCTGCGCCCCGGCTGCAACGCCGACGCCAACGACGCCGCGCAGTTTGCCGAGCTCACGACGCTCGGTGAATTGACCAAGGTCGCCTGGGACAAGGGCTGCCAGGTCATGATCGAAGGCCCCGGCCACGTGCCGATGCACAAGATCAAGGTCAACATGGAGAAGCAGCTCAAGGAGTGCGGCGAGGCGCCGTTCTACACCCTGGGACCGCTCGTGACCGACATCGCGCCGGGGTACGACCACATCACCTCCGGCATCGGTGCCGCGATGATCGGCTGGTTCGGCACGGCAATGCTTTGCTACGTGACGCCCAAGGAGCATCTCGGCCTGCCCGACCGCGACGACGTGAAGGTCGGCGTGGTCACCTACAAGATCGCGGCGCACGCTGCCGATCTCGCCAAGGGCCATCCCGCGGCGCGGCTGCGTGACGATGCGCTGTCGAAGGCGCGCTTCGACTTCCGCTGGGTCGACCAGTTCAACCTCTCGCTCGATCCGATGACGGCCGAGAAGTTCCACGATGAGACGATGCCCAAGGACGCGCACAAGACGGCGCACTTCTGCTCGATGTGCGGGCCGAAGTTCTGTTCCATGCGCATCACCCAGGACATCCGTGACTATGCCAAGAAGGGCATGGAGGAGATGAGCCAGAAATTCCGTGAGGGCGGACACGAGCTCTACGTCGCCCCGGACAAGGCTGCAGACTAAATAAAGACGCCGCAGCGCGCGTCTTTTCCCGGCCGGGGGCGTTACACCCCCGGCCGGAGGCTTGCTTGCGCCTCTCGGAATGCTGGGGGAGGATTGGCCCTGTGGCGACGTATATGCGGAAGAGCTGCGTTTTGGGGGCTTTCTAGACGATGAAGCGACTGCGGACCCTGATCGGGATCGGCGTTGGCCTTGCCGTGGTCGCGGTCGGCGGCTGGTACATCACGACGCACTCCGGCAAGAGTGCCACGGCGGCGCGCCAGGGTAGTGGCGGTCGTTTTGGCGCGGGCGCCGCTCCTATCCCGGTCGGCACGGCGATGGTCGCCAAGGGCGATATCCCAATTGTTATCAAAGCGTTGGGGACCGTGACGCCGCTCGCCAATGTGGTCGTTAAGACCCAGATCACAGGCCAGCTCCAGACCGTGGCCTTCACCGAAGGTCAGGCCGTCAAAAAGGGCGAAGTCCTCGCCCAAGTCGATCCGCGGCCCTATGACGTGGCCCTCCAGCAGGCCATCGGCACGCTCGAGAAGGACAAGGCGATGCTGGCGAACGCCAAGATCGACCTCGCGCGCTACCAGAAACTGGTTTCCCAAGAATCCATAGCGCGCCAGCAACTCGACACCCAGGCGTCGTTGGTCAATCAGCTCCAGGGCACCGTGGTGACCGATCAGGCCGGCGTCGACTCGGCCAAGCTCAACCTCACCTATACGCGCATCGTGGCGCCGACCGACGGCCGGATCGGCCTGCGGCTGGTCGATCCCGGCAACTACGTGACGATCGGCGATGCCACCGGCATCTGCACCATCACCCAGATGCAGCCAATTTCGGTGTTGTTCACGATCCCCGAGGATTCGCTGCCGCCCGTGCGCAAGCGGATGAAGACCGGTGCCAGCCTCGACGTGACCGCGCTCGATCGCGCGCAGAAGGAGACTGTTGGCAAGGGTACGCTCTCGACCACCGACAACCAGGTCGACGCCACGACCGGCACGGTGAAGCTGCGCGCGACGTTCGACAATGCCGATGAGTCGCTGTTCCCCAACCAGTTCGTGAACGTCAGGCTGCTGGTCGACACGGTGAAGGACGCCGTTGTCGTTCCCGTCGCAGCCGTGCAACGCGGCAACCCCGGCACCTTCGTCTACCAGGTGAAAGCCGATGACACGGTACAGGTCCAGGTGATCGAGACCGGCGTCACCGACGGCGAGAAGATCGCCGTCACCAAGGGATTGGCCATCGGCGATCAGGTCGTGATCGACGGCGTCGACCGCCTGCGTGACGGTGCCAGGATCCGCAAGCCTGGCGCGGCGGCTCCCGGCGGCGCGCGGCCCAGTGGCACACCTCCCGGGGCAGGCGCCGCAGCCACGCCAGCCAGTACGTCGGAAAAAGCCAGCAGCACCGCCGCACCGCAGACGGGCGAGGCTCCGCCCGCGCCACCGCAAGGTCAGCAGCGGCGCGGCGAAGGCCAGCGTCGTGCCAATGGTGGCCCCGGTGGCGGCGCAGGTCAGCCCACCCAGTCCAGCCAGTAAGCGCGGCCGCGCGCCATGAACCCGTCGCGGCTGTTCATCGAACGTCCCGTGGGAACGTCGCTGCTGATGGTGGCGATCCTGATGGTCGGCACCATCGCCTACGGCTTCCTGCCGTTGGCGGCGCTGCCCCAAGTCGACTATCCGACCATCCGCGTGCTGACGCTGTACCCCGGCGCCGGGCCCGAGGTGATGACCTCGGCGGTGACCGCGCCGCTCGAGCGCCAGTTCGGCCAGATGCCCGGCCTCAACCAGATGACGTCGACCAGTTCGGCCGGCGCTTCCGCGGTCACGCTGCAGTTCGACCTCAAGCTCGGCATCGACATCGCCGAGCAGCAAGTGCAGGCCGCGATCAACGCCGCCGGCAATCTGTTGCCCGGCGATCTTCCCGCGCCGCCGATCTATGCCAAGGTCAATCCGGCCGACGCGCCGATCCTGACGCTCGCCATCACCTCGAAGAGCGACCTGTTGACCAAGGTCTACGACCTGGTCGACACGCGGCTGGCGCAGAAGATCTCGCAGCTTCCCGGCGTCGGCCTCGTGACGCTGGGTGGCGGGCAGAAGCCCGGTGTGCGCATCCGCGCCAATCCGACGGCGCTCGCGGCCTATGGGCTGAACGTCGACGATCTGCGCACCACGATCTCCAACGCCAACGTCAACACGCCCAAGGGCAATTTCGACGGACCGACGCGGGCCTACACGATCAACGCCAACGACCAGATCACCGATCCCAGCCTCTTCAACAACGTGATCGTGGCCTATCGCAACGGCGCGCCGGTGCGGCTGCAGGACGTGGCGACCGTTTCGGACGGTCAGGAGAACAACCGGCTCGCGGCGTGGATGAACAACACGCAGGCCGTGGTGCTCGACGTGCAGCGCCAGCCCGGCGCCAACGTCATCGCCGTCGTCGACAGCATCAAGGCGCTGTTGCCGCAGCTCAAGGAGTCCCTGCCCAGCACGCTGGATGTGACCGTGCTGACCGACCGCACGCTCACCATCCGTGCCTCGGTACACGACGTGCAGATCGAACTCTCCTTCGCCGTGCTGCTGGTCGTGATCGTGATCTTCCTTTTCCTGGGCGACTGGCGCGCCACCGTCATTCCGAGCCTCTCGGTGCCGCTGTCGCTCGTCGGCACCCTGGCGATCATGTATCTCGCGGGTTTCAGCCTGAACAACCTGTCGATCATGGCGCTGACCATCGCCACCGGCTTCGTGGTCGACGATGCGATCGTCATGATCGAGAACATCGCGCGCTACATCG
>CAIMEE010000188.1 GCA_903839865.1 Enhydrobacter aerosaccus | reverse complement strand
GAGATCCTGCGCCGCCGCGTCGACGAGACCGGCACCATCGAGCCCACCATCGTGCGCCAGGGCGACGACCGCATCCTGCTGCAGATGCCGGGCATCAAGGATACGACCGAGCTCAAGCGCAAGATCAACCAGACCGCCAAGCTCACCTTCCATCTGGTCGACGAGAACGTGGCTGCGACCGGCCAGAACATTCCGGCGGTGCTGCCACCCACTACTTTCCTCGTGCCGACGCGCGAAGGCATGGCCGCGCTTCGCGCCGCCGACCCCAAGAAGTTCGAAGAGATCCAGGGTTCCAACCCGAAGCTGACAGCCGAGCAGATCTGCCGCCGCTACCAGCCGTCGTGCCTGCCGGTCTTCAAGCGCGTCGTCGTGGGCGGCGAGGATCTCGACGACGCCAAGTCGAGCTTCGAGAACCAGCAGCAGGGCGGCCGCCCGATCATCACGTTCACGTTCAACAGCCAGGGCGGGCGCGCTTTCTGCGCCGCCACGCGCGCCAATATCGGCAAGCGCCTGGCCATCCAGCTCGACAACGAGATCATCAGCGCGCCGGTCGTGCAGAGCGCGATCTGCGGCGGCAGCGGAATCATCACCGGCCAGTTCACCACGCAGCAGACGCAGGAGCAGGCGCTGCTGCTGCGCTCGGGCGCGCTGCCGGCCACCCTCACCATCATCGAGGAGCGCACGGTCGGTGCCGACCTTGGCGCCGACGCGATCCACGCCGGCACCGTGGCGGCGCTGGTCGGCACGGCCTTCGTGATCCTGTTCATGCTGATCAGCTACGGCCCGGTGTTCGGCGGTTTCGCCAGCCTCGCCATGATGGTCAACATGCTGCTGGTCTTCGCCGGCATGTCGGTGCTGGGCGCCTCGCTCACCCTGCCGGGCATCGCGGGCCTCGTGCTGACGGTCGGCATGTCGGTCGACTCCAACGTGCTGATCTACGAGCGCGTGCGCGAGGAGAGGACCAACGGCCGCTCCGCCTTCTCGGCGCTGGCCACCGGCTACGAGAAAGCGCTGACCGCCGTCATCGACTCGAATCTCACCGCCCTGATCGCCGGCGTCCTGCTGTTCGGCTTCGGCGCCGGTCCGATCCGCGGCTTCGCGACCTCGCTGTCGCTCGGCCTGCTCACCCATCTGTTCACCGCCACCATCTTCACCCGCATGGTCCTCTCGATCTGGGTGCGCTGGCGCCGGCCGACCGAACTGCCGATCTGAGGCCGCCATGTTGTGGAGAGCCCATCACCTTCTTTCGCGCCGGACGTCGTTCGACTTCCTCGGCAAGCGCAGGATCGCCCTGATCGCCTCGACGGTGATCAACGTCCTGTCGGTCGTCGGCGTGTTCACCCTGGGCCTGAATTTCGGCATCGACTTCGAGGGCGGCATCGCCATCCAGGTGCGCGCCAAGCAGGGCGACATCCACCTCGACAACCTGCGCGCCACGACCGCTGGCCTGGGCGTCGGCGAGGTCACGTTGCAGGAGTTCGGCGACAACAAGAGCGCGCTCGTTCGTGTGCAGCGCCAGGAAGGCAATGCGGCCTGCGTCGCCCATGCCGACCAGGTGATGAAGAAGCGCGCGGGCAGCGGCTGGAGCGTCGTCCCGGGCGCCGGCGATACCGGCGACGTCACCTTCACCGCGCCCGGCGCTCTCGATTCGAACGGCT
>CAIMEE010000187.1 GCA_903839865.1 Enhydrobacter aerosaccus | reverse complement strand
GCCGAGGGAATGCGCACCGAGCCGCCGGTGTCGGTGCCCAGCGCCACGACCGCCATCCGGTCGCCGACGGACACAGCAGCCCCGGCCGACGAGCCGCCGGGGACGCGCTTGCGATCGGCCGGATTGCCGGGCGTGCCGTAATGCGGGTTGAAGCCGACGCCCGAGAAGGCGAACTCGCTCATGTTCGTGCTGCCCACGATCACCGCGCCCGCTGCGCGCAGACGCGCCACGACGGGAGCGTCCTGCTTGGCCGGCGGCGCGTCATCGAGCGCCTTGGAGCCCGACAGGGTCGTCTCGCCCGCGACGTCGCAGAGGTTCTTGATCGAGACGGGCAATCCCGCGAGCGGCGAGGGCACGAGGCCCGCCTTGCGCTGCAGGTCGCTCGCTTCGGCCGCGGCCATCGCCTGCGCCTTCCAGGTCTTGATGAAGACGCGCTTGCCTTCGCCCTTGGGGTCTTCGATGCGGGCGAAGGCTTCCTGCGTCAGCTTGACGGACGTGGTGCGGCCGGCGGCCAGCTCCGCGGCGAGAGACAGAATAGTTGGGTTCGCCTGGGGGGTGGCCATCGGTACTCCTTACTTTGCGCGGTTCTTCACGAGATCGTCGACAACGGACGGATCGGCCAGCGTCGACGTGTCTCCAAGATTGCTGAAATCGTTCTCGGCGATCTTGCGCAGGATGCGGCGCATGATCTTGCCCGAGCGCGTCTTGGGCAGGCCGGGCGCCCACTGGATCACGTCGGGCGTGGCGATCGGGCCGATCTCCTTGCGCACCCACGTGTTCAGTTCCTTGCGCAACTCTTCGCTCGGAGTCTGCCCCGTCTTCAAGGTCACGTAGGCGTAGATGCCCTGGCCCTTGATGTCGTGCGGATATCCGACCACGGCGGCCTCGGCCACCTTGATGTTGCCGACCAGCGCGCTCTCGACCTCGGCGGTGCCGATGCGATGGCCCGAAACGTTGATAACGTCGTCGACGCGGCCGGTGATCCAGTAGTAGCCGTCCTCGTCGCGCCGCGCGCCGTCGCCGGTGAAGTACTTGCCCGGGTAGGTCTTGAAATAGGTGTCGATGAAGCGCTGGTGATCGCCGTAGACCGAGCGCATCTGCCCGGGCCACGAGTTGATCAGGCAAAGATTGCCCGAGCAGGCACCGGAGAGTTCCGTGCCCTCGGCATCGACCATGACGGGCGTGACGCCGAAGAACGGCTTGGTCGCCGAACCGGGCTTGAGCGCGGTGGCGCCGGGCAGCGGCGTGATCAGGATGCCGCCGGTCTCGGTCTGCCACCAGGTGTCGACGATCGGGCAGCGGCTGTCGCCCACGACCTTGTAGTACCAGAGCCACGCCTCCGGATTGATCGGCTCGCCGACCGATCCGAGCAGGCGCAGGCTCTTGCGGCTCGTCTTCTTCACCGGCGCCTCGACCTCGCGCATCAAGGCGCGAATCGCGGTGGGAGCGGTGTAGAAGATATTGACCTGGTGCTTGTCGATCACCTGCCAGAAGCGGCTGGTGTCGGGATAGTTGGGCACGCCTTCGAACATCAGCGTGGTCGCGCCATTGGCGAGCGGGCCGTAGAGGATGTAGCTGTGGCCGGTCACCCAACCCACGTCGGCGGTGCACCAGTAGATGTCGCCGTCGTGATAGTCGAACACGTACTGGTGCGTCATCGACGCGAAGACGATGTAGCCGCCGGTCGTGTGCAGCACGCCCTTGGGCTTACCGGTCGAACCCGAGGTGTAAAGGATGAACAGCGGATCTTCCGCGCCCATCGGCTCGGGCGCGCACTCGGCCGCAACCTTCTCCTTGATCTCGTGCCACCACACATCGCGCTGGGCGTCCCAGGCGACCTTGCCGCCGGTGTGCTTGACCACCAGCACCTTCTTCACGCCCGGAGCCTTCTTGATCGCCTCGTCGGTGTTGACCTTGAGCGGCACGGGCTTACCGCCGCGCAGGCCTTCGTCGGCGGTGATGACGACCGTGCTCTCGCAATCGACGATGCGGTTGGCGAGGCTGTCCGGCGAGAAGCCGCCGAACACCACCGAATGGATCGCGCCGATGCGCGTGCAGGCCAGCATCGCGTAGGCCGCCTCCGGGATCATCGGCAGGTAGATCGTGACCCGGTCGCCCTTCTTGACGCCCAGCTCCTTCAACGCGTTGGCCATGCGGCTCACTTCGCCGTGCAGCTCGCGGTAGGTGATCTTCTTCGACTTGGCCGGATCGTCGCCTTCCCAAATGATCGCGACCTGGTCGGCGCGCTTGGCGAGGTGGCGGTCGATGCAGTTGGCCGAGACGTTCAGCACGCCGTCATGGAACCAGCGGATGCGGACGTCGCCGGTGTAGTCGACGTCGCGTACGGCGCCCGGGCTGTAAGGCTTGATCCAGTCGACCCGTTTGCCATGCTCGCCCCAGAATGTGACGGGGTCTTTGACCGACGCCTCGTACATCGCCTTGTACTTGGCGTCGTCGACATAGGCGCGCTTGGCCCAGTCGGGGCTGACGGCGACCAGTTCATCGCTCATGGATTTCCTCCCGATATTTCACGCGGTTTTAGCGTGTCCGCCGGCGCGTTTCCACGCCGTCGCGCCGAACAGCAAAACGACCAGCGGGATCACCGGCAGGCCAAGCTGGTTCAACATCCAGCCCAGGGTCGGCAGCAGCCACAGCAGTGCGTGCAAAATCCTTTCGCCCGGCAGGAAGCCCTGTGCGGCGCCGCGCCGATGAAGGGCGACGACGGCCGGCATCAGCAGCAGCAGGTCGTAGTTCAGGGTATAGGGCGAGACTAGGAACGTTGCCGCCGCGAGCACGGCCGTCTGAGCCGTGCCGGGACCGTGCCGCCGAAACGCAAACCACACGGCCGCGACGGCCAGCAAGGCCCCCGCGATCTGGAGCAGGCCGGCCACGCCGGTCGACAGGCCGGCCATGCGGGCGGCCGCAAGCAGGGTCGTCATCTGCACATGCATCTGATCGAACATGCGCTCGGTCGCGGCGGCGGAACTGGCGATGCGAGCCGCGTCAAAAAAGCCGCGCCAGAAATCGAGACCGAACAGGGCAAGGCTGGTGAGCGCCAGTACCGCAACGGTGGCCAGTGTCACGGCAAGGGTCTTCCATTGCCGCGCGGCGAGGAGGGCCAGGGGCACCAGCACCCAGATCTGCGGCTTGTAGGCGAGGAGGCCCAGCAGCACGCCGGCGGCGATCGGGGCGCGCGGCAGCAGATGCAGCCCGCCGTAAAAGAGACCGAGGCTGAGGAAGGTGTTCTGCCCGCTCAGCACCACCCAGGCGGCGGCGGGGGACACAACGACGGCGAGCCAGCCCGGCCAGTCGCGCCAGCCTTCGAGTGCCGTCGCGATCGCGGCGGTCGCGGTCATGAAGACCGCGTAGGTCTTGCCGACGGCAATCGCGCCGAGCGGCAGCAGCATCAGCAACCAGATCGGCGGATACAGGAACGGCCGGAAGTGCAGGCCCGCGTTCTGGAATGCCGAGAAGGCATCGACATCGTAGATCAGCGCCAGCTTGCCCTCACGCCAGGCGTGCACGGCCGCATCGAAGACGAGGAAATCCGGGAACAGCACCAGGTGCCGCGGCCCGATCGCCGGGCCACCCGACAGGATGAAATAGACATAGAGCAGGTCGTAGACGCCGACCGCGGCGCAGAAAATCGCCGCGACGCGCATGCGGTCTACTCGGTGAACCAGGTCGTGAAGTCGGCGATCGGGGCGCGCTCGGTGATCAGGTTGTTGGGCACCGCGTCGGGATCGGCGTATCCCAGCGCCAGGCCGCAGATCACCACCTGGTCATCAGGAATCTCGAGTTCGCGGCGCACGATATGCTGGTAGCGGCTGAAGGCTGCCTGCGGGCAGGTGTGCAGCCCCTTCTCGCGGGCCAGCAGCATGAGCTGGTCGAGGAAGATGCCGCAGTCGATCCACTGGCCGTTGCCCATGCGCCGCTCCACGCAGAGGATCATGCCGACCGGCGCATCGAAGAAGTCGAAGTTCTTGCGGAACTGCCGGAGCATGCCCTTGGCGTCGCCACGCTGGATGTCGAGCAAGGTGTAGAGCTGCTTGCCGACCAGCTTGCGGCGCGCGTCGTAGACCGGCGTGAATTCCTTCGGATAGACGTCGTACTCGCCGCCCGGTCCGTTGTCGTTGGCGTCGATGGCCGCCAGGATCGCCGACGACAGCCGCTGCCGCGCCTTGCCCATGGTGACGTAGAGCTTCCACGGCTGCAGGTTGCCGTTCGATGCCGCGCGATTGGCGGTCTCGATGATCCACTCGACGTCGGCCTTCGGCACGGGATCGGCCTTGAACACGCGCATCGAACGGCGGGAATTGACGGCTTCGGATACGCGCATGGACGGCTAGCTCCGGTTGAGATGACGGCGCAGGAAGTCGAACAGCTTACGCCGGGCCGCGGCGGTTTGCTGCTCGGTGAAATAGTGCGTGCCGCCTGGCACGATGACGGTCTCGACTTCCTTGCCGTGGCCCTTCAGGGAATCGGCCATGGCGGTGGTCTGGGAGACCGGAACGTTTTCGTCGCGATCGCCGTGGATCAGCAGCACCGGCGCGTCGATCTGCGCCACGCGCAGGATCGGCGAGCGCACGGGCAGTCCCTCCGGTCCGCAGAGATCGTCGAGATAGTCGCGCACGAAGGGATTGTCCGCCCGCCACCGGGCAAGATCGGTCGGTGCGAAGAACGAGGCGACGGCCTTGATGGGCGGCTTGTGTGCGGCCGCAAGCAGCGCCACCTGGCCGCCCATCGACGCGCCCACCAAGGCCAGCCGCTTGGGATCGACCAGCGGCCGGCGCGCCAGCCAGTCGATCGCCGCCAGCACGTCGAGCGGCTGGCGCAGGCCCTGGTCGCTCTCGCCTTCGGAGCCGAGCCAGCCGCGCAACGAGAGCGCGAGGGCCGCATAGCCGTTGGCCGAGGCGGCGCGCGCGAGACCGGTCATCGCGTGCGCATGGCTGGCGAAGCCGTGCAGCAGCACCAATGCGGGATAGGGCGGTTGCCCTGCCTGCGGCTTGAAGAAATAGCCGCCCAGAGTGACGCCGTGACCGGGCACGCGCACCGGCTCGGCATCGGCAATCTCGGGCAGCTCGTCCCAGCGATGCGCCACCTCGATCGGCACGCCGTCGGGATCGCGGAAGCCCACCGAGTAATAGCCGGGTGCGAAGTAATCGAGTTCCTTGGGCGGCTGCAGGATCTCGGCGCCCGCGTCGCGCAGTTCGGCATGGACCTGGTCGACCTGCGCGCGGCTCTCGGCCGAGACGGCGAGCCACAGCGCGCCCGGCCCGTGCGCGGTGCCGTCCTTGGCCTGGCGCATCACGAAGTGGTCGTAGCCGCGCGACCACATCACCCGGTCGGGGCTCGCCCACACGCGATGGAAGCCGAGCGTCGGCAGCCACAGCCGGTGGAAGGCGACGGAGCGCGCGAGGTCGCTGACCTCGATGGCGGCACCGGCAAAGGACGCGCGCGGCTTCATCAGGTCTCGGGCAATCCCAGCGCCCGCAGCTCGTCTCGGCGCAGATGCTGTTCGCCGGCGAGGAAGAACTCGTCGAGCTGCGGCGGCTTCACGTGCGTGCTCGACAGCATCGCATGAGCCTGGCCGCGATGATCGATGTCGTGCTGGAACAGATGCTCGAGCACGGCCGCGACCTCGCTCGGCGGCGGCTTGCGGTTGGGCCGCGGCAGAACGCAGTCGCGCGACAGGGTCGCATCCGTCTGGCGTTCGCAGAAGGCGATCAGGCGCTTGTCGAGGGCCGTCTGCACGAGGCGCAGCGACCGCGCATCGGGATAGTCGCAGTCGGGCTCGTCGTAGCGTCGCAGCGCGTCGCCGCCCTCGAGCGCGGTGACGTAGTAGAGATCGACGTCGAGAACATGGTTCAGCGTCGCGCGCAGCGACGGAAAGAAGCCGGTGCGCGGGGCGGCGAATTCTTCCGGGCTCAGCGCCTCGCAGGCGCTGAGCAGCCGGTGATTGGCCCACGCATTGTTGCGGGCCATGGCCACGAAATGGGCAACGAAGTGGCTGACCAACTCCGTCGCCATGGATCTCGCTTAGGCTGCGTGTGCGAGGTTGCGCAGCACGTACTGCAGCACGCCACCGTTCTTGAAGTACTCGATCTCTTCGGCGGTATCGATGCGGCAGGTCAGGACGACCTTCTCGGACTTGCCGTCGCGATAGTGGATCGTCATCGGCACGTCCATGCCGGGCTTGAGACCCGCCTCGATGCCGGAGATGTCGAAGGTCTCGTGGCCGGTGAGGTTCAGCGTCTTGCGCGTCATGCCGGGCTTGAACTGCAGCGGCAGCACGCCCATGCCGACCAGGTTCGAGCGATGGATGCGCTCGAAGGTCTCGCACACCACGGCCTTCACGCCGAGCAGGCTGGCGCCCTTGGCCGCCCAGTCGCGCGAGCTGCCGGTGCCGTATTCCTTGCCGGCAATCAGCACCTGCGGCGTGTGCTCCTTCTTGTAGCGCATGGCGACGTCGTAGATCGGCACGGGTTCGTCGGAGCGGAAGTCGTGGCTGAAGCCGCCCTCGATGCCCGGCACCATCTCGTTCTTGAGACGGATGTTGGCGAAGGTGCCGCGCATCATGACCTCATGATTACCGCGGCGCGTGCCGTACTGGTTGAAGTCCTTGGCTTCGACGCCGTGCGCCGACAGGTAAGCGCCGGCGGGGCTGTCCTTCTTGATCGAACCGGCCGGCGAGATGTGGTCGGTCGTGATCGAGTCGCCGAACTGGCCGAGCGGACGGGCGCCGGCGATATCGTGCAGGCTGGCCGGGGTCTTGCCCATGCCGTCGAAGTAAGGCGGGTTCTGCACGTAGGTCGAGTTGTTGTCCCACGCATAGGTCATCGTCGGCTTGGTCTTGATCGAACGCCAGAACTTGTCGCCCTTGAAGACGTCGGCATAGCGCTTCTTGAAGGCCTTGGCGGTGACGTACTTGTCGACCGTCTTGGACACTTCCATGTTCGAGGGCCAGATGTCCTTGAGGTACACCGGCTTGCCGCCCTTGCCCGTGCCGATCGGATCCTTCGTGATGTCGATCTTCATCGAGCCGGCCAGCGCGTAGACGACGACCAGCATCGGCGAGGCGAGGTAGTTGGCGCGGGTCAGCGGATTGACGCGGCCTTCGAAGTTGCGGTTGCCGGAGAGCACCGAGCAGACCACGAGATCGCCGTCGCCGCTCGCCGTGGTGCCGGGGTCGGCCAGCGGGCCGGAGTTGCCGATGCACGAGGTGCAGCCGTAGCCTACGAGGTTGAAGCCGACCTTGTTCAGGTCCTTCGTCAGCCCGGCGGCATCGAAGTATTCGGTCACGACCTGCGAGCCCGGCGCCAGCGAGGTCTTCACCCAGGGCTTCACCTTGAGGCCGAGCTTGACCGCGTTGCGCGCGATCAGGCCGGCGCCCAGCATGACGTAGGGGTTCGAGGTGTTGGTGCAGGAGGTGATCGCCGCGATCACCACGTCGCCGTGGCCGAGATCGTAGTCCGTGCCGGCGCACGGCACGCGCTTGCCGGTGTCCTTGCGATCGAACTCCTTCTCCATGTTCGCCGCGAACTCCTGCGCGGCGACACTGAGCGACACGCGGTCCTGCGGCCGCTTCGGACCGGCCAGGCTCGGCACCACGTCGCCCATGTCGAGCGCGAGCGTGTCGGTGAACACGGGATCCGGCGACTTCTTCGAACGCCACAGTCCCTGCTTCTTGGCATAGGCCTCGGCGATCTTGCCGGCGACGCCCCGGTTCGTCGTCTTCATGAAGCCGATCGTGATGCCGTCGACCGGGAAGAAGCCGCAGGTCGCACCATATTCCGGCGCCATGTTGGCGATGGTCGCGCGGTTGGCGAGCGGCATGTCATCAAGACCTTCGCCATAGAACTCGACGAACTTGCCGACCACGCCCTTCTTGCGCAACATCTGCGTGACAGTGAGCACGAGATCGGTCGCGGTGGCGCCCTCCTTCAGCTTGCCCGTCAGCTTGAAGCCCACGACCTCGGGAATGACCATCGGCTGCGGCTGGCCCAGCATTGCGGCCTCCGCCTCGATGCCGCCCACGCCCCAGCCCAGCACAGCGAGGCCGTTCACCATGGTGGTGTGGCTGTCGGTGCCGACGAGCGTGTCGGGATAGAGGGTCGTCTCCTTGCCTTCCTTCTTCGACCACACGACCTGCGAGAGATACTCGAGGTTGACCTGATGGCAGATGCCGGTGCCCGGCGGCACGACGCGGAAGTTGTCGAACGCCATCGCGCCCCAGCGCAGGAACTGATAGCGCTCGAGGTTACGCTCGTACTCCAGCTTCACGTTGGCGCCGAAGGCGGCGTTGTTGCCGAAATTGTCGACGATCACCGAGTGATCGATCACGAGATCGACGGGGACCAGCGGATTGATCTTCTTCGGATCGCCGCCGAGCTTGACCATCGCGTCGCGCATCGCGGCGAGGTCGACGACGGCCGGCACGCCGGTGAAGTCCTGCATCAGCACGCGCGCAGGGCGGAAATTGATTTCCTTGGTAGACTTGCCGCCGTTCTTCACCCAGTCGGCGAAGGCTGCGATGTCGGCCTTCTTCACGGTGGTGCCGTCTTCATGACGCACCAGATTTTCCATCAGGACGCGCAGCGAGAAGGGCAGCCGGGAGAGGTCGCCGACCTCCTTTTCGACCGCCTTGAGGCTGAAATACGTATAGCTCTTGCTGCCAACCTTCAGGGATTTGCGGGCCTTGAAGCTGTTGGGATGGGCGGCAGCCATAGTGGGTACTCCTAGGATCGGATTTGTGCGGTCGGGGGGCAAAATAGGGGCATGGACCGGCGCAAGCAATCGACGGATGCGGGCTCAGGCGTGGTGTGCCAGATTGCCGTCATGCAACGCGGAATTCAGAGGATTTTCGGGGCATTTGCCATTCTGGCGCTGGCGGCGAGCCTGGCTGTGCCGGGCGCCGCCCATGCCCAGCTCCAGGGCGGCGGCGCCGAGTGGGACAAGGAAGTTCGCAATCCGACGGGATTGCCCAACATCACGCCCGGCAACCAGAACGCCACCCTGGATCAGTTGAACAAGATCCTGCAGGCCTCCCAGCTCTCGCCGACTGATCGCACCTTCTATCTCAGCGTTCGCGCCTTTCTGAACAGCCGCCTGGGCCGCGAAGCCGACAGCCGCAAGGACGTCGCCGAAATGGGCAAGGTGTCGCCGCAGAACTGGCCGATCATGCTGTGGAGCACGATGCCGGGCCTTGCCGGCGGCGGCGATCGTGCCGCGGCGCTGCGCACGCTGGACTACGGACTCGCGCGAAAGCCCAACGACTCCTGGCTCCTGGTTGCCCAGGCACAGGTGCTGATGCAGATCGCAGACTATGCGAAGGCATCCACGGTACTCGACGGCGCACTGGCCGCCGCCGGTGGACCGGTCGATCGCCGCCTCGCGGCATTCTATCGCGGCCACGCCCGCTTCAATCTCGGTGAGTACCAGCTGGCGGCGGACGATTTCGATGCCTCGCTCGAAGGGCTCACCACCGCCAAGACGCGAATGAACGGCGACCTGTGGCGATACGCGGCGCAGGTCCACACCAAGCAGGACGCGCGCGGAGTACTGGCGAGGGATCTCGGCAACGAGAACCTCTACGAATGGCCGGGCCCGATCGCCAAGTTTCTGCTGGGCAAGATGCCGGCCGGCGAGCTCGAGGTTGCGGCCGAGTCGGACGAGACCGCCAAGAAGACCAACGGCAAGTGTCCAGCCGCCTTCTTCGTCGGCATGGAGGCCGTGCGGCGCGGCGACAAGCAACGCGCGCGCGAGCAGCTCCAGCTTGCCCAGGCGCGCTGCCCGACCTCGTCGCAGTACAACTGGGCCGCATCGAGCGAGCTGAAGCGACTTTAGCCCGCCAGTGCCAGCGGTGCGATGAAGCGCGCGATTTCCGACACGACATGCCGTGGCTGTTGCAGGTGCGGGCTGTGGCCACAGCCCGGAATCAGCCGCGTCTCGCAATAGCCGCCGACCTTGCCCGCGATGATGCCGAGCTGCAGCTCGCTGCCGTAGTCGTCGTCCTCGCCCTGGATCGCCTGCACCGGCACCTGTACGCCGGGCAGCCTGCCGTTGGCATTCATCGGCTCGAAGCCCGGCGCGACCCAGGCGTCCGACCACAGGTGAAAGGCGCGGTCGACATTGGCGCCGTGATACTTGAGCAGCCTCTGGCGCAGGTCACCCGTTGCGAAGGCCTCGCGGGCGCGATGGATGGCGGCAACGCAGACCCGCTCGTTGATTGCGTGCGCGGCGATCGTCACCACCGCGCGCAACGGCTCGGGATCGGCGGCGGCGTAGTTGAGGGCGATCGTGCCGCCGTCGCTGTGGCCGACCAGCACACAATCCTCGATCGCCAATGCTGCGAGCAGGCGCGGCAGCACGTCATCGGCCTCGATCTCCATGTAGCGCTGGCCCGGATCGGACGGCCAGGGACTGGATCGGCCGTAGCCGGTGCGATCGTAGACGATGCCGGTGCAGGCCGTGGCGTCGCAAAGCTGTTGCGGGAAGTCGCGCCACATCTCGATGCAGCCCAGGCCCTCGTGCAGGAAGACGAGCGTCGTGCGGTCGAGCCCGTCGCTCTTCTGCGGCGCAAGCCGGCGCACGCGCAAGGTGCGGTCGCCGAGGTCGAGCAGTACGTCCGTTGTCACTCGTCAGGTGTAGCCGGGACGCGCCGCCGTGAGAAGGCGCCGATGGCGGCCGGCAGGACCGTGAGGAAGAGGAACGGCGCCAGCAGCATTCCGCCTACGACCACGATCGCAAGCGGACGCTGCACCTGGCTGCCGATGGCGGTCGAGAAGGCCGCCGGCAAGAGTCCGACGCAGGCCGCGACGCAGGTCATCAGCACCGGACGCATCTGCTGCTCGCAGGTCTTGGACAGGGCCACATCGCGGTCGAGGCCTTCGTCGATCAGCCGGTTGAAGCAGCCCACCACCATGATGCCGTTCATCGCCGCGATCCCGAACAGGGCCACGAAGCCGATCGCGGCGGAGATGCTGAACGACATGTCGGCCAGCCATAGGGAGAGAATGCCCCCGATCAACGCCATCGGCATGGCGCTGCCGGCAAGCAACGTGTCGCGCAGATTGCCGAAGCTCACGTAGAGCAGCAGCAGAATCATCGCAATCGCCACCGGCACGGCAATCGACAGCCGCTCGATCGCGCTCTGGAAATTGGCGAAGTCGCCGGCCCAGTCGAGCCGGTAGCCGCTCGGGAGCGGCACTTCCTTCGCGACCCTTTCCTGCGCCTCGAGCACGGCGCTGCCGAGATCGCGGCCGCGCACGCTGAACTTCACCGGGATGTAGCGTTCCTGTTGTTCGCGATAGATGTAGAACGCGCCGGACGACATCCTGATGTCGGCGACCTCGCTCAGCGGCACCTACACGACCGTGCCGTTGGGACCCGGCGCGCCGATGGCGATGCGCTGCAGGGCGTCCATGTCGAGACGGTAGCGCGGCGCCAGCCGCACCTTCATCGGGAAGTGCCGGTCGCTGCCGTTCTCGTAGAGATCGCCGGCCGCCTGGCCGCCGACGGCTGCCTGGATGGTGGCGTTGATGTCGCCCGGCGAGAGGCCGTAGCGCGCGGCGCGCTCGCGGTCGATGTCGATGCGGATGGTCGGCTGGCCGAGCAGCGGCGGTACCTGGATGTCGGTGATGCCGCGTACCTTGTCGAGCACGCGGCGGATATCGAGTGCAACCGAACTCAAATGCTGCAGGTCGGCGCCGCTGATCTTGATCGCGTTCTCGGCGTCGATCCCCGACGCGGCTTCCTGCACATTGTCCTGGATGTACTGCGAGAAGGCGAAGTTCACGCCCGGGAACTCCTTGCGCAGCGCCTGGGCCATGTCCGACACGAGCTTTTCCTTGGTGAGGCCCTTGCGCCAGCGCTCCATCGGGATCAGCGGCACGAAGAACTCGCCGTTGGAAAAGCCGTCGGGATCGGTGCCGTCGTCGGGCCGCCCGTGCTGCGAGATCATGGTCTCGACTTCCGGAAAGGTCTTCATCAGGGTGCGCATGCGGTTGACGTAGCTGTTGCCTTCGTCGAGCGAGACCGACGGCGGCAGCGCCGCACGCATCCAGATGTTGCCCTCCTCGAGCTTGGGCAGGAACTCGAGGCCGACGCTGCTGGCGGCGACCGCTGCGGCGGCGGTCAAGGCGAAGCCGATACCCAGGACGACACCGCGATAGGCAAGAACGCTTTCCACGACCCGCCGGTAAACGCGGCGAAGGCTCCGCACGATGATGGTTTCTTTCTCCGAGACCGTTTCCGGCAGGAGTAGCGCCGCCAACGCGGGCGATACGGTGAAAGTGGCGAGCAGTCCGCCCGAGAGGGCATAGGCGTAAGTCTTGGCCATAGGCCCGAAGATGTGGCCTTCGACACCCGACAGGGTGAACAGCGGCAGGAAGCCTGCGATGATGATGGTGGCCGCGAAAAAGATCGCGCGCGTCACTTCGCTCGACGCATAGTAGATCGTCGCGAGCTTGCGGCGCAGTCCGGCCGGCGCGGAAGCCGACATCGATGCGGGAGATCGATGGCCCGCGCTGCTTTCCGCGAGATGCCGGTAGATGTTCTCGACCATGATCACGGTGGCGTCGACGATGATGCCGAAGTCGATCGCGCCCATCGACAGAAGGTTGGCCGACTCGCCGCTCACCACCAGGATCGTCACCGCGAACAGCAGAGCGAAGGGAATGGTCGCGGCCACGATCAGCGCGCTGCGCAGGTCGCCAAGGAACAGCCACTGGATCAGGAAGATCAGGCTGACGCCCAGAACCATGTTGTGCAGCACGGTCCGGGTGGTGACGTCGACCAGCACGCTGCGATCGTAGATGCGCTCGACGCGCACGCCGGGCGGCAGCAAGTCTGATTTGTTGATGCGCTCGACCGCTTTCTCGACCGCCGTCAGCGTGGGCAGGGTCTCGGCGCCGCGCCGCATCAGGACAATTCCCTGGACGATGTCGTTCTCACCGTCCTGGCCTGCGATGCCGAGCCGGGGCTCGAAGCCCACCGACACTTCCGACACGTCGCCGACCAGCACCGGCGCACCGTCGCGCACCGTCAGCATGGTCTTGCGGATATCGTCCATCGAGCGGATCTGGCCGACCGAGCGGATCACCGCCGACTGCGGGCCGAGGTTGATGGTATTGGCGCCGACGTTGATGTTGGCGCCGTTCAGCGAATCGAGAACCTGCTTCAGGGTGAGGCCGTAGGCCTGCAGCCGGTCGAGATCGACGGTGATGTCGTAGGTCTTGCTCTTGCCGCCCCAGGTCGTGACGTCGATCACGCCCGGGATCGCCTTGAAGCGCCGTTCGAGGATCCAGTCCTGGATCGTCTTTAGATCGGTGACGCTGAAGCCGGGCGGCCCCACCACGCGATAGCGGTAGATCTCGCCGATCGGACTGGTCGGCGAGATGAAGGGCTGCGCGCCGTTGGGCAGCGGCCCGAGCTGCGCCAGGCGGTTGATCACCAGCTGCGACGCCTGCTGGTAGGTCAGATCGTAGGTGAACTGCACCTTCACGTCGCTGAGGCCGGTCAGCGAGATCGAGCGCACCGAACTGACGTAGGGCAGGCCGGACATCTGCACTTCGATAGGGATCGAGATGTAGCGTTCGATCTCCTCGGACGACTGGCCGGGGTTCTGGATGACGATGTCGACCAGCGGCGGCACCGGATCCGGATAGGCCTCGATGTTCAGCTTCTTGTAGGCAAACAAGCCGCCGACGATGAGCGCTGCACTCAGGATGACGACAAGAATGCGCTGCTGAAGCGCAGCGCCGACGATTGCTTGCATCCCTGCCCCTTTTTCGGCGGCAAATAGGACACAGTTTATGCAATCACACTAGCTCTGCGTTTGCACTATCTCTGCGAAACTGCAACGGCTTTGGGTTGCGGCGGCCGGCAGCGCAGACGACGCGCCTGCTCCTCAGGTCCTGGCGGCTCGCGATTCCACCAGCCACCACCCAGCGCCTGAAACAGCGCGGCAGTGTCGGTGAGGCGCGCGGCCTGTGCTTGCACGCGCGTCAACGCCGATTGCTGGTACGTAAGCTGCGCCAGCAGGACGAACACATAGGTCGTGTCGCCGAGGGCGAGACGGCGCTGTGCGATGTCGAGGCTGGCGGCGGATGCACGTTCGGCGGCGACCGCGGCGCGCAGGGTGATGGCGTCGTACTCCAGCGCACGCAACGTGTCGGCAACGTTGCGGAAGGCCGTGAGGATGATGGATCGGTATTGCGCGTCGGCCTGCTCGAGCCCGGCGATGGCCG
>CAIMEE010000186.1 GCA_903839865.1 Enhydrobacter aerosaccus | reverse complement strand
TACTGGCCGCGCACACCGAACAGGCCGAAGGACGGATCGCGGCCGGGCAGAATCCAAGTCTGGTAGCCATAGCCGAAGGGCCGGCCGGTCTCTCCGGGCGTGAAGGCCGCCGCCGTCATGGCGGCGACCCACGATCTCGGGACCAACTGACGGGACGAGGCTTGGCCACCGTCGGCCAGTAGCCGACCAAGACGGGCATAGTCGCGCAGGACCGCGTTGAAGCCCATATAGCTGATCTCGAGATCGGACCGATCGGTGAGCCAGGTCGCGGCGGCCTCGGCACCCATAGGCTGCCAAACGCGCTCCTGCAGCACCGCGGTCAGCGGCCGGCCGAAGACGGAACGGCAGACCATCGCCAGAACGTAGGTCTCGGCCGAGGCGTAGTGCCAACGCGCGCCAGGCGTAGCGATGCGCTCGTTGAACGCACGAACGGCGGCGGCACCGCCCGCACTGAACCCGACGAAGGTCGCGCGCGATAGGCGGGCCGAATCGTCGTCCCCATCATATTCCTCGCGAAACTTCACGCCCGACGACATCGTGAGCAGCGCCCGGATCGGCGTACGGCCATATTCGGTGCCCTCCAGGGTCGTCGCGTAGGTCGCGGCCGAATCGCCGAGGGAGCGGATCAGGCCATCTTCGAGCGCCAGGCCAACCAACAGGGCAATGATAGTCTTGGCCATCGAGAAGGAGGTGAGACGCATGGCCTCATCACGGTCGTACTGGTAGCGCTCGACCAGGATCGTGTCGTTGCGGGCGATCAGCAGGCCGGTTACCGGATTGCGGTCGAGATAACCGTCGATGTCGTAGCGGCCGCCGCCAAGAGAAGCCGGGCTGGTATAGCGGATATCGGGTTCGCGTGCGGCCCGCTGCCAGGGCGAAGCCACGCCCGCCGCGCGGGCAGTCGAGGCGGGGAAAATGCCGTCAAGCCGCGAGAAGGAATCGACACTGTAACCCGGCTGCCACCAGGTCCGACGGTCGGCACGCGGGAACCCCGCCTGTCCGCCCTTAAGCACAGCGAGGTTAGGACCGCTTGCGCGTCGGCCTATGCCGTCGGTGAATACGAACGAGTCGGCGCCAGACTGCGCCGAACCGGCACAAGCGCCAAGCAGCGGCAGGGCGAGGCTGGCGGAGGCGGTCGTAAGAACGGTGCGACGGCGCAAGAGCGGCGGAGCCAAGTTTCGAAGCAATTCAGCTAGCTATAAGGCTGGACCTGCCCTGCGTAAAGCAGCTCCTGGTCCATCGTCCCCGTCACCTAGGCCAGGATGCGCGCCCAATCCATAAACGTTGTCCTTTGCTCAAAATTCCAAAAAGCCAGGAAAGCATAGCGTTTCTCGTGCCACAGCCATACCGTCGCCGGCATGCTTACGCTTCTGTCCGCCCTCGGTTTCCTGCTCTCGTTCCGATTTCGTAATCGCCGCACGCTGGAGCTCGAACTCGTCGCCCTGCGACATCAGGCAACCGTCCTGCGCCGTCAACACTCTGGGCTGCACCATCGCTACGAGCGTCGCGCAGCCTGAACTGTTTGCGGTGACCGAACCTGCACTGCCGCTGCGGTCCGGCGTGTCGCCGCCTGCTATTGCGTGGCTCGGATGCCGGCGCGCTCAGAGCCCATGCGCGGAGACCGCGTTGCAAGAGAGCGGCGCCCATGTTTGGGCCTGGGACGACAACCCGGCGTGCCGCTCCCAGGCGCTGGCGCTGGGGGTGCCGCTGGTCGATCTCCATGAGGCCGATCTTGGCGCCGTCGCGGCGCTGGTGCTGGCCCCCGGCATTCCCCACACCTTTCCCGAACCCAACCCGGTGGCAACGCGGGCGCGCGAGGCGGGCGTCGAGATCATCGGCGACATCGAGCTGCTGGCCCGGTCCGAGCACGACGCCACCTGGATCGGCTTTACCGGCACCAACGGCAAATCGACCACCACCTCGCTGATCGCCCACATCCTCAAGCTCACCGGCCGGCCGGTGGCGGTGGGCGGCAATCTTGGCACGGCGGTGCTCACCCTGCCCGCCATGGGCGCGACCGGAACCTATGTGCTGGAATTGTCGTCCTATCAACTGGAGCAGACTTTCGCGGCGCCGTTCGCGGTGGCGGTAATGCTCAACATCACCCCCGACCATCTCGACCGCCATGGCGGCATGGACGGCTACATTCGCGCAAAAACCCTGATCTTCGAGCAAAAGCCGGTGGTGACGCCCCGTCAGCCGATGACGGCGGTGATCGGCCTCGACGACGAGCCGAGCCGGAAAATCTTCCGGGCGCTGGAGCTGCGCGACGACATCGCCGTGATCCCGGTTTCGGTCGAGCACAAGGCGGCGGGCGGGGTCTACACCAAGCACGGCGTGCTGATCGACGACACCGAGAGCAAGGCGGTGGAAATCATCGATCTCAAAAGGGTTCCCGCGCTGCCCGGCCGGCACAATTGGCAAAACGCCTGCGCCGCCTATGCCGCGGCACGCGCGGTCGGGGCGCATCCCGACCTGATCGCCCGCTCGATCTCCAGCTTTCCCGGCCTCGCCCATCGCCAGCAGCGGGTCGGCCAACTCGAGACCATGATTTTCGTCAATGACAGCAAAGCGACCAATGCCGACGCCGCAGGCAAAGCTCTGGCATGTTACCACGATATCTATTGGATACTCGGAGGCAAGCCAAAAGATGGCGGATTGGAAGGATTGGAGCCGCTGCTGGGGCGCATTCGTCACGCTTTTTTGATTGGCGCTGCTTCCGAGTCGTTTGCCACTTGGCTTGAGGGCAAAGTTCAGTATACAAGATGTGGTACGCTCGATGTCGCGGTACGCAAGGCGGGTGAAATGGCTCTTGCCGAACACCGGCCGGGGGCGTGCGTTCTGCTCTCGCCCGCCTGCGCGTCGTTCGATCAGTTCACGGATTTCGAGGCGCGCGGGAGCGCTTTCGCCGCTCATGTCGCGGAGTTCATCGGCAAGACTTCGGCTTAACGGTCAGGTAATTAGGGAGACTCGGCCATGATGGCCT
>CAIMEE010000185.1 GCA_903839865.1 Enhydrobacter aerosaccus | reverse complement strand
CCTTCATGCCGAACGAGCCGCCGACATTGCCGGTCAGGATGCGGACCTGGTCGGGCTTGACGTTGAGCAGGGCCGCCATCTGGTTCTTGAGGCCGAACGCGCCCTGGTTGCCCGCCTCGAAGGTGTAGCGGTCGGTCGCCTTGTCGTAGTTTGCGATCGCCGTGCGCGGCTCCATCGCGCAGACGACGATGCGGTTGCTCACCAGGCGCAGCTTGGTCACGTGCGCGGCCTTGGCGAAGGCTTCCTTCACCTTCGCCGTGTCGCCGTAATAATAGTCCGCGCAGACATTGCCGGGCACATCGTCGAACACGACCGGTGCGCCGGGCTGGGCGGCCGCGCGCGCTTCGGTGACGGCGGGCAGCGCCTCGATGTCGAGCACGACGGCCTCTGCCGCGTCCTTGGCTTGCGCCAGGGTCTCTGCCACGACGAAGGCCACCGGATCGCCCACGAAGTTCACCTTCTCGGTGGCGAGCGAGTAGCGCGTCGGCGTCTTCATCTGCGAGCCGTCGCGGTTGGGCACCATCATCACGGTCTTGAGCGCGCCGTAACCCGCCGCATTCAGGTCCTTGCCCGTCCAGATGCCGAGCACGCCCGGCATCTTCTTCGCCTCGTCGGTCTCGATGCCCTTGATCAGGCCGTGCGCCACCTGGCTGCGCACCATCACGCAATAGGCCTGGTTGGCGTGGCTGATGTCATCGCTGTAGCGGCCCTGGCCCTTCAGCAGGGTGGGATCCTCCTGGCGGGGGACCGGCTGGCCGATGGCGAATTTCATCATGTCGATATTGTCCGCAGCGAGAGGCGCGTTCATGTGCCGTCCATCAGAAAAGGGTGGGGAATTCAGGCTCCGATCATAGCGCAGGAAGGCGCGCCCTGTGCTAGGTTTTCTGCATGTCCAATCTCGATCCCGTCACATTGACCGTCATCCAGAACGGCCTGATCCAGGTCTGCAACGAAATGGACCTCGCTTTCGTGCGATCTGCCTTTTCTCCGGTCATTTCGGAGGGCATGGACCGCTCCGACGGGATTTATGACGCCACCGACGGCTCCCTAATTGCGCAGGGCGAACTGGGACTGCCGGTCTTCGTCGGCACCATGCAGTTCTCCACCCGGGCGGTGATCGATCGTGTGAAATCCCACTATGCCGGCAAGGTCGATGCCGGCGACGTGTTCATCGTCAACGATCCCTATCTCGGCGGCACCCATCTGATGGACGTGCGCTTCGTGAAGCCGTTCTTCTACAAGGGTGAGATCTTCGCGTGGCTGGCCAACACCGGCCACTGGCCGGACGTCGGCGGCATGGTGCCGGGCGGCTTTTCCGCGAGCGCCACCGAGGTCGAGCAGGAAGGCCTGCGTCTGCCGCCGGTGAAATTCTGGAAGAAGGGCGAGATGGACCAGGAGATCCTCTCGATCATCCTCTCCAACATCCGCATCGCCGACCAGCGCATCGGCGACATCAAGGCCCAGGCCGCCGCGCTCACGACCGGCGAGGTGCGGCTCACCGCGCTGATCGACCGCTACGGCGCCGATGTCGTGAAGCAGGCGATCGCCGAGATGCGCCATCGCGCCGAGCGCCAGATGCGCGCCAAGATTTCCGACATTCCTGATGGCATCTACGAAGGCACGTCCCAGGTCGACAGCGATGGCGTGGTCGACCAGCCGCTCACTATCAAGATGAAGATCACCAAGAAGGGCGAGGAGCTGCTCTTCGACATGACCGGGTCGAGCCCGCCTTGCCGCGGGCCGATGAACAGCGTGATCGCCACCACCAAGTCGGCGATCTATCTCGCCATCAAGCACATCTTCCCCGACGTGCCGATCAACGCCGGCACCTTCGAGCCGCTCAAGATCGTCGAGCCGCACGGCACGTTCCTCTATGCCAGATATCCGCGGCCGGTATCGGGCTGCGCGGCGGAAGTGAGCCAGCGCATCGCCGAGGCGGTGTTTGCGGCGTTGACCCACGCCATTCCCGATCTGCTGTTCGCGGCTCCCGCGGGCACGTCGGGCAACCTGGGCGTCGGCGGCTACGATCCCGAGCGCGATCGTTCGTACATCATGTATCTCTTCACCGGCGGCGGGTACGGCGGCTTCCAGGGCGGCGATGGCCTCTCGAACGGCTGCTCGACCATCGGCATCTCCAAGATGCCGCCCGTCGAGGTGCTGGAGCAGTTCTATCCGATCCTGTTCGAGGAATTCTCGTTGCGCGAAGGCTCCGGCGGCGCCGGCGAATATCGCGGCGGCTTCGGCATCAACTACGCGATCAAGCTGCGCCGTGGCGAGGCGCGCGTGTCGATGGTGATGGACCATGGCCGCAGCGGTCCGCAGGGCGTACGAGGCGGCGACGCGGGCGGCGTCAATACGGTTGAGGTCAACCAGAAGGGCAAGACCTATCATCCGCCGCATCTCAGCAAGGACCAGGATATCGAGATCGGCGTCGGCGACGTGGTGCGCGTGTCGACCCCGGGCGGCGGCGGCTTCGGCGATCCCGCCAGGCGCAAACCTGAATCGATCGCGCGCGACGTCGCGCGCGGCTACTACACGCCCGAACAGGCGAAGGCGAAATTCGGCGCCGAACGCATCGGCAAATGACTTTGCGACGTCGAGGTCTTCTCGTTCTGCCGCTGTTGACGCTTGCCGGTCGCGCGCAGGCGCAGGCCAAGCTGGTGGTGCCGCTCGCCTGGTATGGCGTGCGGGTCGAGGACAATGCCTTCACCGTCGAGATGCCGGGCGTCCCCGATCATCGTGTGGTGAACGACGTCTCCCAGCGCGGCACGGCCTTTCAGCTTCATTCCTACAGTCTCGAAGTGGGCGGCTATTCCTACGTGGCGCAGACCGCGCTCTATCCCGCCGATGTCGACGTGAGCCAACCGCGCGCCATCCTGCAGGCCGCCCTCAACGGCCGTGCGCAACAGCTTGCCGGGCGCAAGTGGACGAAGGCCGACTGGCGCGAGTTCTCGGGCGCGACGGCGGTCGAGTCGATCGGCGCGCTGGCCGGCGGCACTGCGCTGCGCCAGCTCACTCTCCTGAAGGCGAGGCGCTTCGTGTCGCTGGCCTTCCTCGGTAGCGGCGCCGGTGCGACGGGCGTCGAAGCCGAGCGGTTTTTCAGGTCGCTGAAGTTGTCGGCATGAGCAAACCTCGCATCCATATCCTGGCCCTCGGCGGCACCATTGCGACGCGGCCCGACGCCACCGGTGCGATGCAGATGGGCCTGGGCGCCGACGATCTCGTGGGCGCCGTGCCGCTGCTCGCCTCCGTTGCCGAGATCGAAGCCGAGACGGTGAGCCGCGTCGGCAGCCACTCGCTGTCGTTCGACCAGATTCAGGCGCTGGCCATCAAGATCCGCGGGCTCAAGGCCGACGGCATCGTGGTGACGCAGGGCACCGATACCCTGGAAGAGACCAGCTTCCTGCTCGATCTTCTGCTCGACCTCGACAAGCCGGTGATCGTGACGGCGGCGATGCGCAATCCATCGCTCACCTCGCCCGACGGTCCGGGCAACCTTCTGGCCGCCGTGCGGGTCGCGGCCGATCCGTGGGTGCGGGCGCATGCCAAGGCGCTGGGCGTCGTGGTCGCGATGCTGGACGAGGTCTATGCCGCGTCCGACGTGCTGAAGGTCCATCCGACGCGCATCAACGCCTTCGCGTCGACGCAGACCGGCCCGCTGGCAGCACTCGTCGAGGACCGGATCGTGCCGATGGCGCTCCCGGTGCGCGATGCGATCGTTGCAGCAAAAAAGCATCTGGGCGGCGCGAAGGAGGGGAAGGCAGCCCCCGTGGCGCTGTTCTGGATGTCGCTGGACGAGTCCGGCCGTCTGCTCGATGCGGTCACGGCGGCGTCCGACCATCTCGGCTATCGCGGCGCGGTGATCGGTGCGATGGGCGGCGGCCATACGCCCGAGCGCGCGACAGACAGTGTGCTGAAACTTGCGGCGGCAATGCCCACCGTCGTGGCGCCGCGCGCCGGTGGCGGGCCGCTGCTGCGCCAGACCTACGGGGGGCCGAGCTCAGAGATCGGGTTGCGCAAGGGTGGCCTGATCTGGGGCGGACGGCTGCATCCACTGAAGGCGCGCGTGCTGCTGGAGACCTGCCTGCGCGCCGGTCTGTCGCGGGCGATCGTCACGGAAGTGTTCGACCTTTTCGGCTAGTCTGGGCCCGTCCTTGCCCGAGAGGAGGACGCGATGTTCGAGAGCTTCGACGCGACCGTGCTGGCGCGGCTGCAATTCGCCTTCACAGTCTCGTTCCACTTCATCTTCCCGTCGTTTACGATCGGTCTGGCGAGCTACCTTGCCGTGCTCGAAGGCCTGTCGCTGTGGACCGGGCGCGCCGTCTATCTCGACCTCTACAAATACTGGCTGAAGATCTTTGCGCTGGTGTTCGGCATGGGCGTCGTGTCGGGCATCGTCATGTCCTACCAGTTCGGCACCAACTGGTCGGTGTTCTCCGACAAGGTGGGCTCGGTGATCGGCCCGCTGATGGCCTACGAAGTGCTAACAGCCTTCTTCCTCGAGGCGGGCTTCCTGGGCGTCATGCTGTTCGGCATGAACCGCGTGGGCAAGGCCCTGCACTTCACCGCGACGCTTGCAGTCGCCGTCGGCACCTTCATCTCGGCATTTTGGATCCTGGCGGCCAACAGCTGGATGCACACGCCTGCGGGCCACGCCCTGGCGCCCAACGGCCAGTTCGTGCCGGTCGACTGGCTCGCGATCGTCTTCAATCCGTCGTTTCCCTATCGCCTCGTGCACACCGTGCTGGCCGCATATCTGACAACGGCGCTGGTCGTGGGTGGCGTTGCCGCCTGGCACCTGCGGGGCGGCCGCAAGACCGAGGGCGCCAAGGTCATGTTCTCGATGGCGATGGGCATGATCACCGTGGTCGCGCCGCTCCAGATCCTGGCCGGCGACCAGCACGGGCTGAACACGCTCGAGCATCAGCCCGCCAAGGTGATGGCGATGGAAGGTCATTTCCAGAGCCATCCCGACGGCGCGCCGCTCGTGCTGTTTGGCTGGCCGAACATGGACAAGGCCGAGGTACAGTACGCGATCTCGATTCCCAAGGCCTCGTCGCTGATCCTCAAGCACTCCCTCGACGCGCCGCTCAAGGGGCTCGACACGGTGGCGCGCAGTGACTGGCCGCCAGTGCCGATCGTCTTCTGGTCGTTCCGGATCATGGTCGGGCTCGGCATGGCGATGCTGCTGCTCGCGGCGTGGAGCCTGCTCGCGCGGGTGCGCCGGCAGCTCTACGACTGGACGTGGCTGCATCGCCTGGCGCTGGTCATGGGACCGGCCGGATTCGTGGCAGTGATCGCGGGCTGGGTCACGACCGAAGTGGGGCGGCAACCCTTCACGGTCTACGGCCTGCTGCGCACCGTCGACTCGGTATCGCCGCTGCAGGCGCCGGCCGTTGCCTCGTCGCTGCTCGCCTTCATCGCCGTCTACTTCATCGTCTTCGGTGCGGGCATCGTCTACATCCTGAAGCTGATGGCCCATGCGCCGCACCGCGGCGAGCCCGCGCCCAAGCCGCTGGCGCGGGCCGCCGGCCGCGCGGCCGGGAAGGAGTGACGGACATGCCGATCGTCTTCGACCTGCCCACTGTCTGGGCCTTCATCATCGCCTTCGCGATCTTCGCCTATGTCGTGATGGACGGCTTCGATCTCGGCATCGGCATTCTCTTTCCGACCCTGAAAGAGAGCGAGCGCGCGAACGCCATGAACTCGATCGCCCCGGTGTGGGATGGTAACGAGACCTGGCTGGTGCTGGGCGGCGGTGGGTTGATGGCGGCGTTCCCGATGGCCTACGGCATCGTGCTGTCGGCACTCTACACGCCGATCATCGCGATGCTGTTGGCGTTGATCTTCCGCGGCGTCGCCTTCGAGTTCCGCTGGCGCGACACCGCGCATCGCAAATACTGGGACGCTGCTTTCATGTTGGGCTCGGTCGTCGCCACTTTGGCGCAGGGCATCACCTTGGGCGGACTGCTGCAGGGCATTGTGGTGCACGGCCGCTCCTATGGCGGCGGCTGGTGGGACTGGTTATCGCCGTTCAGCCTGCTGGTCGGCGTCGCGCTGCTCTGCGGCTACGCGCTGCTGGGCGCCACGTGGCTAATCATGAAGAGCGAGGGCAGCCTGCAGGCGCATTGCCACCGGCTGGCGCTGTGGCTGGGCTTCGCCACGCTGGCCGGGATGGCCGCGGTGAGTGCGGCGACGCCCTTCCTCAGCAATGCCTATTACCAGCGCTGGTTCGCGTGGCCGCAGGTCCTGTTCACCGCGCAGGTGCCGCTGCTGGTCGCGATCGCGTCCGTGGTCTTCTTCGTCAGCCTCCGCCGCAAGGCCACGTACCTGCCGTTCCTGATCGCGCTCGGCCTGTTCACCCTGGGCTTGATCGGCCTCGGCATCAGCCTCTATCCCTACGTCGTGCCGCGCGCGATCACGATCTGGGATGCGGCCGCACCGACGGCCAGCCTCTCATTCATGCTGGTGGGCGCAGTCGTCATGGTGCCGGTCATCCTGGCCTACACCGGCTATGCCTACTGGGTGTTCCGCGGCAAGACCGGCTCGGAGGGCTATCATTGAGGCCCGCGCCGAATCAGTGGCTCTGGTTCGTCGGTCTCTGGGCCGCGGGTGTCGGCGCGGTGCTGGCCGTGTCGCTCGTGCTGCGGATGTGGCTCAGGTAGTGCGTCGGGTGGGGCGGCAATTATAGGCGATCGGCCGCGCGGTGTTGGCGCTCTCGCGCAGGGTTGCGAGGTCGTCGCGGCCGACCCACTGCGCCTGGGCGTCGACATAGCGGAAGCCCTCACCACTTTCCTGGTACTCCATGCGCCACGTCTTCTTGTCGAGCGTCACCGAGGCGCGGTTCTTGGCGTAGACGACCGTCACTTCCTTGTGGCCCTCGCACAGATAGGCGATGCCGGCAGGTGTCGCCTCGTCGGGCGCGGGACGCGGGATCGGCGTGAAACCGGTGTTCGCCCCCTGGTTCTGCGGAACGCAGGCGGAGAGCGGCCCCGCGAGGGCGATGATGGCAATCGACAATCGACGCATTCTGCAGTTTTCTTCCCACGAGAGGTTAAATTCGTCAAATGCCGCATCTGAAACTGCGCGACGGCGCCGAACTTTATTACGACAGACTGGGAAACGGCCCGCCGCTGTTCCTGGTTCCGGGCCTGGGCGGCGACGGCCGCTGGTGGACGCCGAACGTGGCGGAGCTCGCGCGGAAATTCACCGTCGTCGTGCACGATCATCGCGGCACCGGGCGCAGCACGCTGTCGAAGATCAAGTACACCGTCGAGCAGATGGCCGACGATGCGTTGCAGCTGATCGACGGGCTGGGCTTCGACAAGGTGCACTGGTGCGGTCACTCGACGGGCGGCGCGATGGGCCAGGTACTGGCGATCGATCATCCGGAGCGCATCGACCGACTGGTGCTGAGTGCCACCTGGGCCAAGACCGACGCCTTCTTTCGCCGCTCGTTCGAGGTACGCGCCCGGACGCTCAAGGAGTGGGGACCGGCAGCCTATCAGAAGTCGAGCGCGCTCTCGCTCAATTCGCCGTGGTGGGTGCGCGACCACGATGCCGACCTGAGCGCTCTCGAGGCGAAGGCCACCGAGATGATTCCAATGCCCGAGATCGTGCTGTCACGCATCGCCGCGATCATCGACCACGACCGGCGCGATCAGCTGCAGAAAATCAAGGCCAGGACACTTGCCATCGTCGCGCGCGACGACATGGTGACGCCGCTCTATTTCACCGAGGAACTGGTGCGATTGATCCCCGATGCCCGGTCCTACGTGCTGCCCGACGGCGGCCACTTTTTTCCGAACGTGCATGCCGAGGAATTTCGGCGTGTAATCAAATCCTTCCTGCTGGAGTCCTGATCATGAAAATCGAGCCCAAGATCGCCGCTGCCGCTGCCGAGCTCACCGCCATCCGGCGCGACATCCACGCCCATCCCGAGCTGGGCTTCGAGGAAGAGCGCACGTCGCAGATCGTGGCCAGGAAGCTGAAGGAGTGGGGCTGCGAAGTCACCACCGGCATCGGCAAGACCGGCGTCGTGGGCACGATCCGCGTCGGCAACAATCCCACCGCGATCGGTCTGCGCGCCGATATGGATGCGCTGCCGATGGACGAATACAACACCTTCGATCACCGCAGCCAGAACAAGGGCCGCATGCACGCCTGCGGCCACGACGGCCACACCACGATGCTGCTGGGCGCGGCCCAGTATCTCTCGGCCACGCGCAACTTCGACGGCACGGTGCACTTTATCTTCCAGCCGGCCGAGGAAGGCCGTGGCGGCGCCGAGGCGATGGTGAAGGACGGCCTCTTCCAGAAGTTCCCGTGCGAGCAGATCTTCGGCATGCACAATCGTCCGAAGCTCGACGTCGGCAAGTTCGCGATCCGCTCTGGCCCGCAGATGGCGGGCGGCGGCCTGTTCGACATCCACATCACCGGCAAGGGCGCGCACGGCGCGCGACCGGAAAGCGGCGTCGACCCGGTGATCATCGCCACGCAGATCATCTCGGCGCTGCAAACCGTCGTGTCGCGCAGCATCGCCGCGCTGGATTCGGCGGTGATCTCGGTCACCCAGATGCACGCCGGCGATGCCTATAACGTGATCCCCAACGAGGCCGTCCTGCGCGGCACCATCCGCGCCTTCCGCAAGGAGACGATGGAGCTGGTGAAGGAACGCATCGAGACAATTTCGACCGGCATCGCCAAGACGCTCGGTGGCAGCGCCAAGGCCGACGTGCGGGTCGTGTTCACGCCGCTGGTCAACGACAGGGATGCGGTGAAGTTCATCGCCGATGTCGCCGCCGACATCGTCGGCCCCGAGAACATGAATCGCGAGGGCCCTTACGTGATGGCGTCGGAAGACTTCTCCTACATGCTCGAGCAGGTGCCGGGCGCCTTCATCAACATCGGCAACGGTGGCGGCGAGGGAGGCTGCGAGGTCCACAATCCGAGCTACGACTTCAACGACGAGATCATCACCTTGGGTGCCACGCTGTGGTCGCGCGTGGTGGAGACAAAGCTCGCGAAGGATGCCCGCTAAAATCATCTTCTGGACCGACTATGTGAGCCCCTACGCCTTCGTCGCGAAGGCGGGGGCTTACGATCTTGAGCGGGACTACGACATCGCGCTCGAGTGGCGGCCCTACACGCTCGACATCGCCTCGTTCCAGCAGTCGGTGGAAGCGCGCGACCCGCATCACTGGCGGCGGGTGCGTTACGCCTACATGGACGCGCGTCGCTTCGCGAACAAGCAGGGCCTCACGCTCATGGGTCCGAAGAAGATTTTTTACGCTCGCCCGATCAATGCCGGCATGCTCTACGCGCAGCAGCACGGCGTCTTCCGGGCCTACAACGATCGCGCGTTCGAACGCTTCTGGAAACGCGAACTCGATGCCGAAAGCGTCGAGGCGGTCGAAGCCCTGCTGATCGAAGCGGGCGCGCCGCCGGGCTTTTCCGCATTTCTCGCAGGGGACGGCGGCATCGAACACGACCGCTTGCGCGGTGAAGCCGAAGGTTCAGGTGTGTTCGGCGTGCCCACCTTCTCGTTCGATGGCGAATTGTTCTGGGGCGGCGACCGAATCTGGTTGCTGCGCGAACGGCTCGACGAGAAGGGCGTCGCTAGGCGCTAGACGTCGGTCGCTTCCGGCGGCTGATCTACCGTGCGCTCGATGCGCTCGTGCAGCGTCTTCACGTGGCCGCGCTGCTTCTGGGCGCGATCCTTCAGCAGCCGCTTGGCGCGGCGAAACGCATCGTGCACTGCGGCCTGGGCGTCGGCGAAGTGGTTGTCGCCCTGCGGCGCGTGGTCGACGTTGATGTCGATGTTGCCCGGCAGCGCCATGTGGATGCCGACGCTGAACTGATGGCTGCGGTGATGCTTGTCGGGAATGTGCACGGCGACCTGGCAGGCGGTCATCCGGCCGTAGAGCTTTTCGAGGGCTTCGACGTTCTCGCCGATCAGCTGGCTGAGAGACTCGCTGGCGTCACCACCCTGGAAACTGATCTTCAGTGGCGTTTCCATCGTGCCCTCCCTTTTGTTTCACTGTCCCTTTGAACGTGGGATGTGACGGAGCGGTTGCAAGGTGTTTATAGCCCGCGCTCCGTCAGATAGTTGGCAACCTTGTCGCCCCAGAGGGCGGGATAGCCCGAGATGAAGTGGCCGTTCACGCCGGCGGGCGGCGCGAATTCGT
>CAIMEE010000184.1 GCA_903839865.1 Enhydrobacter aerosaccus | reverse complement strand
GGGCATCAAGGCCCAAGGCCTCAAGGTCGACGGCTTCAATCTCGGCGTCGGCAACTACAACACGTCCCAGGAGCGCGCGGTCTACAAGGACAAGGGCTCGAAAATGAAGCCCGACATCATCGTGCTGATCTACTTCATCAACGACGGCGAGCCGATGCCGAAGTACGACGATCACAACTGGCTCGAGGAACATTCCCAAGCCTATGTCGTGATGAAGTACCGCTTCGACGCGATCATGCGCTCCTCGGGCGAAGTGCCCGACTGGAAGAAGTATTATCGCGATCTCTACAAGGATGACGCGCCGGGCTGGAAGAAGACGCAGGAAGCGATCGCGGGCTTCGCCAAGGTCGCCAAGGACGAAGGCATCCAGCTCATTGTCGTTCACGTGCCCGAACTGCACGAGCTCAAGCCTTATCCGTTCGCCGACGTGACCGCCAAGGTGCGCGCCGCCGTCGAGGCACAGGGCGTGCCTTTCGTCGATCTGCTGCCGACCGTCGAGAACCTCAGCCCGCCCAGCCTCTGGGTGACCGTGCCCGATCCGCATCCCAACGGCGTGGCCGACATCGCCATGTCGAAGGGCGTGGTGCCGGCGCTCTTGCCGATTCTCGACAAACTCTGCAGCACTCAACAGAAGGGCTGCTGACGCGTCCGGCACTGATCTTTTGACCCCTTCGGGGGTGTAGAATATGGTGCGTCGCGCATCGACGCCCAAAAAAGACAATGCCTGGAAACACCAAGACGTTTGCGACGCTGCTGCTGCGGGTCTTCCTTCCGTTTGCCTTCGCGTATTTCCTCTCCTACATCTTCCGCGGCGTGAACGCGGTGATCTTCCCGTATCTCGAACGCGACATCGGGATCACCGCGGCCGATCTCGGCCTTCTCACCTCGGCCTTCTTCCTGTTCTTCGCGCTGGTCCAGCCGCTGCAGGGCGTGGCGCTCGATCGCTATGGACCGCGCAAGGTGCAGGTCTTCCTGCTGATCGTCGCCGCCGCGGGCTCGGCGCTATTCGGCCTCTGCACGTCTCTGCCCGAACTGATCGTGGCCCGCGTGCTGATCGGCGTCGGCTTTGCCGGTGGCCTGATGGCCGCAATCAAGGTCTTCACGTTGTGGTATCCGCCGCAGCGCTGGGGCCTGGTGACGGGCTTCCACATGATGGCGGGCGGTGTGGGCTCGATGGCCGCGACCTGGCCGATCCAGTGGTCGCTGTCGATGACGAGTTGGCAGGGCCTGTTCTTCTGGCTGGCCGGCATTTGTCTCGCGACCGCCGCTCTGCTTTATACGGTCGTGCCGGAGCATCCGGCGCCGCACCGTACCGCCACGATGCGCGAGCTGTTCCGGGTGACAGGAACGGTCCTGACCGACGGCTTCTACTGGCGCATCCAGCCGCTGCTGGCGGTTCAGCAGCTCGCCTTCATCGGCTGCATCAGCCTGTGGATCGGACCGTGGCTGCGCGACGTGGGCGGTATCGCCGACAGCGGACAACGCGCCGACATCCAGCTCTATGCCACCGCCGCGACGGCGCTGGGCTTTGGCGCGAGCGGGCTGATCTCGGCCTGGGGCCGCCGCATGGGCATCAGCGACTTCGCCAGTTCCGGCGTGACCAGTGCGCTCTTTGCCCTGGTGTGCGGCTGGCTCGCCTTCCTGCCGCCGGCGCATCCGCTGATCCCGTGGGTCCTGTTCGGCTTCCTGGGCGCCTGCCCCATCCAGTACATGCCGGTGATGGTCACGGCCTTCCCCACGCAATACGCGGGCAGAGTCACCACCAGCAGCAACCTGGTTGTCTTCCTCGTGATCTTCGCGGGCCAGTGGGCGATGGGCAAAGTCGTCGACCTGTGGCCCCGGACGGCGGCCGGCTACGCGCCGGACGGCTATACTTGGGCGTTCGGCGCGCTGTTCATCCTGCAACTGGCCGGATTGGTGTGGCTGGCGGCGTCGCGGGGCCGGCCGATGGCGCAGCTGGAGACAGCGGCGGCAGATTGAGCGCCGTCACGAGGTCGCGCACTTCCTGACGGGCCGCGACATGACTCATGGTCATGGAAGGACCGGAGCCGCGCTTCAGGTCTAGCAAGGTAAGCCCGTTCAGGAACAGCTCGCGATAGATCACGCGTTCGCTCAGGCCGCGCGCCGTGCGAAAGCCGATGCGCTTGGCGAGCGCCTCGATCACCGAGCCCATGTCGCGCTTGTTGCGCGCGGCGAGCGACGACAGACGATTGCGCATCACGATCCAATCCACGGGGCGCGCGCCCTGCACGGCCCGCACCTGGCGCTGCTTCCACACCGCCTCGGCATAGACCGACGGCCGCACGATCTTGAGCGTCTCCGGATCGATGCGCGCCAGCAGGTCGAGATCGATGAAGCTGTCGTTCAGCGGCGTCAGCAGAGTATCCGCCCAGGTGTGGGCAAGCCGCGACAGATGCGTATCGCTGCCCGGCGTATCGACGATCACGAAGTCGGCTGTCGTCACCGCGGGCTCGAGCGCCGTCTCGAAGCGCGCCTTCTCGTCGGGTGCATCTCCCGAAGCCTGCACGGCGGCATGCAGCGGAATCGCAAGCTCCAGGCCCTTGCGCTTGGCATAGGCAGCGCGATTTTCGATGTAGCGCGTGAACGTGCCCTGGCGCGCATCGAGATCGATGGTGGCGACCTTCGCCCCGTCGCTCATCAGCGCCACGGCGATGTGCATGGCGGTCGTGGACTTGCCCGAGCCGCCCTTCTCGTTGCCGATCACCAGTACATGCGCCCGGCCCGGCGTTCGCGCCGCCTGGGTCTGGACGATCGAGGGATTCGCCGCCGGCCGGAAGTCGCTCAAGCGAGCTTGCGGATCCAGACGGCGGTGTCGTGGAACACCGCGCCGCCGTTGGGCCAGCCGGGATCGGCCGAGGTCACGGCATTGATGCCGATGCCGGTCTCGAAGTTCTTGTTCGGCCAGATGCCCTCGACCACGACGACGCCACGCTGCTGGCCGCTCTTGGCCCTTGTGTGAACGACGGTCTTGCCGCGCTCGTTGCCGACTTCGACCCTGTCGCCATCGACGACGCCCAGCGCCGCGCAATCCTCGGGGTTCATCATCGCAGTCGGCCGCACTTCGCGCTTCTGGCTCGACGGCGTCTCGGTGAAGGTCGAGTTCAGGAAGGTGCGCGCGGGCGCGGCGACAAGCCGGAAGGGCTTTTCTGCCGTAGCATTATCGATCACGTCGAAATGGTCCGGCAGCACCGGCATCTCGCCACCGCGCGGGCCCATTGCCTTCCAGTCCGGCTTGAAGCGGAACTTCTTGTCGGGCCACGCAAAGCCATCGAGGAAGTGCGAGGTCTCGAAGCCGAGATGGAAATCCTGGCCGCCCTTCGACCAGTTGGTCTCGGCGTCCCACATGCCCGACGCCTTCAGCGACTCGTCCATGATCTCCCAGGCGGTCATGCCGAAGCCGCGATGCTTGGCGCCCAGGCGTTTGGCCAGTTCGGAGATCACGTAGTTGTTCTCTCGGCACTCGCCGGGCGCTTCGACCACGGCCTTGGTGACCTGGAAGTAGGTGTGGCCGGACGCGGTGTAGAAGTCGTCGTGCTCGAGGAACATGGTGGCGGGCAGGACGATATCGGCGAAGGCTGCCGTCTCGGTCATGAACTGCTCGTGCACGCAGGTGAACAGGTCCTCGCGCCTGAGGCCCTTGTGCACCAGCTCGAGCTCCGGGCAGACCATCGCGGGATTGGTGTTCTGGATCAGCAGGCCGGTGACCGGCGGGCCATTCTTCAAAGCATCGGCATCGCCGGTCAGGATCGGCCCGAGGCGCGACTGGTCGAGCTCGCGGATCGACTTGTCGATCATCTCGGTGCCTTCGATCAGCGCCTTGTTGATCGGGTACATGCCGGTATGGCCGTAGAGCGCGCCGCCGCCCTTGGCCTTCCACGCGCCGGTGACGGCGGGCAGGCAGGTGACGGCATGCATGTTCGCCGCCCCGTTGCGGCTGCGACTGAAGCCATGATGGCACCGGATGAAGGCGGCCTTCGCCTGGCCGTACATCCGCGCGAAGGCCACGATCTCCTCGACCGAAAGGCCGGTGATCTTCGACGCCCACTCGGGCGTCCGGTTGGCCACGTGCGCCGCCAGCTCGTCCGGCGCGTCGGTCTATTTGCGCAGGTAGTCCCAGTCGGCATAGCCCTCCTTGAAGAGGACATGCATGACACCGACCGCGAGCGCGCCGTCGGTGCCGGGGCGGACCGCGAGATGCACGTCGGCCTGCTCGGCCGTGCCGGTGCGATAGGGATCGACCACGACGATCCTGGCGCCGCGCTTCCGGGCCTTCATTGCGTGGGTCATGACGTTGACCTGGGTGTTCACGGGATTGCCGCCCCAGATCACGACCAGGTCCGAATGGTCGTCGACTTCGCGCATGTCGGCGCCGCGCTTCACGCCCGTGCCGGCGATCCAGCCGCCGTCCGACAGCGACACGCAGATCGTCGAGAACCAGCGCGAGTACTTCATCTCGTGGCGCAGCCGGTTGATTCCGTCGCGCTGCACCAGACCCATGGTGCCCGCGTAGTAATAGGGCCAGATGGTCTCGCTGCCGTATTGCTTTGTCTTCGCGATGAACTGCTCGGCCACGATATCGAGTGCGTCGCTCCACGAGATCTCGGCGAATTGCTTCGAGCCCTTCGGCCCGGTGCGGCGCATCGGCTTCATCAAGCGGTCGGGGTGATGGATGCGCTCGGAATAGCGCGCGACCTTCTCGCAGATCACGCCCGCGGTGTAGCTGTTGCGCTGCGAGCCGCGGACCCGGCCGATCTTCGTCGGGCTGAGCCGCTCGACTTCGAGCGCGCAGGTGCTGGTGCAGTCGTGCGGGCAGACCGAAGGAACGGTCTTGATGCCTTCTTCGTGGCTTCGGCCGGCACATACGGGAGCATAGGAATGGTCGTCTGGGCTCATGCTGCAGAATAGCGCCGGTGGCGGAGTCCGGTCTACATGGCATAGTCCTGCCGCATGATCCCGCGCGGCCTTCCCTACGAAGAGGCGATGCGCCAGTTCCGCTGGCCCAAGCCCAAGAAGCTCAACATCGGCCGTGTGGTCTGCGAGCGGCACAATCCCGCGACGCTGGCGATGATCGTCGAGAATGCCGACGGCAGCGTGCGCAACTGGACCTTTGGCGAGATGCTTGCCGGAAGCTCGCGGCTGGCCAATGCGCTCCAGGCCAGGGGCGTCGGCAAGGGCGACCGCGTCGGCGTCTTCCTGAGCCAGGGCGCCGAGCTCACGCTCTGCCACCTGGCTGGCTACCGCATGGGTGCCGTCGTGCTGCCGCTGTTCACCCTGTTCGGTGAGGAGGCGGTCGAATATCGCCTCTCCAACGCCGAGGCGTCGGCCGTCATCACCGACATGGCGAACGTGCCGAAGATCCTGGCCGTGCGCGATCGCCTACCGCATCTCAAGACGATCGTCGTGATCGGCGCCGGCGCGCACGGTGCGGACTTCGTCGACTGGGACAGGTTGCTGGATTCCGCGTCAGACCGCTTCGTCACCGTCGATACCGACGCGGAAGATCCCGCCCTGCTGATCTACACCTCGGGCACCACTGGCCAGCCCAAGGGCGCCCTGCATGCCCACCGCATGGTGCTGGGTACCATCCCGGCCGTCGAGCAGATGCTCGGCCACTGGCCGCGCGGCAACGAGATCATGTGGACGCCGGCGGAATGGGCTTGGATCGCCGGGCTCTACGACGCGCTGTTCCCGGCCTGGTACTACGGCACGCCGGTGCTGGCGCATCGCTTTGCCAAGTTCGACCCCGAGCGCGCCTTTGCCCTGCTGGCCAAGCACAAGGTCGGCGTGACGTTCATTCCGCCGACCGCGCTCAAGATGATGCGCCAGGTCGACAGGCCCCGGAGCCGCTGGGACTACGACGTGCGCGCCCTCTTCACCGGCGGCGAGGCGATGGGCGAGGAACTGCTGGCCTGGGGCCGCGACGCCTTCGGCACGACGATCTCGGAAGGCTATGGCCAGACCGAGATGAACCTGATGACGCTGAACTCGCCGGACTGGTTCGAGGTCCGGGCGGGCTCGTGCGGGCGCGCCTGCCCCGGCCGCAGGGTCGCGATCGTCGACAGCGACGGCCGGGTCCTGCCGCCCGGCGAGGAAGGCCAGATCGCGGGCTGGCGCGACGATCCGATCGTCATGCTGGAGTACTGGAAGAACCCGGAGGCGACGGCGAAGAAATACGCCGGCGACTGGCTGCTGACGGGAGACCTCGGCCGCATGGACGAGGACGGCTACGTCTTCTTCAAGAGCCGTGACGACGACGTCATCACCTCGGGCGGCTACCGCATCGGGCCTGGGGAGATCGAGGAATGCCTGATGAAGCACCCGGCCGTGGCCATGGTGGGCGTGGTCGGCATCCCGGACAAGGTGCGGACGGAGATCGTGAAGGCCTTCGTGCAGCTCAGGCCCGAGATCGCCGCCACGGAGGCGCTGAAGGCCGATCTGGCCAGCTACGTGAAGACCCGGCTGGCGGCCCACGAATATCCGCGCGAGGTCGAATTCGTGACTGCGCTGCCCCTCACGACGACGGGCAAGATCATGCGGCGTGAACTGAGACGCCTCGACGCTGATCGCAAAGCGAAATCCTGACTCGGCGTGCACCGAAATCCTGGGACAACTTCGATGCCGATGGCATCGGGGTTTCCGGCGATTTGCACCGGATTCCGCCCCACCCCCAGCGCAAGAAAATTGCGCCGAGATCTGGCTTTAGAACAGGCCGAGGGTCTGGCTGATCGTCTGGGCGTTGCCGTCGGGAACCGCGCCCATCAGGGCCAGAAGGCCAAAGATCGCGGCGGGCCACCAATCGGCGAGCCGGCTGAGACGGTCGTTCTGGGCAGAAGCCTGGAGCGGAAAGCGAGCAAACATGGGATCCATCCAACTTCTAGTCAGTGTCAAAATGCCTTAAGTATGGCTGAACTATATCCAATAAATGGCTGATTTTCAAGCCAGATTTGCTGACACTTAATGTAAGAAATTAGCTGGCAGCGGCCAAACCGGGCAGGCTGAACTGAAGCTCGGCCAGACGGGCATAAAGCCCGCCCCGGCGCACCAGATCGGCGTGGCGGCCGACATCGACCACCCTTCCCCCGTCCACGACGACGATCCGATCGGCCTTCTGGACGGTCGCCAGACGGTGGGCGATCACCAGGGTCGTCCGCTGGCGCATCAGCCGGTCGAGCGCCTGCTGGATCGCCAGCTCGCTCTCGGCATCGAGCGCGCTGGTCGCCTCGTCGAGCAGCAGGATCGGGGAGTCGCACAGCAGAGCGCGGGCGACCGCCAGTCGCTGCCGCTGCCCACCCGACAGGCGCACCCCGCGCGCGCCGAGATGGGTGGCAAAGCCGTGCGGCAGGGCCTCGATGAAGCCGAGGGCCGAAGCGGCCTCCGCGGCGGCCTTGACCTCGGCATCGGAGGCTTCCGGACGGCCGTAGCGGATGTTCTCCGTGACCGACGCCGTGAACAGCACGGGCTCCTGGGGGACGATCGCGATGGCGCGCCGCAGCTCGGCCAAGGGCAGCGAGGCGATATCGACCCCATCGATGCTGACCTTGCCGGACTCGGGATCGTAGAAGCGCAGCAGCAGGTTGAAGACCGTGGTCTTGCCCGCGCCCGAGGGACCGACGATCGCCACCGTCTCGCCCGGCGCGACGCTGAGATCGAACCGGTCGAGCGCCAAGCTGTCGGCGCGCGTGGGATAGCGGAAGGAGACGTCGTCGAAGGCCACGGCGCCCTGGGTGGGCTTGGGCAGGCTCCTGGGCTGGGCGGGCTCGGCGATCACCGGCACCTCGTCGCGCAGTTCGGCCAGGCGTTCGGCAGCGCCCGAGGCGCGCTGCAGGTCGCCGATGCTCTCGCTGATTGCGCCACCGGAACTCGCCACCAGCACGGCGTAGAACACGAACGCCGACAGATCGCCCGCGGTGATGCGGCCCGCGAGCACGTCTTGTCCGCCGATCCAAAGCAGGAAGCCGACGGCCGCAAAGACAATGAAGATCACCACGGTCGTCATCGTCGCACGGCTGCCAATGCGGCGGATGGAGGCCTGGAAGGCATGCTCCGTGGTAACCCCGAAGCGTCGGCTGGCGTGATCTTCCTGCGCGAAGGCCTGCACGGTCCGCACCGCGTCGAGCGTCTCGGCGCCTTCGGCCACCAGGTCGGCGATGCGCGCCTGCGCTTCGCGCGACAGGCCCCGCACCTTGCGGCCGAAGATCACGATCGGCGCCACCGCGAGCGGCACGATCGCCAGAACGTAGAGCGCGAGCTTGGGGTTCGTGACGATCAGCATCACGATGCCGCCGATGCACATCAGCGTGTTGCGCAGCACCACCGACGCCGACGAGCCGATCACCTGCTCGATGAGCTGCGCGTCGCCGGAGATGCGGCTCATCACGTCGCCCGAACGCTTGATCTCGAACCACGCCGGCCCGAGGCGCAGCACGTGCGCGAACAGATCGCGGCGGAGGTTGGCCACGACTCTCTCGCCGAGCCACGACACGAGGTAGTAGCGCGCGCCAGAGGCGATCGCCAGGACCAGCGCCACGACCAGCAGCGAGGCCAGCGCGTAGTTGAGGACCTCCGGCCGCCCTTCGGCGAAGCCGCGGTCGATCAGGGCACGCAGGCAGGCGCCGAAGGCCAGGACCGTCCCGGCCGCGACCATCAGCGACAGCAACGCAAGCGCCACCCGGCCGCGATAGGGCCTGAGATAGGGTCCGAGCAGTCTGAGACCGGCAAAGCGCTTCATGTCGGCTGCCACGCCAGGACGGCCCCGAGCTCGCCCGCCAGGGTCGTCATCAGATCCCCTGTGCCGCGGGTATCCCGCCACAGGCCCGCCCCCTGATCGAAGGCGTAATGGCGGGCGCCGGACTTGGGCGAACTCAGCCAGATTTGCCGGGTGGGGGCATGTTTGTTGATGACCCAGGTGCCCCCATCCCCCTCGACGGTGAGCACACCGCCCTGCAATTCGGCGTCCGCGACGTTGCCCAGACCCTCTTCGAGGGCTTCCAGGAGGCTATCGGCCAGGCTCTCGAAGGATGAATCGCTCATGTGGGCGCCGGTCTATCAGGCCCCTTGGGCCCCGTACAACCGGACTTGTGGACACGCTTTCGTGCCTGTATATCCCCCGCCTTATCGCGCGGGCCGGTCGGAATCGGCCCCACAGGCGCAGGAGCAGACGATGCAAGAGAAGATCCATCCGGACTACCACAAGATCACCGTGGTGATGACCGACGGCACGACGTTCGAAACCAAGTCGACCTGGGGCAAGGAAGGCGCATCGATGCGCCTCGATATCGACCCCAAGACGCACCCGGCCTGGACCGGCGTTCGCCAGAGCATCGATCGCGGCGGCCGCGTCCAGCGCTTCAAGGATCGCTTCGGCATGACCGGCTCGGCGATGGCCGCCGGCTCGAAGTCGGCCGGCGCTGCGCCCGAGCCCGCTAAGGGCGCCGCCAAAAAGAAGTAAGGCCGGGACTTCCCGCCTTCTCTGTTACAGTACCGTCTTCCGGATTTGGGGAGACGGTCTGTGAAGCAAGTTCGAGTCGTATGCGCCCACGATTGCCCCGACATGTGCTCGCTGATCGCGAGCGTCGAGGACGGCAAGGTCGTGCGCATCCAGGGCGATCCCGACCAGCCCTACACGGCGGGCTTCGCCTGCGGAAAAGTGAACCGCGACTCCGACCTCGTTAATTCGCCCGAGCGCATCAAGACGCCGCTGAAGCGCAGCGGCCCCAAGGGCTCCGGCCAGTTCGCGCCGATCACCTGGGACAAGGCGCTCGACGAAATCTCCACCAAGTGGAAAGCCGTCATCAAGGAGAGCGGCCCGCTCGCCCTCCTGGGCTACGCCTACTCCGCCCATCAGGGCCTGATGAACCGCGGCCTCGTGAACGGCCTCTTCCATGCGCTGGGCTCCTCGCGCCTGCAGGCCGGCACCGTCTGCGACACCTGCTGCGAAGTGGCGTGGGACGCGACGGTCGGCCCGGTCGGCGGCGCCGACCCGCAGTCGGTCGTGCATTCCGACCTGGTGATCTCCTGGGGCGCCGACCTTGCCGCGACCAACGTGCATTTCTGGGCGCTCTGCGAGGAAGGCAAGAAGCAGCGCGGCATGAAGATCGTCGTCATCGACCCGCGCCGCACGCGCAGCGCCAAGGCTGCCGATCTCTATCTGCCGATCCGGATCGGCACCGACGCGGCCCTGGCGCTCGGCATCATGCACATCCTCGTGCGCGATGGGCTCGCCGACCGCGACTACATCGCCAGGAAGACGCTGGGCTTCGACACGGTGGAGCGCGACATCCTGCCGAAGTTCCCGCCCGAGCGCGTGGCCGAGATCACCGGCCTCAAGGTCGAGGACATCGAGACCCTGGCCGCGATGTACGGCAAGGCGAAGGCAGCCCTCGTTCGCCTGGGCGAAGGAATGACGCGGCTCGCCGCTGGCGGACAGGCGCTGCGCTCGGTCACGCTGCTCCCGGGCGTCACCGGCCATTACGACGTGAAGGGCGGCGGCGCCCTCCTGCTCACGGCGGCCTCTTGCGACCTCAACTACAACGCCATCCGCAAGCCCTCGGGCCCGGCCACGACGCGCATGATCAATCACCTGCGATTGGGCGAAGACCTACTCAACATGAAGGATCCGCCGATCCGCGCGCTCTACGTGTCGGCAAACAATCCCGTCGTCACCTGCCCCGAAGTCCACAAAGTGCAGCAGGGACTGATGCGCGAGGATCTGTTCACGGTGGTGCACGATCCCTTCCTGACCGATACCGCGAAGTACGCCGACATCGTGCTGCCGGCCGCCAACTATCTCGAGACCGACGATCTCTACCGGGCCTACGGCGCCTACTGGATGCAGTGGGGCCAGCAGGCCGCCAAGCCTCTGGGGGAAGCGCGCTCCAATTTCGAGGTGGCGCAGGCCCTGGCCAAGCGCATGGGCATCGCCGACCGCATCTTCACCTTGTCGCCGCAGGATGCCGCGAAGGAATTGCTGAAGGGTGCGACCGGCCCCGCCGGCGCTGCGGATCTCGCCACGATCTTCGCCGGCACACCGATCAATATCGCCCACGAGTGGAACGGCCAGCCGTTCAAGACTCCTTCGGGCAAGCTCGAGTTCTACTCCGAGCAGCTTGCGAGCCAGGGCCTGTCGCCCGTGCCCGACTGGGCACCCGACGCGATCGAAAGCGCGGACGCCGCAAGGTGGCCGCTGCGCCTGCTGACAGCGCCAGGATACTTCCAGGCGCACACGGCCTTCTCCGGCGTCGGCTTCCTGCGCGGCCGCGAAGGCAAGCCGTTCTGCATTCTCCACCCTGACGATGCCAGGAAGCGCGGCCTCGTGGACGGCGCCGACGTGCGCCTGTTCAACGAGCGTGGCGAGGTCGGGCTTGTGCTGAAGGTCAGCGACGAGGTTCAGCCCGGCGTCGTGCTCGTACCGGGCCAGCGGCCCGTTGGTGAAGCCGTCTCCGGCACCATCAACATGCTTTGTTCGGACCGTTACACAGACATGGGCGAAGGCGCGACCTACCAGAGCACTTTCCTCGATGTCGGACCTTGGAAGCAACAAGTCGCGGCGGAGTGACTTGCGCTGAGAGGCGGAAAATCTTTACTGTGAGCGGATGATCTCACGCAGGAACGTTCTCTCGGGCCTTGCTGCACTGAGCACGGCCGGGTGCGCTTCACAGCGCGCCCCGATGACCGCCTACAATTATCCGGTCGCGCCGCCGCCGCCCGATCGTGCCTCGCAGGGCCTCGACGCTGTCATCGATATCAGCCGCGGGGTGAACGTCTCCGATTTCCGGCGGGTGAAGCAGAGCGGCATTCTCGCCATCATCCACAAGGCGAGTGAAGGCGGCGACTATGCCGATACCGCCTGCGCCGCGCGCCGTCCGGCGGCCGAAGCGGCAGGACTGCTGTGGGGCACCTATCATTACGGTACCGGGCAATCATCGGGCGCCCAGCAGGCGGCGTTCTTTCTCGCCAATTCACGGCCCGGCCCCAAGACGCTCCTGGCACTCGACCTCGAAGCGAACGAGAACAATCCGTCCAATTCGATGCGGCTCGATCAGGCCGAAGCCTTCGTGCGCGCCGTGGCGGAAGCGACCGGCCGCTTGCCCGTGGTCTACGTGCATCCGACCTGGGCGAACGGCGATCCGCTGCCCAACTCGGGCCTGAGCCTGGGGGCCCGCATCACGCCCGCCTCGATCCTCGCGCGCTGCCCCCTCTGGGTTGCCGACTATCATGACTCGCCCGAGCTCCCCCTTGCCTGGGCGGATCGCGGCTGGAAACTCTGGCAATACGCGGCAGACGAGAGCCCCAGCCGTCCCGCCTACGGAGCCACGACCATCGTGGCCGGCGTCAGCCACTATGACCGCAACCTCTTCGCCGGCGACGCGAACGCGCTCCACCAGTTCTGGGGCACCTGACGTTCAGACGAAGCGATGCTGCGTGCGCTCGCGCTTGGCGAGCTTCGGCAGCGCCTGCTCCAGGATCAGTGTCTTGAAGTGCGGCGCTTCGCTGTGCTCGGCGAACGCGGCCTCGTCCTTGAAGACCTCGTAGAAGAAGAACCTGGTCGGCTCCTCCCGCGACTGGTGGATCTGGAAGGCGAGTACGCCGGGTTCGGCCTGCGCCTGCGGCAGGAACTTCCGGATGATGCCTTTCAACGCATCGACCTCATCCGGCTTTGCTTCCCAGAAGGCGGTGACGATGAGACCCTGCTTGAGGGTGTTGATATCTGCCATGTGATCCTCCGTTGATGACGGACGTCATATAGGCCGCGAACGGCCGCCGTCATTTCGGCGGCGGCCGAAGGCTCATTTTTTCGTCACGTTCCAGAACACCGTCGCCGGTGCCTCGAGATTGCCGCTGATGTTGGCACGCATCGCCACCGGCATGTTGTACTGACCCAGCGGCGCGTAGGTCGGG
>CAIMEE010000183.1 GCA_903839865.1 Enhydrobacter aerosaccus | reverse complement strand
CTCGAGGCCCCCGTGGTCCGCCGGAAACTGGCGCCGGACGAGGCGTAGCCGGGCGGACGCACGCCCTGCGCCACCCCAAGACTGTCATCCCGAGTCGGCGAATTCACATTCGCCTTAAGCGAGGGACCCTTCGCTTTCATGGCGCCGCAGGCAGTCATGATTGCCTGCGGCGCTATGAAAGCCGGCTGGGGCACCCGCATCTTTTCTGCACGGCGCGGGTTGGCGTTTTCGCGCTGAAGCGCGAAAAGCGCCGACTCGCGCCTCTGAAGGCGCTGCCGCCCGCCGGCGATAGGCGCTACGCGCCAATCGCCCTATCCACATTGCAGGCGCCGAAAACGTCGCTTATATCCGCCTATGGCAGACCGTTTGCTGATCGTCGATTTCGGGTCGCAGGTGACCCAGCTCATCGCCCGCAGGGTGCGCGAAGCGGGGGTTTACTGCGAAGTTCACCCCTTCCAGCAGGTCGACAAAGCCGACATCGAGAAATTCGACCCCAGGGGCATCATCCTGTCCGGCGGCCCGGCTTCCGTGACAGAGGGCCAGTCGCCGTCTGCCAATCCCGCCATTTTTACCGCCAACATCCCCGTCCTGGGCATCTGCTACGGCGAGCAGACCATGGCGAAAGAACCCGGCGGCCAGGTCGAGGGCGGCCACCACCGCGAGTTCGGCCGCGCCGAGGTCGAGGTCAAGCAGACCTCCGCCCTGTTCGACGGCGTGTGGCAGCCGGGCGACCGCAAGCAGGTCTGGATGAGCCACGGCGACCGCGTGACCAAGCTGCCGTCGGGCTTCTCGGTGATCGCCGCCAGCGACAACGCCCCCTTCGCCGCGATCGCCGACGAGAGCCGCCGCTACTACGGCGTGCAGTTCCACCCCGAGGTCGTGCACACGCCCGACGGCGCCAAACTGCTGCGCAACTTCGCGCTCAACATCGCGGGCTGCAGCGGCCAGTGGACGATGGCCGCCTTCCGCGAGCGCGCGATCGCCCAGATCCGCGCCCAGGTCGGCAAAGGCAAGGTCATCTGCGGCCTGTCGGGCGGCGTCGACTCCTCGGTCGTGGCCGTGCTGCTGCACGAGGCGATCGGCGACCAGCTGCAATGCGTGTTCGTCGACCATGGGCTGATGCGCAAGGACGAAGGCGAGCAGGTCGTGCGCCTGTTCCGCGACAGCTACAACATCCCGCTGATCCATTCCGACGCCTCGGAGCTGTTCCTGAAGGCGCTGGCCGGCGTCACCGATCCCGAGACCAAGCGCAAGACCATCGGCAGCCTGTTCATCGACGTGTTAGAGAAGGAAGCCAAGACGATCGGCGGCGCGCAGTTCCTGGCGCAGGGCACGCTCTATCCCGACGTGATCGAATCGGTGTCGTTCACCGGCGGCCCGTCGGTGACGATCAAGAGCCACCACAATGTCGGCGGCCTGCCCGCGCGCATGAACATGAAGCTGGTCGAGCCATTGCGCGAGCTGTTCAAGGACGAGGTGAGGGCGCTCGGCCGCGAGCTCGGCATGCCGCCCGACCTGGTGAACCGCCACCCGTTCCCCGGCCCCGGCCTCGCCATCCGCATCCCGGGCGACATCACGAAGGAGAAGCTCGACCTTCTGCGCGAGGTCGACGCCGTCTATCTCGACGAGATCCGCAAGTCCGGCCTCTACGACGACATCTGGCAGGCCTTCGCCGTCCTCCTGCCGGTGCGCACCGTGGGCGTGATGGGCGACGGCCGCACTTACGACCAGGCCTGCGCGCTGCGCGCCGTTACCTCGACCGACGGCATGACCGCCGATTACGTCCCGTTCGACCACGCTTTCCTCGGGCGTGTGGCGAGCCGCATCATCAACGAGGTGCGCGGGGTCAATCGCGTGACGTACGACATCACGTCAAAGCCGCCGGGCACGATCGAGTGGGAGTAGGCCGCGATGGCTGCTGCACCCACGACAGCGGTGAAAGGCGATCGAGCCGTTCGAAGCGGTGACGAAGACAAGCTTGGATTTCGAGATATCGCCAAACGGATCGCAACCGCACTGGTGGATCATGCTTCTGACGGCGGTCTAGTTGTCGGGCTTGAAGGGACTTGGGGCTCAGGAAAATCGAGCCTCTTGTTCCTTATTGAAGATGAGTTTTCAAATCTTCCGAGGAAGCAGCGACCCACTGTCATAAACTTTCGGCCTTGGCTCGTTGGTAATCGAGACGCACTACTTACGAACTTGTTTGGTTCTCTATCTAAGCAAATCGATCAGAT
>CAIMEE010000182.1 GCA_903839865.1 Enhydrobacter aerosaccus | reverse complement strand
GTCGATCTCCTTGTCCTTGATCAGCGTGTTGGTGACGAGCGAGAAGATCGCGATGTTGTCGCCCTGCACCTTGCCGAAGGATTTCGCCGCATCCTTGCGCACGCTCGCATCCTTGTTCGACATCTTGTCGAGGATCTGGGGTTCGCTCAGCATCTCGTTACGGAACGGATAACGCAGGCGCGCGATCGTCTCGTCGAACAGGCGCGACCAGGCCGCACTGCCGACCACCGACTGGTCGTGCAGCAGCTTTTCCAGTTCGTCGGACAGCTGATGCGGCCGGAATACGCGCCGGTCGCGCAGCCACGGGCCGTACTTGGCGAGCGCCGGCTCCTTCAGCTTGATGGCGAGATCGTCATCCTCGATCTTGTTGAGTTCGAGGCCCAGGAACACCAGCTTGGCGTAGATGTCGTTCAGCTTCTCCGAAACATCCTGCGCAAAGCGCCCGCGCTCGGAATCGGCCTGGTTCTGCGCATAGTAGAGCTGCGCATAGGAGCCAATGCGCCCCATCCGGTCCGACATCGCCTCATAGCGCGCGATGGCGGCGCCCAGCGCCTTGCCGTCGAGCCCGACGATCCTGCCTTCGTAGTCCTTGGCAAAGGCTGCCGCCTCTTCGGCGGCCCGCGTAAGATCGGCCTGCAAATCGCTGCCGCTCGGGCTCGAATAGAGGTCGGTCAGCTTCCAGGTCGGCAGATCGCCCAGCACGGCATTCATACGCAAAACTCCTCAGATCAGGTCCCGATATCGGGATCGGCAGCGATGGCGTCAAGGAACGGTCCGACCAGAAGCGCCGCAAAGGGTTCGCAGTGCGTGGGATCGGTCGCCTTGTAGTGCCCGGCCGCATCCAGCAGGTTCATCGTGCCCAAAAGGCGGCCGTTATAGAGCACCGGGATGTTCATCGCCGATTCGCAGCCCAGCGATACGATCAATTCGTGATCGAAGAAGGCCCACTCGATGTCCTTCTTGTTGTAGCCGACCCAGGCCTTCTTCTGCCCGAGGATCTGCTTGTGCCACTCGGTCTCCCGGATCTCCTTGTATCCACCGACCGGATATTCCTTGGGCATGTTGCTGTACATGCGCTTCACCCGCTTGCCGTTGGGCGCGACATAGAGAAGCGTAAACAGCTTGTGGCCCACCGTGGCGGCGGTGCCCTTCTCGATCGCCTTGAAGATTTCCTCGGTCGGCCCCGTCCTCAGGGCGGCAATGCAGCTGTCCAGCGGTGTCATGATGTTTCTCCGGTTTGCGGTTGCGGTGCGCGCGGAATGCGTTCGGGCAGGAGCCCGCGCGGCATCAGGCGCAATACCAGGATCAGGGCGGCGGCAATCAGCAGTTCCTTGAGCGCCGCACGTTGCACGGCCGTGACGTAGGGAATGAATTCGACGAGAAAGCGTGCCGACTCGAGCAGCGTCATCACGAGATAGGCGCCGACGAGCGCGCCCGCCGGATTGCCGATGCCTCCCGCGGCGACACTCAGGAAGATGTAGACGGTGATCAGCGGCAGGAAAAGATCGGGCGCGATGTAGGACGTGAAGTGGCCGTAGAGAGCGCCCGCCAGCCCCGCGACCGCCGCTGACAAAGCGAAGGCCTGTGCCTTGAAGCGCAGCACTGGCTTGCCCGCGACCTGCGCCACCTGCGCATCCTCGCGGATCGCCCGCAAGGCGCGGCCATAGGGCGAGCGGTCGATGCGGCGCATCAGCACGAACACGACCGCCAGCACGACGATCAAGATCACGAGATAGGCCGCGTTGAAGCTCGCGCCCAAGGCGGCCTTTCCCGGTCCGGGAATGCCGGAAATGCCGTCCGACCCCTTGGTCAGCCAGATCTCGTTGGCCGCGACGAGGCGCACCACCTCAGCGAACCCCAGGGTCACGATGGCGAGATAATCCTCGCGCAGCCGCGTCGTCGACAGGACCACGATGAGCCCTGCGATGCCGCCCGCGATCAGCGCCAACAGCCAGCCGACGGGAATCGGCAAATGTCCCGTCGTGGTCACCAGCGCCGACACATAGGCACCGACCGCGAAGAAGCCCGCGAGGCCGAGATTGACCATTCCCGCGCCGCCCCAGATCAGGTTAAGCCCGAGGGCCAGCACGCCGTAGATCCCGCCGATGGTCGCGATGAAGAGAAGGTAGTTCAGCATCGCTAGAACGCCCGCTCGCCGAGCAGGCCGCGCGGCCGCAGCGACAGCACGATCAGGATGGCGAAGAAGCCGACCGCCGCGCGATAGGGCGAGCCCACGACCAGCACGGACAGCTCCTCCGCCATGCCGATCAGGAACGCCCCCAGCACCGCGCCAGGGGCGCTGCCGAGGCCACCCAGCACAGCGGCGGCAAAGATGGACAGGAGAATGCGCGCGCCGGTCAGCGGATCGATCGAACTGTCGAGGCCGAGTAGCATGCCTCCCATGCCGACCAGTCCCATGCCGACGAAACTTGCCATCATCGCCACGCGGTCGGGCCGGATCCCCTTCAGGGCCGCAAGCTCGGGATTGTCGGCGGAAGCACGCATCGCCTTGCCGATCCGCGTGAAGGCAAGGGCTGCAAACACCAGAAGCATGATCGCCAGCGCCACGCCCATCGTCTCGGTCTGTTGCGGGTTGATGCGCAGGTCGCCGAAGCGCACGTCGCGCGCGATCGGCCGGTCGTAGCCACGCATGTCGTTGCCGAAGCCCAGGCGCACAACATTCTCGAGCACAAGGCCGGATGCGATGGACGCGATCGCCGCCGGCAACGCG